>DATAYT010000130.1:0-29906 GCA_036272395.1 Xanthobacteraceae bacterium
TTCCGCCCTAGCGCCGATGGCCGGTTGCGCGCTATTGCTTCACCGATGCACGAGACCGACTTTTCCCACGAGCATAGCGAGACGCTGGCCGAACGCGCCGCCGTCGGGCGGACGATCTGGGCGCAAGACAATCTGGCGTTCACGACGGTCGGCATCGATATCGGCAGTTCGACCTCGCATTTGTTGTTTGCAAAACTTGCCTTGCAGCGACAAGCGCAAGCGCATTCGAGCCGTTTTGTCGTGACCGGCCGCGAGGTCGTGTGGCGCTCGCCGATCCTCATCACGCCGTTTCGTGCGGATGATCTGATCGACGCCGCCATACTCGGCGACTTCATCGACCGCTGCTACCGCGACGCCGGTTTCACCAAGGATCGGATCGACGGCGGCGCCGTCATCCTCACCGGCGAGGCGATTAAGCGCAAAAACGCGCGCGCCATCGACGAACTGTTCGCCGCGCAAGCGGGGAAATTCGTGTGCGCCAGCGCCGGCCACAAGCTCGAAGCGCGGCTGGCGGCGCACGGTTCGGGCGCCGTGGCGGCCTCGAAACAGCGCGGGATCGCCGTGTTGCATGTCGATATCGGCGGCGGCACGACCAAGCTGGCGCTGATCGACCGCGGCACGATTGTCGGACTAGCGGCCTTTGCGGTCGGCGGGCGTCTCGTTGCCATGGATACGCGCGGCGACTGGACGCGCATCGATCACGCCGCACGGCTTGCTGCCGATGATTTGTCGTTGCAATTGTCGCAGGCGGCACTTGCCGATGCAACGGTCCGCAGCCGGATCGTGCAGCGGCTCGTCGCGGCCGCGGCGGATATCATCTGTGACGCGCCGCTCGACCCGCTGGCGCACTCGCTTTTGCTCACCGAACCGCTGCCACGCAAAGCTGAGCCTGCCGCGCTAACGCTCTCCGGCGGCGTCGCCGAATACATATTCGGCCACGAGGATTCCGCGTTCGGCGACATTGCCCAGCCGCTCGCGCAGGCGCTGGCGCACGAACTCAGTGCCCGCTCCGGCTTGCCGCTGATCGATCCGGGCCAGCGCATCCGCGCCACCGTGATCGGCGCATCGCAGTTCACGGTGCAGCTCAGCGGCAAGACCATTTACCTGCCCGATCCTTACGTGCTCCCCGTGCGCAATGTACCGGTCGTGCACGTGACGATGGATGCCGGGCGCCTCGATCGCGAGCGGATCGCGGCGGAAATCCGCACCGGCCTGGAGGAAATCGATCTCGATAATGTCCCCGGCGTTACGATCGCATTCACCTGGCGCGGCGATCCGGAATATTCGCGCTTGCGCGCCGCCGGCGAAGCCATTCTCGGCGCCTTGCAGCCGGCGCGGGATCAGATCAAGCTGTTGCTGCTGGCGATCGACGGCGACATCGGCAAGACGTTTGGCCGGCTCATGCATCGCGAGCTCAATTGGCCCGGAAAGATCGTTTGTCTCGATGGCGTGGAATTGCATGAGCTCGACTACATCGATCTCGGCGAACTGATCGCGCCGTCCGGCGTGGTGCCGGTCGTGATCAAGTCGCTGTTGTTTGCGTAATCCGGCGAAGGCGATGACAAGCCGCGGCAATCGATTATGATTGTCTCCGCTGACGGCTGGAGGAAGCGCATGAACGTCCGCGAGACGCCGCAAGCTGGTCCGCGCGAAACTAAACCGCGCTACGGCGTCGATCCTTATCTCGATTGGCTCGCCGGCGAAGGCATTTCGGTCACCGAGGACTATGGCGTGGACTTGTTCGCGGTCGAAACCGCGCCGTGGCCGCGTTACGGCGTTAACGGCGCGGCGGTGCATCTCAAGGGCCGCGGCGATTTCGCCAATATGTTTCTGTTCGATATCGGCCCGGGCCAATCGACGGCGCCGCAGCGCCATCTCTACGAAGAGGTCGTCTATGTGCTCGAAGGCCACGGTTCGACGCAACTCGAATTCGCCGACGGCAGCCGGCGCAGCTTCGAATGGGGCGAGAAAAGCCTGTTCGCCATTCCGCTCAACGCCAAGTATCGCCACTTCAACGGCAGCGGCGGCGAGCGCGCGCTTTTGGTCAGCACCACCAACCTGCCGATGGTGATGAATGTCTTCCACAACGAAGATTTCGTCTTCGCTTGCGAGTTCGATTTCAGCGAGCGCGCGGGAAAGCGCGAATATTTCTCCGGCGAAGGTAGCCTCATCACCGTGCGGCCGGGCAATCACATGTGGGAAACCAATTTCGTGTCGGACCTCACCGCGATCGAGCTGAAAAGCTGGGGCGATCGCGGCGGCGGCGGGACCAATATCATGTTCGTGCTCGCCGACGGCACCATGCACGCGCACATTTCGGAAATGTCGGTCGGCACCTACAAGAAGGCGCACCGGCACGGGCCGAGCTTTCACGTCATGTGCGTCATGGGCCAGGGCTTCTCATTGCTGTGGTACGAGCACAAAAAGGACTTTCGCCGCATCGATTGGAAACACGGCATGGTGCTCGTGCCGGCCGACCGGCAATTTCATCAGCACTTCAATACAGGACCCGCGCCGGCGCGCTATCTCGCCACCGCCGTTGGGGGCTTGCGCTATCCAACCATGCGCGCGCAACGCGTTTCGCTCCTCGGCGCCACCGAGGGCGACACGCCGGCGGTGTCAAAAAGCGTCAAGGAGGGTGGCGACCAGATCGAATATGAGGATCAAGACCCGCGCATCCACCGCATCTGGCTCGAAGAAATGCGCAAGAACGGCGCGCCGCCGCGCATGGAGAAATACATTCCGACGCCCACGGAGATGAAAGCGGGCTGACGCCGTTAAGCGCAATAACCCACATGAATTTTATGGCGCGCCATTTCAGCCGCGCGTTCATGTTCGCTAACACAAATTATTGCCAGTAATAAGCTGACTGCGCTTCTCGTTGAAGGCGGAGCGGCGATCTTATGCGCAGGCAGTGTGCTGGCGTTCTGTTCTTCCTTGCGATGTTGGCGAGTTCTCCCGCCTCGGCGCAGTTTATGTGTACGCCGCCGACGAGCGACCCGCTCACCTGCACCAATTCCGGCAACGCGCCCACGCTTTTTACCAATACCGCGACAGGGACAAACCAGAACGCCACAACGACCAATTCCGGAACGGCCAGCGGGTTTGCATCGCAGACGACCGGCGGCGGCGTTGCCACGGCGACCAATTCCGGCAGCAATATCGCAAACGGCATCTTGGCGCAGACCGGCGCCGGCGGCGGCAACGCTACGGTGACTAATACCGGGAACGATACTGGCATTGGCCATGCTTTTAGTGACGTGGTCGCGCTTACACTTGTCAGTGGCGATGCCATGGCGAGCAATTCGGGCACTATTGGCGATGCCAATGCCGGAAATTTTAGTTTCCTCGAGGCGCGAACGCAGGGCAGCGGCAACGCCACGGCGATCAATAGCGGCAGCAGCACCGGTGGTGTCGTGGCGGAGACGCTCGGCGCTGGCAATGCGAGTGCAAGCAATTCCGGCACCACCGCCGGCAATGTCGCAGCAGAGACGATGGGGGCGATGCCACGGCGACCAATTCAGGTAGGACCCGCCGGCGTTGCGGCAGCGACAATGGCCAGCGGCAACGCCACCGCGACCAATTCCGGCAGCGCCAGCGGAGTTGCGGCGGCGACGTTCGCCGGCGGCAATGCCACCGTCATCAACTCCGGCACCGCCAACGGCGGCATCACTGTTGCCGCGTTAGGTGGCGGCAGCGCCACGCTGACCAATATTCTCGGCGGCCGGTGATCGGTCCCATCGTGCTGGAGAGCAGCAACAACACCGTCAATTTTCAGGGCGGCAATTGGCTGCAAACCATCGACACCTCCTCCGGCAGCTTAGGAATCAATACGAGAGGTGCGCCGTTTGTCGTCGCTGGCAGCATTATCTCGGGCTTTCAGGTCGCGGTACTCGATCCGACGACATTCGCGCTCGCCGATCGGTCGCTAACGAATTTCACCGGCGAAATCTCGGAAAATGCTGCAGGGCCGCTTCGGCGGCATGAGTGCGGGCGCGGGCGGTGGGGCGCTGGGCTTTGCCGGCGCGCCGAGTTCTCCTGTCGCCGACCAGGCGCAGGCGGCATTTTCCGGCATTCCCTCGGTAGCGATGTCGTATGCCTCAGACGCGCGTCCGGTGCTCGGCAAGGCGGCGGCAGCGGCCCCGTGGTTACGACACCACCATCCGGCGAAGCCACCGCCATGAGCGATAAGAGCAACAGCTTCGCCGCCACCGGCAGCGCGCGCGTTTCGTTCTAGATTCGCTGCAGCATTTCTACGCTATTGCTAAGCCGCAGGTTCCTTGGGCAAGTGAATGGGGCAAGTGAAACCCATCGGGATTATGCGGCTTTTAGTTATATGGCCTCTACCCAGCGGCTTCTGTTACAGGCCCTGCTCATGGGCATGGGCGACGCCGTTCGCCGCAACGATGAGTCGGCCGCGGATCGTTATCGCAGAAGACTTGGTATGATCGCCCGACACTTTGATACTAATCCCCTGGTCAGCGACGCCCTTGAACAATTGCTTTCGGCCAGCGGCCGATGGTTGGCGACACAGGCCGCCGAACGCTATGAAGCGGAACAGCAAGTCCTCGAACACATCCAGGGCGTTATGGATCTTGTCTAAGCTCGCGGACGGGCGGCGCAATCTCGACACGTTTGCGAGCCGCGCCGCCGCGCAGAAGAACGAGCGCGCCGTGCAATTTTTCAAGCGGGGGTGACTTGCTTTCCTCTCCCCGCTGCGCGGGGAGAGGTCGGATTGCCAACGGGTCCGGCCCGCAGTGGCCGGTCCGATGACAAGCTCCGCAATCCGGGTGAGGGGCGTGTCCGCGAGTCTGAGCCCTGCGGCAACGCCCCCTCGTCCCAACCTTCTCCCCGCGAGCGGGGAGAAGGAGCGCGCAAGCGCCGTGGGGTGCACTCGCGGGGCGGGATGTAGGGCGCGTGCTGCCTCAATCCGTTCACCATTCCGTCCGGCGCGCTCCCGGACATTTGAACTAAAGCGGCGCCACAGACTTCTTATGCTGGGGACCGGCATGTATCAGGGTGTCCTCCATGTTGTTCGGTAAACTTTATGCGCGCCAAGCGCCGAAGCGCCGTTGGCTCGCCGCGTCCATGCTTGGTTCGGTGTTTGGCGCCGGCCTTTCGCTCGCAGCCCCCGCGAGCGCCAACATTCTCATCACCATCGACAAGAGCAGCCAGCAGATGTCGGTTGCGGTCGATGGCGCACAGCGTTACGTCTGGCCGGTCTCGACCGGGCGCCCCGGCTATGACACGCCGAGCGGCACCTACAAGCCGAACCGCATGGATGCCGACCATTACTCCCAGGAATGGGACAATGCGCCGATGCCGCATGCGATTTTCTTCGATCTCGATGGTCACGCCATCCACGGCTTTTTCGACGTGAAGCATCTCGGCAGCGCGGTATCCCACGGCTGCGTGCGGCTGTCGCCCGATCACGCGCAGACGCTGTTCAACCTGGTCAAGGCGGAAGGCATGGGCGAAACCAAGGTCGTGGTCGCCGGCCGCACGCTGGGCGGCGACAATGGCGCGGCGGCGCGCTCGCGGCTGCCGATCAACCAGACCGTGTCGTCGGAGCCCGGCCAGATCGCGACGGGCTATGGCGGTCAGTCCTCGTCCTATTACGGTGACCGCGGCTATGGGCAGCCAAGCTATGGCCAACCTGGTTACGGCCAGCCCAGTTATGGGCAGCCCAGTTACCAGCCCGGTTACGCGCAGCGTTCCTATGCCCGGCCCTATCAGGGCCAGTCCTATTATGGGCAGTCGTATTCCGCGCAGCCGGGCTACGCGCTGCCCACTTACCGGCCGCAGCCGCCACCGGCTTACAGTCCGCCGGGCTACTGGCAGCGGCAATGAGCTGCGAATCGCGCGTGGCGAATAGGACTGCGTTATCGGTGTTAGCCACTCGCTAGTCGCTACTCACCACTTCGCTACCCACCACGCGCATTTCTGCTGAAAGGATCACAACTATGCCGCATCGTGCCCGCTTTATTTTTTCTGCCTTCGCCCTTGCCGAGCTTTGCGCCGGACCGGCTAGCGCCGCGTTGATCATGCATAAAGATCTGTCACTGAGCATCGCCAAGGCGATTGCCGAAGCGGCGGTCGACGCGTGCGCGGCCAAGACTTATGCCGTCTCCGCCGTGGTGGTCGACCGCGACGGTGAAACCATCGTCGAGATGCGCGGCGACGAGGCGGCACCGCATACGATGGAGAATGCGCGACGCAAGGCCTATACCGCGATGACTTTCCGACAACCCACCGCCGAATACGCCAAGAAGCTGCAAGATCCGACGTCGGTCGCGCATCAGCAGGTGACGCTGCCGAACATCATTGGCATTCCCGGCGGGCAGCCCATCAAGATCGGCAATCAGGTGGTCGGCGGCGTCGGCGTGTCGGGCTCGCCCGGCGTCGACGATGATTGCGTCAATGCCGGCCTCGACAAGGTGAAAGACCAGCTGCGGTAGCGTGTCATTTCGGATCGACGCAAAGCGTCGAGTCCGGAATTCATAATTACGATTGGTTCATGATGTGCTCGGCCGTGATTATGGATTCCGGGCTCCTCGCCTGTTTCCGCGGCCTGCGTTTGGACTCCGCGGAGAGGCAGGCTCGGCCCCGGAATGACGAGTCAGGGCTTCTGAAACTTCAGCACGAAATTGTCGACCGGCATATCGCGCTTGAAGCTCGGGAAGTCATGCGAGTCGGCGGCATTGCGCCAGAAATCGCCGGTGGCGATCAGCTTGAAGCCCGCGGCTTCGACTTCCTGGCGCAAGGTGGCTTCCTCGATACGATGCAGTGTCTTGCCGACTGAGATGCCTTGGCCTGGCAGCGCCGAATGATCGGCGATGACGAGGATGCCACCGGGCTTGAGCGCGGCGAACAATTTGCGATTCATCTGCGCGCGGTCGACGGCCATGTAGGTTGTATCGTGGTAGTAAAACAGGAAGGTGACCAGGTCGAAATCCGCTACGTTCGCCGGAGCTGGATCGTCGAACGGCGCGGTGTCGGCGATGGCGTTCTTCATCGCCGGCGTTGCCAGCCGCGCCTGGAACGCAGCCTTGGCGCGCTCGCCGAGATCCGCCGGATTTTGCGCAAACACGACCCCGTTCGGCGCCACCGCCCGCGCCATCAGTTCGCTTGAGTAACCGGCGCCCGCGCCCATATCGAGCACCTTCATGCCCGGACGCGGGGCGGCAAAAGCGAGGAACGGCGCCGGATCGCGGCGCTTGTCGGCGTCGCGGTCGGCTTCGCTGCGGTCGGGTGCCGCAAGCAGGCTCGCGTAATCCGGCGCGGTCTGCGCCACGGCGCGGCCGAACGCGAAGGCAGCGACACAGGTGGCCGCGGCAATCGCCGCGGCGATTAAAAAACGCCGGCGCGTGCGTGGTGCAATTGTCGCAAGTATCGTCCCAAGTCCGGTCATTTCATGGCTCCGGTCATCTTTTCCATGTTGTGCAAATATAGCGGCGGTGGCTGTGGAAATGTGACAAACAAAATGTGGATCGCGCGGTGAATATTTTTGGCATTTGCGGGAATAAAGCGTACGCCGTCGCCCTTGTGAATCCAGTGGGGAACTCTAAAAAACGCTCGATGCCGTAATGAATTACCAAGCGCTTGCGCACACAGATACCATGATCGCGACGGTGACAGCCGGTGAACAATCGGCGCGCCAGCTCGCCGATTGCTTTGCCGAGGCGTTCTTTGCCGACGCGGCGGCGGTCAGCCTTGTGGACGACGGCCAAGGCCGATGGTGCGTCACGTGCTACTTCCGCGCCCGTGTCAACGAGGCGGCGGTGCGCGCTTTGGCGATATCGGCGGCCGGTGCCGCGACGGGCGCGGCGCTGCGCTTTAAGCGCATCGCCGCCAAAGATTGGGTCGCCGAGAGTCTCCTCGCGTTAAAGCCGATTACGGCGGGACGCTTTGTCGTCCACGGCGTGCATGATCGCGGCTGCGCGCCGCCGAACCGGTTCGGGATCGAGATCGAGGCGGCGCTGGCCTTTGGCACCGGCCATCACGGCTCGACGCGCGGCTGCCTGTTGGCGCTGGATGCGATTTGTAAGTCGCTCGTGGCCCGTCATCCTGAGCTGCGAGCCAACGGGTCCGGCCCGAAGTGGCCGGCCCGACGGCAAGCTCCGCGAGCCTCGAAGGATGGCGGCCACAGGGTGACGAGCGCCCCACGCACTCTCGATCTCGGCACCGGCAGCGGCGTGTTGGCGATCGCCGCAGCCCGCGCCTTTCGCCGCCGCGTGCTTGCGAGCGATATCGATGCGCATGCGGTACGGATCGCCCGCGATAATGCAAGGCTTAATGGCAGCGCCCCGTTCGTACGCGTCTGCCGCGCCGATGGTCTCGCCGCCGCGGCTATTCGTGCCGGCGCGCCATTCGATCTGGTGTTCGCCAATATTCTGCTCGCGCCCCTGCAGAAACTCGCCGGGCCGCTGACCAGTCTTGTCGCTCCGCGCGGTCGCGTCATCCTCTCCGGTCTGTTGAACGCCCAGGCCAATGCCGCACGGGCCGCTTATCCGAACTTTAAGCTGGAGCGGCGCATCATGCTCGAAGGCTGGACCACCCTGGTTCTCAAGCATCGGTCCGCCCTCCCCGTCCAGCGGATGGAAAGGTAAATTGTCAAACATGTTCGAAGCGCGATTCCAATCGTTCGAAGACCGCAGCGAACGCGCCGCCAGCGCGCCGCGGCTTGCCGCGCTGCGCGCCGAATTAAAACGTCGCGGACTCGACGGCTTCATCGTGCCGCGCGCCGACCGTTACCAGAACGAATATGTACCGCCCTGCGCCGAGCGCCTCGCCTGGCTGACCGGCTTTACCGGCTCGGCGGGCGCCGCCATCGTGCTTGCCGATCGCGCCACGATTTTCGTCGACGGCCGCTACCTCGTGCAGGTGCGCGAGGAGGTCGATAGCGTGGCGTTCACGGTCGAACATTTGGTCGAGCATCCGCCCACGGCCTGGATCGAGGAGAACCTGCCGTCGGGCGCCAAGCTCGGCTATTCGCCGTGGCTGCATACCGTCGAGGGCGCCGAGCGCCTCGCCAAAGCAACCGACGCCGCCGGCGGCAGCTTCGTCGCGGTCGCCGACAATCCGATCGATGCGCTCTGGCAAAAGCGGCCGCCGCCGCCGCTTGGCGCCGTGGCGTTGCACGATCTGCGCTACGCCGGCGAAGACGCCGCTGTCAAGCTCGCGCGCGTGAACGAAGCGCTGGGCAAGCGCGCCGAAGTGCTGATCGTATCCGACCCGCAGGCGGTGTCGTGGCTGTTCAACATTCGCGGCAGCGATGTGCCGCATGTACCGGTGGTGCTCGCTTTCGCCACCGTGCCGCGCTCCGGCCGGCCGGCGATCTATGTCGAGCCCGAGAAACTTACAGGCGCAGTGCGCACGCAGCTCGAAACGCCGGCCGCCGTGCGCGCGGCGGCGGATTTTGAAAGAGATCTTGCGGCGCTGGGCAAAGCCCGACGCGCGGTGATGCTCGATCCGGCTTTGTGCCCCGACGCCATCGCCCGGGCTGTGACCGAGAGCGGCGGCAAAATCGTGCGCGCGGCCGATCCGATCGCGCCCATGAAAGCGGTAAAGAACGCCGCCGAAATCGCTGGTGCGCGCGCGGCGCAACTGCGTGACGGCGCCGCGGTCACGCGCTTTCTCGCCTGGTTCGATCGCGAAGCCCCGCGCGGGGTGCTGACCGAGATCGAAGCGGTCGAGGCTTTGGAGAGCTTCCGCCGCGACACCGGGCTGTTAAAGGACATTTCGTTTCCCACTATCGCCGGCGCCGGACCGGACGGCGCCATCGTGCATTACCGCGTCACCCGCCGGACCAACCGGCGCATTGCAGCCGGCGAAATGTTCCTGATCGATTCCGGCGGCCAATACGAGGACGGCACCACCGATATTACCCGCACCGTCGCGATCGGCACGCCGGACGCGGACATGCGCAAGAACTTCACGCTTGTGCTCAAGGGTCACATCGCGATCGCGCGGGCGGTGTTTCCCGACGGCATCACCGGCGCGCAGCTCGATCCGCTGGCGCGGCAATTTCTGTGGCGGGATGGACTGGATTTCGATCATGGCACGGGCCATGGCGTCGGCAGTTACCTGTCGGTCCACGAAGGACCGGCGCAGATTTCGAAGCTAGGCACCGCGCCGCTCAAACGCGGTATGATCTTGTCGAATGAGCCCGGCTATTACCGCGCCGGCGCTTATGGCATTCGCATTGAAAATCTTGTGCTTGTCGTCGAAGCGCCGGCCGTCGCGGAAGCGGAAAAGCCGCTGAACGCTTTCGAGACTCTGACGCTGGCGCCGATCGACCGGCGTTTGGTCGAACCGTCCTTGATGACGCCAGAGGAAATCGCCTGGCTCGATTCCTATCACGTGCGCGTGCGCGATTCGCTCGCGCCGCTCGTCGATGAGCCGACGCGCGCGTGGCTTTCCAGCGTCTGCGCGCCGTTAACAACAAATTGAGACCGCCGCCGATCGTTTTACGCGCCGCTTTTGGGAGCGGAACTTTTGCGCCGAGCAGACGTTTGTTTGCGTGCGCCTTTCCGCATGGAAAAACGCGAGGCAACGCAATGTTATCGACTATTCTGATTATCGTTCTGATCCTGTTGTTGATCGGCGCCTTGCCGACTTGGCCTTACAGCGCCGAATGGGGTTATTACCCGGGCGGCGGCGTCGGGCTCATACTCGTGATCGTGCTCATTCTGGCGTTGATGGGACGACTCTGAGCCGACGCTGTCCCATTCAATCCGGGGCAGCTTAGCGGATGAGCTTCATCCACTCGTCTTCCGTCAGCACTTTGACGCCGAGCTTCTTGGCGTCGGCAAGTTTCGAGCCGGCGCCAGGGCCGGCAACGACGTAGTCAGTCTTCTTCGACACCGAGCCGGACACTTTCGCGCCGAGCCGTTCCGCCGAGGCTTTAGCTTCATCTCGCGTCATTCTTTCGAGTATCCCGGTAAACACCACGGTCTTGCCGGCAACCGCGGAATCGCTGCGCGGCTTTTCCGCCGCGTGGATTTTGACCTGCGTCGCAAGCCGTTCGACGCGGCGGCGATTATGCGCTTCGGCGAAATAATCGCGCAGGCTGTCGATCACCGTGTCGCCGATCTGATCGAGTGCGTCCATGTCCGCTTTAACGTCTTCGTCGCCTTGAGCAAGCTTGAGGCAGGCGTCGTGGAAGGCCCGCCAGGTGCCATAACCGCGCGCCAGGGCCACGGCCGTGGTCTCGCCGACATGGCGAATGCCGAGCGCGTAGATGAAGCGCTCCAGCGCGATCTCGCGCCGGGCGGAAATTGCGGCAAACAGGTTGCGCACGGATGTTTCGCCGAAACCTTCGACGTCTTGGAGGTGGATTTTGCCGTTGCGGTCCTCGAGCGTGAAAATATCGGCCGGTTCTTTGACCCAGCCGTGCTCGTAGAATAGTTCGATCTGTTTGTCGCCGAGCCCATCGATGTCGAAGGCGCGGCGCGAGACGAAATGCTTGAGATGCTCGACCCCCTGATAGGGGCAGGCGAATTCGCCGGTGCAGCGGGCGATCGCGCCTTCTTCGCCGGTTGCGGTCTGATCGCGGACCACTTCGGTGTGCAGCGGACAGGGACAACGTTTCGGAAATTCATAGGCTTTGGCGCCGCGCGGACGTTTCTCCAGGATGACGCCGAGCACTTGCGGAATGACATCGCCGGCGCGCTGGATTTGCACGGTGTCGCCGATGCGCACGTCGAGCCGCGCGATTTCGTCGGCATTGTGCAGCGTCGCGTTCTGGACCACGACACCGCCCACCGTCACCGGCTCGAGCTTGGCGACCGGCGTAAGCGCGCCGGTACGGCCGACCTGGATCTCGATGTCCTTGAGCAGCGTGATAGCGCGCTCGGCTGGAAATTTGTGCGCGATCGCCCAGCGCGGCGAGCGCGAGACGAAGCCAAGGCGCTCCTGCCAATCGAGCCGGTCGACTTTGTAGACGACGCCGTCGATGTCGTAGTCCAGTGTCCCGCGTTGCGCCTCGATCTCGCCGTGAAATTTCAGCAAGGCGTCGAGCCCGCGGCACAATCTGGTCAGCGGATTGGTTTTAAAGCCGCAACGCTCGAACCATTTGATCATGCCGGACTGCGTATCCGCCGGCATTTCGCTCATCTCGCCCCAGGCATAGGCAAAAAAGCCGAGCGGGCGCGACGCGGTGATCGCGGGGTCTTTCTGGCGCAGCGAGCCGGCCGCGGAATTGCGCGGATTGGCAAAGATCTGACCGCCGGTTTCGGCCTGCCGCTTGTTCAGCGCCAGAAAAGCGTGCTTGGTCATGTAGACTTCGCCCCGCACCTCGCAAATCGCGGGAGTGCCGCAGCCTTTGAGCCGCTGCGGAACGTCGGCCAGCGTCCTGATATTAGCGGTGACGTCTTCGCCCTCATTGCCGTCGCCGCGCGTCGCGCCGGTGACCAGCGTGCCGCGCTCATAGCGCAATGACATCGATAGGCCGTCGATCTTCGCCTCGGCGGAAAATGCGATCTCCTCGTCGTCGGACAGCCGCAAAAACCGCCGGATGCGGCCGACGAAGTCGCGCACGTCGTCTTCGGCGAAAGCGTTATCGAGGGAGAGCATCGGCACCGCATGGCGCACCTTGGCGAATCGGGCCGAAGGCGCGGCGCCGACACGCTGCGTCAGGCTCGTCTGGGTACGCAGTTGGGGAAAACGGGTTTCGATGGCGCTGTAACGCTGCCGCAGCCGGTCATATTCGGCATCGCTGACGCTCGGCGCGTCGTCCTGGTAATACCGCCGATCATGCGCGGCGATTTCGGCCTCGAGCCGCGCGTGCTCGGCCTTGGCTTGTGCAGCGGTGAGCTCATCCACCGCAACTCTGGAAGCGTCGATTTTGGCAGCGTTCTTGGGTGCCATCCTGGCGATAATCCGTCGTTCCGAGTCCGGCCGCGCCGGCAGCCCGGAATTGATAACCACGCGTCCCTGTTTTGTGTACTACCCCGCGGCGCGGATCAGGCGTTCGGCAGCGGCGCGGGCCTCGGCGGTGATTTCCGCGCCGGCGAGCATACGCGCGATTTCCTCGCGTCGGCGTTCGCCCTGCAGTTCTGCGATCCTTGTGGCAACCCGTTTGCCACGGGCGAAAGCGTCCTTAGTGATGAGGTAATGACGCTCGGCCCGCGCCGCCACCTGTGGCGCGTGCGTCACCGCTATCACCTGGACGCCGCCGGCCAAACGGGCGAGCCGCACGCCAATCGAATCGGCCACCGCGCCGCCCACGCCGGTATCGATCTCGTCGAATACCAAAGTCGGCGCCGAGCCGCGGTCGGCCAGCACCACTTTGAGCGCCAGCAAAAAGCGGGCGAGCTCGCCGCCGGATGTGACCTTCATCAGCGGACCGGGCCGCGTCCCAGGATTGGTGCGGACCCAGAACTCGACGCGATCGATGCCGTTGGGGCCTTCGGTTTCGCTGTTGATCTCCGTCGAAAACTCCGCCCGCTCCAGCTTGAGCGGCTTGAGCTCGGCATTCACCGCTTTGTCGAGGGCTTGTGCCGCGCTCCGCCGCGCGGCCGAGAGCTTTTCGGCGGCCGCCCGGTATCGTGCCGAGGCCTCGCGCGCCTCGTGCTCCAGAACGGCAAGCCGCTCGGCCCCGGCGTCGATCAATCCGAGGTCGCTTTCGTAACGATGGGCGAGGCCGGCGAGTTCGTCGACCGGTGCATTGTATTTTCGGCCGGCGGCGCGCAACGCAAACAAGCGCTCCTCGATCTTTTCCAATTCCTGCGGGTTGTAGTCGGCGAGTTGCAAGGCGTGTTCGAGCTGCAAGCGCGCCTCGTCCAATGCGGTGAGCGCCGCATCGATGGCCTTGGTCACCGGTTCGACCAGCGTCTGCGCCTGCGCGGCCCGCCGCTCGAGACGCCGCACCGCGCCTGCAAGCGGTGATACCGGCGAGTTCGGGCCGGCGAGGCTGTCGTGCGTCGAGCGCAGATCGTCGGCGACCTTCTCCGCTTGCATCATCGCGGCGCGGCGCTCCGCGAGCGCGGATTCCTCGCCCGGTTGCGGCGCCAGGCGGCCGAGCTCTTCAACGGCATGGCGCAGCCACTCGGCCTCGCGGCCGGCGCGCTCAACATCGGCGCGATGGCTTTGTACCGCCGCTTCGCACTCGCGCCATTGCGCCCACAGCGCGGCGACCGCGGCGGCCTCCCCTTCGATGCCGCCATAGGCGTCGAGCAGTCCGCGATGCGCGGCCGCTTCGACGAAGGCGCGCTCATCGTGCTGACCGTGGATTTCGACGAGCGCCACGCCAAGCGCACGCAAGACCTGCACACTGACCGGCTGATCGTTGACAAAGGCGCGGGTGCGGCCGTCGGCAAATTGCACCCGGCGCAGAATGAGCTCGTCTTCGCCGCTCAAGCCATTGTCGGCAAGGAGCGTACGCGCCGGATGGTCCTGGCCGATTTCAAAAGCGGCGATCACCTGACCTTGCTCGGCGCCGTCGCGCACCAAGGCGACATCGCCGCGCGCTCCGAGCGCGAGAGCAAAAGCGTCGAGCAGGATGGACTTGCCGGCGCCGGTTTCGCCGGTCAGTACGGCAAGACCGGAGCCGAAATCGATGTCCAGCCGATCGATAAGGACGATGTCGCGGATGGAGAGCCGGGCGAGCATTCGGAGGTCAGATGTCGGAGGTCGGATATCAGAGCTCAGATGATATTAGCGATTCTCTTTTCTGTCCTCTGATCTCCGAGGTCCGACATCCGGACGTCATCCGTTTTGCGAGGTCGTCAGCCCTATTTTCTGGAACGCGCGGCTGATCCATGAGCCCTTGTTCTCGGTGGTGGGTTCGCCGCCCGCGGTCTTCACCAGCCGATAAGCATCCTTATACCAGGCGCTGTCCGGGAAATTGTGCCCGAGCACTGCGGCGGCGGTCTGCGCCTCGTCGATGATGCCGAGCGCGATATAGCACTCGCTTAACCGCATCAAGGCCTCTTCGACGTGCCGTGTGGTCTGATACTGCGTCACTACGACCTTGAAGCGGTTGATGGCGCCGATGAAGTCACGCTTGTTGAGATAAAAGCGTCCGACATCCATTTCTTTGCCGGCCATCTGATCGTGCGCCATGCCGATTTTCTTCTGCGCGCTGATCGCATATTCGCTGCTCGGATATTTGCGCACGACTTGTTGCAACGCGTCGATGGCCTTCTCGGCGCGCGCTTGATCGCGCGATACATCGAGGATCTGATCGTAATACGAGGAGCCGATCAGATATTGTGCGTAAGCGGCGTCGGGACTGCCGGGATGCAGCGCCACGTAGCGTTTGGCCGAGTTGACGCAGTCATCGTACATATCCGCCTGGTAATAGGCGTAAGCCGACATCAACAGCGCCTTGCGCGCCCATTCCGAGTATGGATTTTCCCGATCCACCTCGTCGAATTTCTTGGCCGCCGCTTTGTAATCTTGCTTAGTGTTCAGGAGAAAAAGGCCCTGATTGTAGAGCGAATCGGCGGGGCTCTCGGGAACGTAGTCGTCGTCTTTGTTGAACAGGCTGCTGCAACCCATTAGCGGCAAAGCAAGCGGAACGCAGATCAGCGCCGCCGCGAGCCAAGAGGTCCGCGCGCGCATTCCGTTCCCGGATCTCGCCGATCCTCGTGACCGCGCCGTCATCAGCGTAATTTGAGCCCCGTCTAACAGCCGCGCCCCGCCCGATCGACGCCCGCAGCCCCATGAGAATATAGCAACAGAATACAGCAATTATGGCCGACAATCGGCCCGGATTAAGGCGCGAAATTCAGCGTTTCAGGAGACGTCCGGCCCGTAAGCGGGTAACGCGAAACCGATGCCAAGCTCGGCATGGCCGCGCGGACGCCGCGTCTCAGGCATTTCCACATAGGTCCAGGCGCTCCGATCGGCCATCAAAGCGGTCAGCACCGCATGATTGAGCTTATGGCCGCCGCGGACGCTACGATAAGCGCCGATCAGTGGCGCCCCTGACAGGGCCAAGTCGCCAATCGCATCGACGACCTTGTGGCGGACGAATTCGTCGGTGTAGCGCACGCCTTCGGGGTTGAGGACCCGATCTTCAGCGACGACCACCGTGTTCTCGAACGAGGCGCCGAGCGCGTAGCCGGCGCCCCACAGCTTGGCGACATCGCGCATGAAGCCGAAGGTGCGCGCCCGCGCCAAGTCACGACGGAATAAATTCGGCTCTATGTCGACGGCAAACGCCTGACGGCCGATCAGCGGATGGTCAAACTCGATTTCCGTTTCGATTCGCAGCCCGCGCAAATAGGGCCGCAATTCGCCGTAGCTGTCGCCTTTGGCCACGCGCACCGGCTTGAGCACCTGAACGTAGCGTCGCGGGGGCGCCAGCGTGCCAATGCCGGCCTGATCGATAGCGGCGACGAACGGCGCTGCGCTGCCGTCCATAATCGGAATTTCCGGACCGTCGACCTCGATCACCGCATTGTCGATGCCGAGCGCATGCAAAGCCGCCAAGACGTGTTCGGTGGTCGATATGGCGGGTCCGTTTTTGTCGCCGAGGACGGTTGCGAATTCAGTCGCGGTGACGGAGCGGAAATGCGCCCGCAGTTCACGATCGGGCTGACCGCCGTTCCCACAGCGGGTGAACACGATGCCGGTATCGGCCTCGGCGGGATGTAGCGTGATGGTAGCGGGTAAACCGGAATGGACCCCAACGCCGGCGACGCTCACATGGTCCCGCAGCGTCGTCTGCCTGCCGGCCGGCACGCCCCAAGGCACGCCCCACGTCATGTTTTTGCCCCACACCTCACGGCCACTCCGCGTGCCACAACACGTCGCGAATAGGCCACCCCAACAGCAGGGGAACGCTTTCAGACTTCGAATTTGGAAAGAGCCGCAGCGGCCCGACCGACTCGAATCCCCCAAAGCATCCCCGATGCGCAACCCTAATGCTGCATCGCCACGAGGCCAATTCACGCTTTCTTACCGACTGTTACCTTTTTCCGGCCGCAGTCTGGTCGGGACCTCGCCCAAAATTGGGGCCGGCCATACCTTCGCGTATCCCCGGAATGCAAGCGGGCGCAGCCAGCCGGACGCGGTGACGGCGACCCGCTCGATGGAAAATCGCGCAGAAAAACAAGAAGTTATGGAATCGATCGGTGGGGCAAAGCGGCCCCGCGCGCATTGTCAGCGTGGGGCCGCTCTCTCGTCAGTTCGCTTGCCGGCGCAGGAAGGCTGGAATGTCGAGCTGATCCGCTTCAGTCGAGTTATGCACAGCACTGGTCCGGCCGTGGTGGTCCAGTCCCTGCGGCGCGGCCCGTTTGGCGTATTCGGAGACCGGCTCGGGACGAGGCTCACTCGGGCGCGGCATGGGTCGGCCCGGCAGGCGGTCAGCCCCGGGCATCGGGGCCACAGCGGTGGCACGCGGCGCCGGCGGCGGCGATTTTGCCCCTTCCTCGCGGCGGCCGAGGCCGACCGACGCCAGGCGTTGCAGCAGTGACCGGTGCCTTTTTTCGGGATGATGATCGTCGGCAAGCTCGCCGCGCCTGGCGCGAATCTCATTCTGAGCCGGCAGCGGCAGCTCATCGATTCGCGGCATCCGTGGTGCGCGCATCGGCATGCGCTCGGGCTGCGGTGGAATGAACGCCATCTCTTCCTCGGCTTCCGCGTCGTTCGCGGCCGGATCGATGAACAGCGACGGTTTGGGTGCGAGCGGGCGGATCGTGACGTCTTCGACCGCCGCCGCGATCGCCGCCTTGGCCGCGGATTCGATCGAGGCATTGATGCTGCCGGCCATGGCATTGGCCGGACTGACCGACAAAACCGCAGCCGCGGGAGCAGACCTTGCGGGCTCGAAGCGATCGGCATCCCTTTGCTTTTCGGCGCGCAGCCGTGGCCCGATATCTGCGAGCCGGGACTCGCTCAGACCGGTCAAACCCGGACGCTGCGTCATGGCCTGGTCAATGCCCGTTGCCACGACCGAAACCCGGATCATGCCATCGAGGCTCTCGTCGAAAGTGGCGCCAACGATGATATTGGCGTCTTGATCGACCTCTTCGCGGATCCTGGTGGCGGCTTCATCGACTTCATAGAGCGTCAGATCGCGGCCGCCGGTGATGGAAATCAGAAGCCCTCTGGCGCCTTTCATCGATGCATCGTCGATCAGCGGATTCGAGATCGCTGCTTCGGCCGCGGTCAGGGCGCGTTTGTCGCCTTCGGCCTCGCCGGTTCCCATCATCGCCTTGCCCATCTCGCGCATGACGGCGCGAACGTCGGCAAAGTCGAGATTGATGAGGCCTTCCTTGACCATCAGATCGGTGATGCAGGCCACGCCGGAATAAAGGACCTGATCGGCGAGCGCGAAAGCATCGGCGAAAGTCGTTTTCTCATTGGCGACGCGGAACAGATTCTGATTAGGAATGATCAGTAACGTGTCGACGCATTTTTGCAGTTCGGCAATGCCGCCGTCCGCGGTTCGCATTCGCCGCTGGCCTTCGAAGTGGAATGGCTTGGTTACCACCCCGACCGTAAGAATCCCGAGCTCGCGCGCGGTTTTGGCAATGACCGGAGCAGCGCCGGTGCCGGTGCCGCCGCCCATTCCCGCGGTGACGAACGCCATATGCGCTCCGGAGAGATGATCGCGGATCTCATCGATGACCTCTTCGGCCGCGGCGCGCCCCACGTCGGGTTGCGAACCGGCGCCCAGGCCTTCGGTCACTTGCACGCCCATCTGGACGATTCGCTCGGCCTTCGACATCGTGAGCGCCTGCGCGTCGGTATTGGCGACGACAAAATCGACGCCCTGCAGGCCAGCGGTGATCATGTTGTTCACCGCATTGCCGCCGGCGCCGCCGACCCCGAATACAGTGATGCGGGGTTTAAGCTCACGAATATCCGGGATGTTCAGATTGATGGTCATGATTGCCTCTTTTTCCTCGCGCGAGCGTGCTCCACGCCCGGGCCCGTCCGGTCCGCCACCGGTCGCTGAGATTTTCGAGCTTCGCTTCTGAGGGCCATCAGAAACTCTCGCGAAGCCATCGTCCGACGCGGGCGAAATACCCGCCCGTGCCGGTCATGAGTTGCCGCTTACGCCGCGCTTCGAAATGTTCGAGATGCGCCGCTTGCGGGTAGACGAGTAGGCCCGCCGCAACCGCAAAGGCTGGTCCCTTAGCCGCATCCGGCCCGCCGGCAATGCCGAGCGGACGTCCGAGCCGCACCGGGCGTCCGATCAGCCGAGCCGCCAATTCCGGTAGCCCGTTGAGCTGGCTGGCGCCGCCGGTCAGGACCACATGCCCCCGCCGATCGCTTGCGATCGGACATGCGGCCAAGCGGTCGCGCACCATTTCGAGGATTTCCTCGACCCGTGGCTTGATGATGCTCACCAGTGTTGCGCGCGATACCAATTGCGCCTGTTCGCGCTCATGCTCTTGCGGCGGCGGGACCGTGATCATGTCACGTTCGTCCGATCCTCCGCTAAGCACAGTGCCATAAAGCGTTTTGATTCGCTCGGCGTCGCCAATCCCGGCGTTCAGTCCGCGCGCCAGGTCCATGGTGACGTGATGGCCGCCGACTGCGAAACCGTCGATGTGAACGAGCCGCCCGGCCTGGAATGCGGCGATCGTGGTGGTGCCGGCGCCCATATCGACCACGGCCGCGCCCAAATCCGCCTCGTCGTCGGCGAGAACCGCGAGGCCTGCGACATAGGGGGAGGCCGCCATGGCCTCGACGTCGAGATGACAACGCTCGACGGCAAGCATCAAATTGCGGGCGGCGGCGACATCGGTGGTCGCCACATGCATGTCGACCCCGAACCGACTGCCGAGCATTCCACATGGGTCGCGGACGCTGTTTACGCCATCGATTGAATAGCCGACCGGCAGCGAATGCAGGACCGCACGGCCATCGCGCAGCGAATGTCGGCTTCCGGCCGCCAAGACTCGCGCAATGTCGTTCTCTGATACCGCGGAGCCGAGAATCTCAATCTCCGCCGCAAACAGTTCGCTTGCCGGCCGCCCCGACGATATCGACAGCACCACTGATTCGATTTCAACCGAAGCCATGCGTTCGGCGGCATCCACGGCGCGTCGGATCGCGTCCTCCGCCTGCACCAAATTAACGACGGTCCCGGCCTTGGTCCCGCGCGCAACGGTGTGGCCGAAACCAATCACCTCGACGGAGTGGCTGCGCCGGGTCAGAACCTGCTGCGGGCCATGGGGGCGAAGCCGGCCGATCAGGCAAACGACCTTGCTCGAGCCGACGTCGAGCGCGGCAACCACGACACTTCGGCGCGCCGGGATCGGCTTCATCTTGGGCGTCACGCCGTGACCGAGCGTGTTCATGCGTCGCCGCCCTTCTTCTTTTTGGCATTGGCTTTGAGCGCATCCTCGCGCGCCTGCAGCGCTGCATCCGACAAGCGCACTGTCACCCGGTCGGCCAGGCGCAGATCGATAGTGGCGATGTCGCGCGACAAGAGGTTTTTGTCACGGTCCAGTTTGACCAGCCGATCGAGCGCCACTTGCAGATCGTTTTCCGGCAGGCGGACGTCCATGCCATTCGTCAGGCGCAAATTCCAGCGCCGCTCGGCCACCAGCACCGAAGCACTGAGCGCGGAGCGAATTTCCGGAAAGCGATCGAGGAGGCCGATGAACTCCCTGGCGCGGCGCTCGGCCCCGCTGCCGACTACGAGTGGCAAACCGCGATAGCGGGCCTCGACAAAAGGCTGGAGCACCGTGCCATCATCGGCAATGACGTTGACCTGGCCGTTGCGCTGCCACAGCGCGAAAGCCCGGCGTTCGGTGATCGTGATCAGGAGGCGATCCGGATAGAGTTTGAGGACGGCCGCATCGGCGATCCACGGATTCGCCAATAGCTGGGCGCGCGCCGTTTCGGCATTAAAGAACAATAGCGACGATCGGCCGGTCACTCCGGCCAGGGCGAGCGCCTGCTCGCGGCTGACCTGGCTGCCGCCGCTCACCGAGACCGCGGCAATGCGAAAACCGAGTGCATTCGCGGCGTTATCGCGTGTACCTTTTAGCCAATCGGTGACGGCGACCACATGTCCGCCGGCAATGGCGCCATAGGACAGCGTTGCGCCGAGGAGGAGCAGCGATGCGGCGACGCCGGCGCCCTGAGGGATTTGGGCCAGTCGGGCAGCCAAACGCCGGGCACGGCGGCTACCGATGAAAAGGCTGAAATTGGCGCTCGCGTGATCCTGATCGGATTGCGCGCGCGCGCAATCCGGCTCGTCAACCGGCGCGCCGAACCATCTTGTCGCTGATTGCCCCGACCGCTTCAGCGGTTGGTCGAGGCGTCCTCTACCATCCATTGCACCAGCTCATCGAACGTGATGCCCGCATAGGCAGCCAGTTCAGGCACGAGCGAGGTCTCGGTCATGCCGGGTTGGGTATTGACCTCAAGGCAGACCAGCTTTCCCGTCCCCCGATCGTCGTAGCGAAAGTCCGCGCGGCTGACCCCACGGCAGCCGAGCGCGTTATGCGCAGCCAGAGCCAGTCTTCGGACCTCCTGGTAAACATTTGGTAAAATTGGCGCCGGTAAGAGGTGCTTGGACCCGCCGGCTGCATATTTGGCCTCGTAGTCGTAAAAACGCGTCGTCGGAACGATCTCGATGACGTCAAGCGCCCGATCGCCGAGCACCGCGCAGGTCAACTCTTTGCCGGGGATGTAGCGCTCGACCATGACCGTATCGCCGAACGGCCAGTCGTCGCGGTACAGTTCCTGCGGCGGGTGCGGGTGCTGTTCGGTGACGATGAAGACGCCGACGCTCGAGCCCTCCGCGATCGGCTTGACCACATAAGGCGGCGGCATGACGTGCCCTTTGGCCGCCTCGAAGCGCGAGCAGACGCGGTCCTCGGCGACCGGAACGCCGGCCGCTTCAAACAGCGTTTTGGCGACGTTTTTCTGCATGGCCAGGGCGGAGGCGAGAACGCCGGAATGGCTGTAGGGAATGCTGAGGATTTCCAGAAGGCCTTGCAGCGTGCCGTCTTCGCCGGGGCGGCCGTGGAGCACGTTAAGCGCGACGTCGGGTTTGGCCGCGGCGAGCGCCGCGGCGATCTCGGGCGTGACGTCGATTGACGAGACGCGGTAGCCGCGCCGCACCAGCGCCTCGGCGCAGGCCTTGCCGGAGCGCAGCGACACCTCGCGCTCGGCCGACCATCCCCCCATCAGAACCGCGACGTGCTTGGCCATGGCTCCGCCTCGCTGGCTCGCCCAGCCGTTGATTCGCACCGACACCACTAGTGCCGCGAACCCGAAGTTCGCACAAGTTTCCGGGGGCGTTCGGAAGCGAACTTCGGGGTCAAAAGCGGCACTAAAAGGATAGAGTTGCTGATGTCCTTATCGATTCCGAAGTTCGTACGAGCGCTCCGCGAACGCGCACGAACTTCGGAATCGGGACACTAGAATCGACAATGGGCGAAAGGTCGAGAGTTTCGGCGCTCGCGGAGCAATTCACGCGATCACTTGCACCGCCCGTGCGGCGTTAAATTGACCGCCGGGTTCTCCTCTGTCAGGCTCCCGTCAGGTCGTCGGCAACCACCCCTTAGCCGCCTATTCGGCCAAGCGTTGCCCTGTCTTGTTCCGGCGCCTGCCGGACCGATGGGGTATGGTCATGGGCGATCTCAATCTTCTCGGCTTCCTGATCTTCATTGCTGGCGGTTTCGCGGCATCGGTCATCACCGCGCTCGCCGGTTTTGCCTTCGGAATTATCGCGGCCGGTCCGTGGCTGCACGTTCTTACGCCGGCGCAAACGACGGCGCTGATCGTTGCCTATGGTCTTCTGGTGCAAGGCTATTCGGTATGGAAGCTGCGCGCGGCCATCAAGATCGGCCGGCTGCTTCCGTTTTTGCTCGGCGGCGCGATTGGCAGCGCGCTCGGCGTTCAGTTGCTGAGCTGGGTCGCCGCGACGCATTTACGCCTTGGCGTCGGCGCGGTGCTGATCGCCTACGGCGCCTATGGTCTGCTGCGTCCGAATTTGCCGAGTTTTGCCGGCGCGAGCCGATTGATTGACGCTGTCGTCGGCTTTTTCGGCGGCCTGCTCGGCGGCGCCACCGGACTCGCCGGAATTGTGGTCATGATCTGGTCGGGGCTGCGCGGATGGTCCACGAATGAACAACGCGCCGTGTTCCAGCCCGCCGGCGTTGCCAACTTTGCGATGATCGCGCTTTGGATCGGCGGCGTCGGCGCGCTCGACCGCGACACCATGGTTTTGTTCGCGGCCGGTTTGCCGGCAATTCTGGCCGGGCTATGGATCGGTTTCGCACTTTACAGAAAGACCAACGAGGCGGGCTTTCGGAAGATCGTTCTCATTCTTTTGTTGGTTTCGGGAGCGACGTTGTTTTTTTGACGCTGCAATCAAGCCGCGAATCCGCGACACAATACGCGTCAGCTGCGCGCGATCGTCTCCTCCGGCGGCTTGACATGGCGGAACGAGAACAGCAATGCCCCGTCGTAAATAATTTTAAGCGCGCCGCAGATCACCAAAGGTGCGCCGAGAAACGGGCCGCCGAGCAAAACGCCGGCAAGAGCCGGGCTCAGTGACGATGCAAGGCTTCGCGGTATCGCTGTGACACTCGCCGCGGCCGGCCGCTCCGGAGGGGTCACGACCGCCATGACGTAAGAACTCCGCGTCGGCACATCCATTTGCGACAGCGCCGAGCGCAACAGCAGAAAGCCGAGCGCTAGGGTTAGATTCGGTGAAAATGCCGCGAGCATGAGAAAGAGGCTCGAGGGAACATGGGTGAACACCATTGTGTTCACCAAGCCAATGCGCCGCGCGATTATGGCCGCCAGCGGATAAGAGAAGGCGCTGAGCACGCCGGACCAGAAAAAGAACAAGCTGGCGGCCGCGAGCGACATATCGAAGCGTTTGAACAGCCACACCGCGAGCAGTGACTGGACAACAAATCCGCCGGCAAATGCGTCGACACTAAACAGTGCGGCGAGCTTGTAGACGACGCCGCGCGAGACATTTAGCGGCGTTGCCGCGGATCTGTGCTCGACATGGCCGCGCGGCAAACAATAATAGATAGCTGCACTGGCGATGCCGAGAGCCGCATAGGCATAGAACATCGTCCGAAGCGCGGCGAGTTCGCTCACTCCGGTACGCATCAACAGTTGCGGCGCGGCCGCGGCGAGCGCGCCGGCGGCCATCGACAAGGCTCCGATCAAGCTATAGCGCGCGAATACCCGCGTGCGGTCATGATCAGCTGCGCCTTGCGCCAACGCGGCGTGCTCGATCGGTATGAGAACGCCGATGTCGCCGGTCGATGGATTCACCGTGCCGAAAAAGGCCACGGGGACAAGAAGCCCGATCTGTTCGAAGGCCGGGAACGCGATACCGGTTGCGACCATCAAGACCGCGCCGGCGATCAACAAACGGCGAAGATCGTGGCGCGGCGCAACCAGTCCAATGCCGAGGGTCAGGACAGCGGTACCGAGCAAAGCCGCCGCGGCAACCAGTCCGATCTGCGCGGCATCGAACCCGATCCTGGCCAAATAGACCGGAAGCACGATGGTGGCAAAGCCATCGCCAAAGCCGCGCAATGCGCGCGCGCTATAGAGGAGCAAGAAGCTGTAACGCGGATTCAGCGTATGGCCTTCGTGTTGATGATCGCTTTTCCTGGCGCAGTTTCAGCTTTTGGCATTCGCCATTTTGTCGAGCGCGGCACGCAAGCCCTTGGCGAGTTTTACAGCGTCGTCATTTGCCCAAAAATGCATGAAGTAAAGGCGTGGCTGCTCGTCGAGCATATGGCTGTGCAAGGCAGTCACCTCAATGCCGTTGGCACGCAGCGCCCTAATCACCGGATTGACCTCGTCTCCGGTCATCACAAAGTCGCCTGTGATTGCGGCCTTGCCGTTACCGGTCGGTTGAAATCCAATTCCGGTCGCCATGCCCAACGGGCCAGGTGGCGCCAGCGTCATGCCGTTCTCGGTAACGGCATCGCGTCGCGGCACGGTAAATTGGTACACTCCACCATTGACTTGACCCTTAGCGCCGATGATTTCATCGAGTTGCGCACCGGCGAGATCCATGGCGGGCGGGGCCGCCGGCGGCGATGGCGGGGACAACGGCGTCTTGCTTTCGGCCAAAGCCATTCGAATTGCAGCGGCCATTTTTGCCGGATCGCCGTGCCCGCCGACATGCGTGTAGAAAGTCGCCGGATTGGCGCGCAGCAGATGATTGTGAACCGCAGTGATGTCGAGACCGCCCTCGATGAGCTTGGTCATCACCGGCTTGATCTCGGTTTCAAGCAGGACCAGATCGCCCATCACCATGGCCTGGCCGTCCATTGCTTGGCCACTCATCCCCTTGAATGCGACCCAGCCGCCGAGCGCTAACGCCGGTCTGATGCCCACACCATCAAGTGTGACGCTGAGATCGGTGCGCGGAAAACCGTAGCGATGAACGTCGCCGGACACGACCGCGGGCTTTCGGCCGATCGCGTCATCGACTTTCTGCCAGTCAATTTCCTGGCTTTGCGCCGCCGTTGCCGCAATCAATCCAGCACCAATCAAAAACGCGTAAGCAAGCCGCATCATCTTCTCCTTAATCTATGCTCGATCGCTCCTCACCCCACTCGGCTACCATCCGATCCGATCGCTTATTCCCGCAAAACCTCACGCAATCGCTCCGGCGAGATAAAGAAGGATACCCGCTGCGCAGCACGCTGCGAGTGTCGGTATCATTCCAATTTTGAAACGGAAGATTGCGATCGCGGCGGCTACAGCCAGCACCAGCGCCCACGGATCGACGCTGTTGAAGACCGGCGCATCGAACGACAGCGGGAACGCGCGAACCGGTACGGTCGCCCTGAACACGCTGTGGATTGCGAACCAGGTCGCCAAATTGAGAACGACGCCGACGACCGCGGCGGTAATCACGGATAGTGCGCCGTTAAGCGCCTTGTTGCCGCGCAATGTCTCGACAAACGGTGCGCCCAGGAAAATCCAAAGAAAGCACGGAATGAAAGTGACCCATGTTGCCAGTAATCCGCCCAAGGTCGCCGCGACCAACGGCGATAACAAACCGGGATCGCGGTAAGCCGCCATGAAGCCCACGAATTGCAGAACCATGATGAGCGGTCCCGGCGTTGTCTCGGCCATGCCGAGGCCATCCAGCATCTCCCCGGGCTGGAGCCAGCCGTATTGCTCGACCGCGCCCTGCGCGACGTAAGCCAGCACAGCATAGGCGCCGCCGAAGGTGACGACGGCCATCTTGCTAAAGAACACGGCGATGTTGCTGAAGACATTGTGGTTGCCCAGCGTCGCCAAGAGCGCGATCACCGGAATGAGCCAAAGCGCCAGCCAGACCGCGGATACCAGAGAGGCGCGCGCGACGCTGGGGCGCGCGTGCTCCGGGAGCTCGTCGCCCAATAGACTTTTGTCTTCGTCGTGTTTGTCCGCACTTTTGCCGTGGCCGCCGTCGCTTTTGAAAACCTCGGCCCCGCTCGCGGCACCCAAAAAACCAATCGCCGCCGCTCCGAGTATGATGACGGGGAACGGGATATTGAAAAAGAAAATGCCGATGAATGCCGCCGCCGCGAGCAATCGGAGTGCATTGTTTTTGAGTGCACGCTTGCCGATGCGCACGACCGCTTCAACGACAATCGCCAACACGGCCGCTTTCAGTCCGAAGAACAAGGCCACCACGACCGGCACCTTGCCGTAGACCGCATAGACATAGCTGAGCGCCATGATCGAAATGATACCGGGCACCACGAAGAGGCTGCCGGCAACGATCCCGCCAAGCGTCCGGTGCATGAGCCAGCCGATATAGACGGCGAGCTGCTTTGCCTCCGGGCCTGGCAACAGCATGCAGTAGTTGAGCGCGTAGAGAAATCTGCTTTCCGAAATCCAGTGTTTTTCATCGACGATGATGCGATGCATCACGGCGATCTGCGCCGTCGGTCCGCCGAAGCTTAGGAGCGCCACGCGTGTCCAGACGCGCAATGCTTCGGCGAAGGATACCCCGTGCGCCGGCGCAGATTCGGCGTTGGCGGCGGTCGATGCTTGCGTCATGGCCGATCTCTAAGCGCGTTGAAGACAGTGGTTGGGTGCCGTGCGCCAAGAGTCAATCGATCGGCGCGGCCACAACAGATCTCCGCGCCGCGCCAAGACGGGCACAAAACGTGTCGGGTGAAATCGAATTTTATTTTTCCGTCCATGCGCAAGCTGCTCGCCAAAGCGAGTGATGCGCAGAGCTTGGACGGACCGCGTCTGACGGGGAGTCTGCTTATCCCCAAGCGCGGAATCTAGATTGCGCGCGCGGCGAGCGCAAGCAGGGTTTCGGTTCGGCGCGTTACGGTTCCCGACGTGCCGTCATGTAGCGACGCCGATCCGCGCGATTTCCCACTCGAGCTTGACGCCTGAATGCTCCTCAACCCTGTGCCGCACCAGCTCACCGAGGCTTTCAATCTCGGCGGCGGTTGCATTGCCGCGATTGATCAAGAAATTGCAATGCATCTCCGATACCTGCGCGCCGCCGTTGATCAATCCGCGGCAGCCGGCGGCATCGATCAATTGCCAGGCTTTGTTGCCGGGCGGGTTTTTGAAGGTCGAACCACCGGTGCGGCTCTTAACCGGTTGCGTCGATTCCCGCGCTTCGGTGATTTTTTCCATTTCGGCGGCGATGAGTTTTGGATCGCCGCGCTCGCCTGCGAACAGGGCTTCGGTAAAGATATAGTCGTCGGGCGCACCGCAGTGACGATACGTGTAGTGCATGTCCGCATTACTGAGCACATGCAGGCGGCCGCGCCGATCGACCGCGCGGGCCTCGACCAGGACGTCTTTGGTTTCGCGCGCATAGGCGCCGCCGTTCATGCGCAGCGCGCCGCCGATCCCGCCGGGAATGCCGCGCATGAACGACAAACCGCCGATGCCGGCTTCCTGCGTCGCGCGTGCGACCTTGACATCCGGCACGGCGGCGCCGGCGCGAATCCGCGTACCTTCGACGGCAATACCGTTAAAGCCGCGTCCCAGCCTCACGACCGCGCCACGAACACCGCCATCGCGCACAATCAAATTCGAGCCAAGCCCGATCACCGTCACGGCAAACTCATCCGGCAAATGGGCGAGGAAATAGCCGAGGTCGGCCTCATCCTCTGGCATGAACAGAAGCTGCGCCGGCCCGCCTGCCCGAAACCATGTCAATTCGGCAAGCGGCTGATTGGGCAAGGCGCGGCCGCGCAGTTCCGGCATCATGCTTTTGAGCAAAGGCGCGAGATCGGGAAACGTCATTACCCCGCCCCGAGCGCCGCAAGTTCGGCGGGCAGCGCATAGGCCCATTGCGTGATCGAGCCGGCGCCCAGGCAGACGACGTAGTCGCCCGGTTCGACCGCGGCGGCGACTAGTTCCGCCAGCATCTCCGGCCCGTCGAGCGCAATGACATGGCGATGGCCGTGGGTACGCAAGCCTTGCACCAGCGCGTCGCGATCGATGCCGGCGATCGGCGCCTCACCGGCCGGATAGACATTGGCGACGATCACCGTGTCGGCGTCGTTAAAGCAGGTGCAGAATTGGTCAAACAATGCCGCGAGCCGCGTGAAGCGATGCGGTTGCACCACGGCAAGTACATCGCCTTTGGTCGACTCACGGGCGGCGCGCAGCACCGCGGCGATTTCCACCGGATGATGTCCGTAATCGTCGATAATAGTAACGCCGTTCCAGGTTCCGGTGCGGGTGAAGCGCCGGCGCACGCCGCCGAACTTGGCAAAAGCCTGGCGTATTGTTTCGTCCGAGAGGCCGAGTTCATGCGCGACGGCACTGGCGGCGGTGGCGTTTAACGCATTGTGCCGGCCCGGCATCGGCAGCGCTATGTTCTTGACCTCGTAGGCAGGCCGCGTGGCGGTTTCGCGCATCAATACGGTGAACAACGACGTGCCACCGGCATGCGACACATCGACCAGGCGCACGTCGGCCTGCGGGTTCTCGCCGTAGGTGACGATGCGGTGATCCTCAATGCGGCCCACCAGGTTTTGCACGACTGGATGATCGGTGCACATCACCGAGAATCCGTAGAACGGCACGTTCTCGACAAAGGCGCGAAACGCGTCCTGCACTGCGTCGAAGGTTTTGAAGTGGTCGAGATGTTCGGCATCGACATTGGTCACGATCGCGATGTCGGCCGGAAGCTTGAGAAAGCTGCCGTCCGACTCATCGGCTTCGACCACCATCCAGTCGCCGGCGCCGAGCCGCGCGTTGGTGCCGTAGGCGTTGATGATCCCGCCATTGATTACGGTCGGATCGAAACCGCCGGCCTCGAGCAGCGTCGCCACCATCGACGTCGTCGTCGTCTTGCCGTGAGTGCCGGCAATGGCGATGCAGCTTTTCAGGCGCATCAGTTCAGCCAGCATTTCAGCGCGGCGGACGACCGGCAGCCGCTGCGCGCGGGCGGCCGCAAGTTCCGGGTTGTCGGACTTGATCGCCGACGAAATCACCACGACTTTGGCGCCGTCGAGATTTTCCGCCGCGTGACCGATCGCAATTTTCACGCCCTTGTCGCGCAGCCGTTTGACGTTGGCGCCATCGGCCTGATCGGAGCCTTGAACGGTATGGCCGAGATTCACCAGCACCTCGGCGATGCCGCTCATGCCGATGCCGCCGATGCCGATAAAATGGATCGGCCCGATATCGCGCGGCAATTTCATGCGATCCTCCGGTCTTGTCGTTCGGGCATTCCGGCGGTTATTCCAAGCCTATCAATGCAAGCCTATCAATGAACGAGCCGGATGGCAGGAACAAGTCCGCGATTCTTTGTTGACGGTCGGCGCTTTAGCGCTTGGCGATGGCCGCCACGTCGAGGACCAAGTCGGCCAGTCGCGCCGCCGCATCAAGTCTGCCCAGCGATCGCGCCGCCGCGGCCATGCCGACGAGCCGTTGCGGCGCGCCGGCGAGCGCCACAATTTCGGCCGCCAGCCGTTCGGGAGTGAAATCCACCTGCACCAGCCGAAGCGCTCCACCGGCAT
>DATAYT010000131.1:0-1766 GCA_036272395.1 Xanthobacteraceae bacterium
CATTCCGCAGATTTCGGTGATCATGGGCCCGTGCGCCGGCGGCGACGTCTATTCGCCGGCGATGACCGATTTCATCTTCATGGTGCGCGACACGAGCTACATGTTCGTCACCGGGCCGGACGTGGTGAAGACCGTGACCAACGAGATCGTGACGGCGGAAGAGCTCGGCGGCGCTTCGGTCCACGCCACCAAAAGCTCGATCGCCGACGGCGTCTACGACAACGACGTCGAGACGCTGTTGCAGATGCGCCGGCTGATCGATTTTCTTCCCGCCAATGTCTCGTCCGGCGTGCCGGAATGGCCGTCATTCGACGCCGTCGAGCGCACCGAGAAATCGCTCGACACGCTGGTGCCGGACAATCCCAACAAGCCCTACGACATCAAGGAGCTCGTTCTCAAAGTCGTCGACGAGGGCGATTTCTTCGAACTGTCGGAAGCCTTCGCCCGCAACATCGTCGTCGGCTTCGGCCGCATCGCCGGCCGCACCGTCGGCTTTGTCGCCAATCAGCCGATGGTGCTCGCCGGCGTGCTCGATTCAGACGCCAGCCGCAAGGCGGCCCGCTTCGTGCGCTTCTGCGACGCTTTCAATATTCCGATCGTCACCTTCGTCGATGTGCCGGGATTTTTACCGGGCACGGCGCAGGAATATGGCGGGCTGATCAAGCACGGCGCCAAATTATTGTTCGCTTATTCGCAGGCGACAGTGCCGCTTGTCACCGTGATTACGCGCAAGGCGTTCGGCGGCGCCTATGACGTGATGGCCTCGAAACATATCGGCGGCGACGTCAATTACGCCTGGCCGACTGCGCAGATCGCGGTGATGGGCGCCAAGGGTGCGGTCGAGATCATTTTCCGCTCCGACATCGGCGACCCCGAGAAGATCGCCGCGCGGACGAAGGAATACGAAGAGCGCTTTTTGTCGCCGTTCATCGCCGCCGAGCGCGGCTATATCGACGACGTGATCATGCCGCATGCGACGCGCCCGCGCATCGCGCGCGCTTTGGCGACGCTGCGCGGCAAGGCCGTCGAACTGCCGCCGCGCAAGCATGACAATTTGCCGGTGTGATTGCGTAGGGTGGGCGAAGACGTAGCGCGCCGCGCCCAAACACCGCTAATTATGGTGCCCCATATTTTGGATGGCCGATGCCCTGTGAGTTTGTCCAGGCTCGACCCCCTGATGTGTTGCTCGTCCAGACCACATTGATCAAGCAGTTTGAGCACCCAATGCATTTCTTTGATGCCATCGAGATAACTGGTTGGTCCTCCAGACAGCCCCGTAATGATGCTGAAGTCTTCATCAATATCGGCCTCGGCGGCAGAATTCTGAGCGCGCGCCGATATCGGCACTACGATAAAAATCATCGAAAGAAAGAGTGCGTAACGCGTGAGCATTAGAGATCGGTCCCCGACTGCCTCTCATAGTACCAGGATTGCTCAGCTAAGGTGATAATCGCCATTTGATTTCTGCCTGATCGCCTGTATCCACTCGCGCGCCTGGATTGCCGGGTCAAGCGCGGCAATGACGATCGCTGCACAGCTCGCACCTCGGGATGACGAAATTTCGTGTCACTGTAGGGTTGACATATGTCACCGAGTTAGGTACATATGCTACGAACCTCGCCCAATCGGACGGGCTGCGGCCGGCAGGCCGCCAGCACGGGGCGAGTGCGGTACCCGCGCGCGGACTTGCAATCCGCTCCCGGGCAGCTTCGGGAAGTCCGCCCGACCGGCATGACGACCGGTCTGCGAGAAGTATCGCTGCACTG
>DATAYT010000132.1:0-37688 GCA_036272395.1 Xanthobacteraceae bacterium
ACCGTGCTCGGCGAACTCGGCCTGGACGGCTCGATCGCGCCGGTCGCCGGCGTGCTGCCGGCCGCCATCGGGGCCAATGCTCGCGGCGACGGCCTGATCTGTCCCGCAAGTCGCGGAGCGGAAGCGGCCTGGGCCAGCCCGTTCGCGCGCCTCCGAAACCGCCTTATCGGGCAGGCCGACGATGGCGAAGGCGGGCATGCCGGGCGCAACCTGCACCTGCACGTCGACCGGCCGCACCTCAATGCCCTCAAAGGCAACTGTGGCGACACGCTGGACCATCCTGGCCTAACCCCAAGCCCTTTCGAGCCACACCCACTCGGCGCAAAGCTTCAGGCGCACAAATCGCGCGCGTATTGCGCGATTTGCATTGGCCCTGCGCAACCATAACGGGTAACCTGGCGGCGTCAAGAACAATTCAGGAACGTAGTTTTGGCGCCGGGAAGCTAGGCGCCGCGCCGCTGCCCCTCGATCTTGTCCCAGATCAGCGCAGCGATATCGGCGCCGCCGAAGTTTTTCACCGCGGGGATGCCGGTCGGCGAGGTGACATTGATCTCGGTGAGGAAGCCGCCGATCACGTCGATACCGACGAACAACAGGCGCCGCTCGCGCAAAGCCGGCCCTAGCCGCTTACAAATTTCGCGCTCGCGGGCCGAAAGGTCGGTCGCTTTCGGCACGCCGCCGCGCACCATGTTGGAGCGCAGATCGTCGGCGGCGGGCACGCGGTTGACCGCGCCGGCGAACTCGCCATCGACCAGGATGATGCGCTTGTCGCCTTCTTTCACCGCGGGGAGAAATTTCTGCACCACCCAGGGCTCGCGAAACGTTGCCGCGAACAGGTCGTAGAGCGAACCGAAATTGAGATCCTCGCGGGCGAGACGGAACACGGCCTCGCCGCCTTTGCCGTAGAGCGGCTTCATCACGATGTCACCGTGCTCGGCGCGAAATTTCTTGATCGCTGCCAGGTCGCGCGTCACCAGCGTCGGCGGCATCAGATCGGGAAATTCGGTGACAAAAACCTTTTCCGGCGCGTTGCGCACATGGGCCGGATCGTTGACGACCAGTGTCTTCGGCTGGATCCGCTCAAGCATATGCGTCGAGGTGATATAGGCGAGGTCGAACGGCGGATCCTGCCGTAAGAGTACGACGTCAAGCGATGACAGCTCGACCACGCGCGCCTCGCCAAGCGTGTAATGGTCGCCGGCTTTGTCGCGCACAGCGAGCGGCTGGACGCTCGCCGAAACAGTGCCGTCACGCATGACCAGCTGATCGGGCGTGTAATAAAAGAGCGAATGGCCGCGCGCCTGCGCTTCCAAGAGCAAGGCAAAGGTGGAATCGCCGCGAATGTTGATCCGCTCGATAGGATCCATTTGGACGGCGACGTTCAAGGGCATCAGAGTGATCCGGTTTCGGTCGTTGGTTCGATTCTCTGCGGTGGAGTTTATCGCGTCATAGGGCAGTCGGGACAAAGAGAAGTTGCGCCGCTCGCCGGTCTGCTCATATGACCTCTGCAATAAAGGCATTAACGATGTGACGCGGCATTTTGCCGGGCGTGACCACGATGACGTCGAAACGGATGCCGCCATTGGGATGTTGAGGATGGCGCGCCAGCCACAGCTCGGCTGCGCCGATCATGCGGCGCTTGGTTCGCTCCGTCACCGCTTCCATCGCCTCGTCCACGCTGCCGCGGGCTTTGACTTCGACGAACACCACCACGCCACGCCGCCGGGCGACGATGTCGATCTCGCCGAACGGTGTTTTCCACCGCCGCTCCAGGATGCGGTAAGCCTTGGCGATCAAAAGCAGCGCCGCGCGGCTTTCCGCCGACAAGCCGCGCTTAAAAGCGGCGACCCGCTCCGCCTGCGGCGGCAGTTTCGCCGGCTGGAGCGGTTCAGCGCGGCGCGCCATGTTTGGCATCCTTCTTGACGTTTTTCTGCAGCGCCAGCGCGCTTTGATAAATTTCGCGACGCCGCCTTCCGGTGAGCTGAGCGACCTCGGCGACGGCGTCCTTCAACGACAGCCGCGCCAGCGCATCGCGCAGCAAGCCCTCGCTTTCCGCCGCTCCCATTTCCAACGGAGTTTGCGGCGGCGCGATCACGACGACAATCTCGCCGCGTAGTTCGTCACCGGCGCATGCATCCGCAAGACTCGCGAGTTCGCCGCGTCTGATCTCCTCATGCAGCTTGGTCAATTCGCGGCACAATGCGGCCTCGCGATTTGCGCTGAGACCGGCACCGAGATCGGCCAAAGCCGCCGCAATCCGCGGACCGCTTTCGAACAGCACCAGCGTTGCCGGAACCGTAGCGAGTTCGGCAATGCGGGCGCGACGGGCCGCTTGTTTGGGCGGCAGAAAGCCCGCGAAGAAAAACTGATCGGTCGGCAATCCGGCCACCGTCAATGCGGTCAACACCGCCGAAGGGCCGGGCAGGGCGGTGACGAGATGGCCGGCATCTTGCGCCGCACGAACGAGCTTATAGCCCGGGTCGGAAATCAGTGGCGTGCCGGCGTCCGAAACCAGCGCTATGGCCGCGCCCTCGGCGAGGCGGCGCAGCAGTCCCGGGCGCGCCTTGGCCGCGTTGTGATCGTGATAGGGCGTGAGCGGCGTCGCGATGACGTAACGGTCGAGCAATTTGCGAGTAACGCGAGTGTCCTCGCAGGCGATCAGATCGGCGCCGGCGAGCGTTTGCAGCGCGCGCAGCGTGATGTCGCCGAGATTGCCGATCGGGGTTGCGACCAAATACAGGCCCGGCGCCAGCCGCGAACCCTGGATCGGCTGATCGGCGATCATGAAGGCGCGCACGGTGCCTTCACCGCGGTTGGGTTGAGCGCGCTCTTGCTGGCCGTGTTGGAGCGATCGATGGCGAGCGGTCCTAGGCATTGCCGCCACTCTAGCCTTGGTTTCCTTAGCGGTCACAGGATCGGGGGTGGTTACGCCAAATTCCCTATTTTTCTCACTTGGTTAACCATTCGCCGCCAATATGTCGGATTGGCAGTGCCGTATGGTTAAGCCGCCGTTAACGGCGTCAGGGGCCGCCCTTGGGGAGAACTGCCGTGTCCGCGCAGTTGCAGGTTCAGGGCTCGGCCGGTTGGCCAACGCGCCGCCGCGCGGTCGCTGGCCTGCTTGGCACCGCCGGCGCGTTTCTGGCCGGCTGCTCGCAAACCTCCCAATATCTATCCTCCACGCCGCCGCAGTCACCGCAGACGCCGCTCGCTCCGACCATCGGCACCGGCCAGGTCAAAGCCGGACTTATCCTGCCACTGTCCGCCGCCGGCAATGCCGGGCTGGCCGGTCAGGCCATGCGCAATGCCGCGGAAATGGCGATTGCCGAGTTCAACAATCCGAACATTCAACTCTTGGTCAAAGATGACGGCGGCACCGCCGAAGCCGCACGCGTCGGCGCGCAACAAGCGATCGATGAAGGTGCCGAGATCATCCTCGGGCCGTTATTCGCGCAATCGGTCGGCTTCGTCGGACAAGTGGCCCGTCCGCGCAACATCCCGGTGATCGCGTTCTCGACCGATGCCAATGTCGCCTCGGCCGGCATCTATTTGTTGAGTTTCCTCCCCGAAACCGACGTCGATCGCATCGTGCAATACGCGGCCTCGACGGGGAAGCACTCCTACGCGGCGCTCATTCCCGACAATCCATATGGCACCGTGGTCGAGGCGGCCTTCAAGCAGGCTGTCGCGCGGCGCGGCGGTCAGGTCGTTGGGCTCGAACGCTATCCGCACGACAAGGCCACGATGGCGAATCCGGTTCGCAGCATCGCCCAGGCGTCGGCGCGGGCCGATGCGCTGTTCATTCCCGATGGCGGCGATGCGGTGCCGGATGTTGCGCAGGCGTTGAGCGCCGATGGGCTGAACCTCAAACGCCTGCAACTGCTCGGTACCGGGCTGTGGGACGATCCGCGCATCTATGCCGCGCCGGCGCTTGACGGCGGTTGCTATGCCGCGCCGGACGGCGTCGGTTACCGAAGCTTCTCGTCGCGCTATCGCACCCGCTACAATCAGGATCCGGTCCGCACGGCGACGCTTGCCTATGACGCCGTCGCGCTGATCGCGGCTTTGGTGAAAACGCAAGGGCCGCAGCGATTTTCCCAACAGGTTCTGACCAGCCCTTCAGGCTTCACTGGAATCGACGGCCTATTTCGGTTTCGCCCCGATGGCACCAATGAGCGCGGCTTGGCGGTGCTTCGGGTCTCCAGTGCCGGCGCGCAGATCGCGGCGCCGGCACTGCGCAGCTTTGGCGGCGGATCGGCAACCTAACATCGTTACGCCGCGAGATCAGCGACCACCGAATCGAGGAGCGGGAACCCGGACAGCGTCACGCGCATTCGTCCGGCGGGAGTCATCTCAATCAGGTCGTGCTGGCGCAGCATGGCGATGCGGTCGGGCTCGAGCGGGCGTCCGGCAATCTGCGTGTAGCGTGTCGGGTCGATTCCTTCGGCGAGGCGAAGACCCATCAACAAAAACTCATCCGCGTGTTCGGCCGTGGTAAGTACCTCGTCAGTGACTAAGCCGTGGCCCTCTTTTTCGACCCGCGCGAGCCAAGGTTCTGGCCGTTTTTCCGTGGCGGTGGCGTGGCGGTCGCCGGCGATATCGAGGCGGCCGTGGGCACCGGGGCCGATGCCGGCATATTCGTGAGCGCGCCAATAGACGAGGTTGTGCCGGCATTCGCCGCCGGGACGGGCGTGATTCGAGATCTCGTAGGCTGGCAAGCCATGCGCGGCGCAGATCTCCTGCGTGACGTCGTAGAAGATGCGCGCCGTATTCTCGTCGGGTGGATGCAGCTTGCCGGCGGCGTGAAGCGCCGCGAACGGCGTCTCCGGCTCGATCGTGAGCTGGTAGAGCGAAACGTGTTCGCCGGCTTCCAGCAATCCGGCGCGCAGTTCGCGCGACCATTGCTCCGGCGTTTGCTCCGGACGCGCATAAATCAGATCGAACGAATAGCGGTCGAACACCGCACGCGCGACGCCGACCGCATCAAGAGCCTCGCGCGCCGAATGTGTGCGCCCCAGCGCGGCAAGTGCGCGGTCGTCGACCGCCTGCACGCCAAGCGAAACGCGATTGACGCCGGCGGCGCGATAGCCGCGAAAGCGCTCCGCCTCGACGCTGGTCGGATTGGCCTCAAGCGTGATCTCGGCATCGGGGGCGATTGGCCAATGACGGGCAATCGCCTCGATCACCGCGGCGACAGTCTGCGGCTGCATCAGTGACGGCGTGCCGCCGCCGAAAAAAATCGTCGACACCACGCGTCCGGATAGGCGCGCCGCCGTGCTGGCGATCTCCGCGGTAAAGGCGCGAACCCAGCGCGCCTCATCGATTTGTTCGCGGCGAACGTGACTATTGAAATCGCAATAAGGACATTTCGACAGGCAGAACGGCCAATGGAGGTAGACCCCGAAGGCCGGTCCGTCATCGTCGGTGCCGGGCTGCGCGCCGGAAACGGAATGATTAGCGGTGCTCAAGGCAAGCCTCGGCAAGTTTTAAGAACGCGCGAGCGCGATGCGATAGGCCTTTGCCGCGCGGCGGCAGCCCGTGTTTCTCCTCGCTCGACATTTCGCCGAAGGTGCGTTGCTGGCCGTCGGGCAAAAACATCGGGTCATAACCGAAGCCGCGATCGCCGCGTGGCGGCCAGACCAGCGTGCCGGCAACGCGCGCTTCGAATTCCTCGGTATGGCGGTGCGGCCAGGCCAGACACAGCGCGGAGACAAAATGCGCGCGGCGCCGCTCTGGCGTGGTTGCGCCGCGCGCTTGCAATTGTTGTTCGATCGCTTCCATGGCGCGGTCAAAATTGCGATCAGCGCCGGCCCAACGCGCCGAGTGAATGCCGGGTGCGCCATCGAGTGCCTCGACAACAAGCCCCGAATCATCGGCGAGCGCCGGAAGCCGCGCAGCCGTAGCAGCCGCCGTAGCTTTGATGCGCGCATTCTCGGCGAATGTCATGCCAGTTTCTTCCGGCTCGGCCAAAGCAAGCTCACCGGCGGATATGGCGGCTATTCCATAAGGCGCAAGCAGTTCGCGCATTTCGGTAAGCTTGCCCGGATTGTGGGTGGCAATCACCACACGATCGGAAGTTAGACGACGGACGACGGACGACGGATCACGCGGATTCGGGAGTCTGGCGCTCGTCAAAATCCGTCCTCCGTTGTCCGACCTCTGACCTCCAACTTCACATCACCGCCATCTTCTGTAAATCGACAAGCTTAGCCACGCCTTTGCGCGCCAGCGCCAGCAAAGCCGAGAACTGCGTTTCGGTAAACGGTGTCTTCTCGGCCGTTGCTTGGACCTCGACGATATTGCCGGAGCCAGTGAGCACGAAATTGGCATCGGTATCGGCTTGCGAATCCTCCGCATAATCCAGATCAAGCACCGCCAGGCCGGAGCACACACCGCAGGAGATCGCGGCAACGTGGTCGCGTAACACATCCATTTCGATCATCTGCCGCGCCTTCATCCAAACGAGGCAATCGTAAAGCGCGATCCATGCGCCGGTGATGGAAGCCGTGCGCGTTCCGCCATCGGCCTGGATGACGTCGCAATCGATGGTGATCTGGCGCTCGCCAAGCGCCTTGAGATCGACCACCGAGCGCAGGCTCCGTCCAATCAGGCGTTGGATTTCCACCGTGCGGCCGTTCTGCTTGCCGGCCGAGGCCTCGCGGCGCGTGCGCTCAAGCGTCGCCCGCGGCAGCATGCCGTATTCGGCGGTGATCCAGCCGCGCGCCTGGCCCTTGAGCCACGGCGGCAGCCGATCTTCGAGAGTTGCGGTCACCAGCACATGCGTGTCGCCGAATTTCACGAAGCATGAACCTTCCGCATATTTCACAACCCCGCGTTCGAGCGACACGGGGCGTAATTCATCGGGCTGTCGGCGGCTCGGCCGCATGCATGTCCCCAAAACTCTGCCGGCACCGCTGCGCCGGAACCTCACGCTTGTAAACGATCAGCTGTGACTGCGTGTGACCTTGTAGTGGGTGCGGGATCGCCCGCCAAGAGACCAGCAGGAGAGGACTCAGGCGGGCGAGGGTCGGTGCACGCCGAGACGCGTTCGATTTGCCCAATTGCCAGCTTTGCCGGCTTACCGCTACCCTCCAAGGTAACTGCGCGAGGACGAGAATGATGAGTGAGGGAACGCGCGAACCGACGCGCATATTAGCCGAGTTCGCCGCGGCGCTCAGCTACGACGATTTGCCCCAGCGGAGCCGCGAACACTGTAAGAACCTGATCTTGGACGCGCTCGCCTGCGCGCTCGCGGGTTACCAGGGTGAGGAGACCGATCAAATCAGGGCTCTGGCATCGGCGCTAGCGCAGGGAACGGAGTCGAGCGTGATCGGCGGCGCGCCTTTGTCGCTCATAGGCGCCACGTTGTTCAATGGCTATCTGATCACTGCGGTCACAATGTGTGACGTGCACCGGGCGACCATGACGCACGTCACTCCGGAAATTGTGCCTCCGGCGCTCGCCATCGGCGAGCGCGATGATTTACCGGGCCGCGACTTGTTGGTCGCCGTTGCCGCTGGATGCGAAGTAACAACGCGCGTCGGCCTTGGCCTCGACTATCCGGCATTTCGCGCGCGCGGGTGGCACGGCCCCGGGATCATCGGCCCATTCGGTGCGGCCGCGGCCGTCGGTTCACTTCTGAAATTCGATGCTCACGCGATGGCGCGCGCATTCGGTCTTGCTGGCAGCCAGGCGGCGGGAACGTTCGCCGCCTGGGGCACGCCGACCGTCAAATTCCACCAGTGCCGCGGCGCCGTTTCAGGGTTGCTCGCCGCGCTTCTGGCGCAACAAAATTTCGTCGCCACGCAGGAATTCCTAAGCGCCGCCGACGGCGGTCTGTACAAAACCTACACCGGCGGCGGCAAGCCGCAGGCGGCGATTGCCGATCTGGGCCATCGATTCGAACTGGAGCGCATCGCGCTGCGGCTATGGCCGTCCGCAACACTGATCCAGGGCTTGAACACCGCCTTATTCGATCTTCTTGCAAAGCACGACATCGAAGCCGCGCGTGTCCGCCGCGTTGTTATTGCGCTGAGCCAGAACGCCTTCGACATGCATGGCGGCTTCGGCACCTATAAAGGCAAGTTCGAAGCGCTGTTATCCGCCCATTACGCCGCTGCGGCCATCCTGCACGACGGCGCGCTAAGCTTGGCGCAGTTTACTCCTGCGCGTTACGACGATCCGGTGATGCGCAGTTTCGCCAAGGAGAAAGTCGAGATTCGCGCCGATGCCGCGCTCAGCGGCTCACAAGCTAAAATGGACGTTATTCTCAGCGATGGCGCCACATTGTCGGCGCACTGCGAGCATCCGCTCGGCGCGTTCGAGAATCCGCTGTCGCGAGCGCAGGTGGAGCAAAAATTCCGCCTTTACGCCGCCAGCGTGCTGCCTGACGTTCGGATCGAGGAGGTTATTGACGCGGTGAACCGGCTGGAAAGTTTCGATTCGGTGCGCGAGCTGATGGCGCTGTTGCGCGCGGCACCCCGGACACGTGCGATGGTGGCGGCGGAGTGATACATATCTCAGGCAACGTCGCGGAGTGAGATTTTGACCAGCCACGAACTGCCGCTTGGCGCCAACCAGTTGGGCCTGGCACAGCTCAACGAACGTTCGCGCGAGATCTTTCGCCTGATTGTCGAGAGCTACCTTGCGACCGGCGAGCCGGTCGGCTCGCGCAATCTGTCGCGCATCCTGCCAATGACCTTGTCGCCAGCTTCGGTGCGCAACGTCATGTCCGATCTCGAACAGCTCGGTTTGGTTTACGCTCCTCACACGTCGGCGGGACGTTTGCCGACCGAGATGGGACTGCGTTTTTTCGTGGACGCGTTGATGCAGATTGGCGACCTCGGCGAGGCCGATCGCAGAGCGATCGAAGCGCAAGTCGCGGCCTCCGGCCAACCCAAATCGGTCGAAGCGGTTTTGACCGAAGCTTCGGGGCTGCTGTCGGGGCTAAGCCGCGCCGCCGGCGTGGTGCTCACCGCCAAGTCGAATCCGCGGCTAAAGCACATCGAATTCGTAAGACTCGAGCCCGAGCGCGCCATGGTGGTGCTGGTCGGGGAGGACGGGCAGGTCGAGAACCGGATTCTCAACGTTCCAATCGGCTTGCCGACCTCCGCGCTCACGGAAGCCACCAATTTCATCAACGTGCGGGTCCGAGGGCACACTTTGCCCGAGGTCAAGGTCGAGATCGAGCGCACGCTGAAGGAGAGCGAAGCGCAGCTCGATCGGCTCACGCAAAAGATTGTCGCGGAGGGTCTGGCGAGCTGGTCGGGAGGCGAGCACGAGGAGCGCAAGCTGATCGTGCGGGGACAAGCGCACCTGCTCGAGGATCTCAAGGCGCTTGCCGATCTCGAACGCGTGCGGCTGTTGTTCGATGATCTCGAAACCCGGCGCGAGGTGATCGATCTGCTTGGCCGCGCCGAACAGGCCGAGGGCGTGCGCGTGTTTATCGGCTCGGAAAACAAGCTGTTTTCGCTGTCCGGCTCCTCGACTATCGTTGCGCCCTATCACAACGCCTCCGGACAAATCGTCGGCGTTCTCGGCGTCATCGGGCCGACCCGGCTCAACTACGCCCGCATCGTACCGATGGTCGACTACACGGCGAAAATCGTCAGTAAACTGCTCGGCGGTTGAACCCCCTAGATTCGGCTTGATTTTTGCGGTTTGCGCCCTGATATGCGGGGCACCGGTTGCGGTAAACCCGAAGCAAGGGGTAACAAACGGCGCGCGCCCGGGGCCGCCGATTACCGATTGTTTTTGAACGGTGGGAAGAATGACCGACCAAACCGCTCGCGTTGAGGAGGACGGCCAACAGCTGCAGGCTGGGCCATCCGAGCAAGCGCCCGCTCCGGAGCCGTCCACGGCGATCGAGCGCGAGCATGCCGAGATGAAGGATCGGCTGTTGCGCACGCTCGCCGAAATGGAAAACTTGCGCAAGCGCACCGAGCGGGAGATCGCCGATTCCCGCCTCTATAGCGTCACCTCATTTGCCCGCGACCTACTCGTGGTGGCGGACAATATGCGCCGCGCGCTGGAAGCAGTAACGCCCGAATTGCGAAACACCGCGGAGAGCGGCGTCAAGGCGCTCATCGACGGCATCGAGTTGACGGAGCGGGAGCTGTTGAAAGCGCTCGAGAAGAACGGTGTGCGGCAGTTCACGCCACAAGGCGAAAAATTAGATCCCAATCTTCACCAGGCGATGTTTGAAATTCCCGATGCTACCGTGCCCGCCGGCAGCGTGGTGCAGGTCGTGCAGCCGGGCTACATGATCGGTGACCGGGTGCTGCGTCCGGCTCTGGTCGGCGTATCAAAAGGCGGACCGAAAGCGGCTCCGGCCGCGCCGAGCAATGACAATGCCAAGTCGGCGAAAGAGCCGGCGAGCAAATCCTAAATCACTGTCGTCAATTGGCGGCGACGCTGTCGCGCACCGCCCGCAGCCTGCCGAACATTTCCGGCCAGGCGTCCGCGCGCGCAATCCCGATCATTCGCAAAAAACCGCCCGAGCCGAACCGCAGCCATTGCACCACCATGACATCGGCTCCGGTGCCAGCATCCTTGGCTTTAGCCAAGGTCTGATAGCCCGGCTGGCTGGTAATGCGGAGCGGTCCGGCGTCCTGCAGCTGCACGTCCTTGATACCGACGATTTGTCCAAACGCTACGCGCGCGAAATTGCCGCGATCGGCGGCCTCCTTAGGCCCGCCGGGTAGAGCAGAGATGAACATGCGACCCTTCGCGGTGACGCTGGCCCCATCCGCAGTTTGACTGGCCGGATCGACCAATACGATGGCCCGGCCGGGCAACACGTCTTCGACATGAAAGCCGGCCAATTCCCCGATCCTGAAAGGAATGAGGGCGAGCAGTTCAGTTTCGGGGATGTGCGGGCGCACCGCCAGCGTTGCGAACGCGGCGCGCACCGCTTCCTCCGAATAATTCGCGGCTTGTTCGGGCACCTGAACGTTGACGAGCGCCGTCACATCGTCGGCCGAAGCAATCAGCAGCCACTTGCGGTAACGCTCCTTCTCGATGGTTTGCCGGCCGCTCAGCACGAAGCCTTTGCCGGCGGGAAGTTCGAGGGGTTCGCGGCGCTCGACCTCGATGCCCTCTTTTTTCATCGCCTCCGGCACCATCGATTTTGCCAACTGCTCGTAGGCATTCGCCGGCAATGTCGTGAGCACAATCGCGGCCTTGGTCCCGGGCTCTTCAAACCCCTGGAACGTGCGGCTCGGCACCATGCCCGCCGGCGGCACGAGGCCAAGACGCGAGCCGGTCGGGAATATTACATCCGCTGCGGCGGCGCCTTGTATGGGCAGCATCAGCGCCATCAGCAGGGTAAGACCAAGACACACGGCCGCTGCCGTCGGTGCTGCGCCGCGCCAGCGAAACCGAGAACGAGGTGTGACGGCAGAGTGCATTGTCGATCTGGTCGGTCGAGCGATGAGCGTCTGCGCCCGCGAAATTAGACTGGCGCCTGCGGCCGCGTTACACGCCGCATGGTGACATTGATCCGTCCGCCCTCGGCGAGCAAGGTGGATGTCTCCGGGTAAATGCGGTCCACGCCGTGGAAGGCCAGGCGCATATCGCCACCAAGGACGAGCACATCGCCGGAATTGAGGCGGAACGAGCGGGTCGGATCGCTGCGTTTGCCGCCACCGACACGGAATAAACAGGAATCTCCGAGCGACAGCGAGACGACCGGCGCGGAGAAATCCACCTCGTCGCGATCCTGATGCAACCCCATTTTCGCATTCGGAGCGTAATAGTTGATCAAGCATGCTTCGGGCGCGTGCGGATAGCGCGCGACCTCGCCCCACAATTGCAACAGCAGATCGGGGATCGCGGGCCAAGGCTGGCCGGTGTCTGGATGCAGGCTCTGATAGCGATAGCCGCGCTCGTCCGAAATCCAGCCGAGCGGGCCGCAATTCGACATGCCGACCGACATCGGCCGGCCGGACTTCGCCATGCGCGGCGTAAACAGCGGCGCTTTCGCCAATACGCCGCGCAGCGCAGCGAGCACAGCCATCTGCGCTTCACGGCTGAGATAGTCGGGATAAAAGCGCAGCCCGCGGGTGCCAATTTGCAGATTCATCGGTTCGCTTCGGTTGCCTTTATGGGATTTTTACCGCTTGTCGCCACCCTCGCGTGCCGGCGGCTCTCGCCGTCCGGTTTCTCCAGACTCCAAGCCAACGCGAACCCTGCCGCAGCCCGCCTGAGCCATGCTCGCTTCTGCTTTGCCGCGGCGCTTGCGCCGACACCGCGCGGCGGCCGTGGCGCTCGCTTGCTGCCGGCCATGCTGCCTTGCAGGCCTATGATGCCCACCTATATGAGCCAAGGGAAATCGCCTCGCGCAGCCGTTTTGGACCGCCCGGGGTGATGTGTTGGGTTTAAGGGGGTCGGACTTAAGGGTGCCTGACGGGCCTGCCCGACCTGCCGCAAAGAAGAGGATTTAAGACCATGGCCAAGGTCATCGGTATCGATCTCGGAACGACCAATTCCTGCGTCGCCGTGATGGAAGGCAAGACGCCGAAGGTCATCGAGAACGCTGAAGGCATGCGTACGACGCCGTCGATCGTCGCTTTCACGGACGAGGGCGAGCGTCTGGTGGGCCAACCGGCGAAACGCCAGGCCGTCACCAATCCCGAGCGCACCATTTTCGCCGTGAAGCGTCTGATCGGCCGTCGCTACGACGATCCGATGGTGGAAAAAGACAAGAAGCTCGTTCCGTACAAGATCGTACGCGCCTCCAATGGCGACGCTTGGGTGGAGGCTGAAGGCAAGGCTTATTCGCCCTCGCAAATTTCCGCGTTCGTGCTGCAAAAAATGAAGGAGACGGCGGAAGCCTATCTCGGCGCCAAGGTCGAGCAGGCGGTCATCACCGTTCCCGCCTATTTCAATGACGCGCAGCGCCAAGCCACCAAGGACGCCGGCAAGATCGCCGGGCTCGAAGTCCTGCGCATCATTAACGAGCCGACGGCGGCGGCGCTCGCTTATGGTTTGGACAAGAACAAGTCGGGCACCATCGCGGTCTATGACCTCGGCGGCGGCACATTCGATATTTCGATTCTCGAAATCGGCGACGGCGTGTTCGAAGTGAAGTCGACCAATGGCGACACCTTCCTCGGCGGCGAGGACTTCGACATGCGTCTCGTCAATTATCTCGCCGACGAATTCCAGAAAGAGCAAGGCATCGACCTGCGCCGCGACAAGCTTGCGCTGCAGCGGCTCAAGGAATCCGCCGAGAAGGCCAAGATCGAGTTGTCATCGACGACGCAGACCGAAATCAATCTGCCGTTCATCACCGCCGATGCGGCCGGACCGAAGCATCTGACGATGAAGCTGACGCGCGCCAAGTTCGAGGCGCTGGTCGACGATCTCATCCAGAAGACGATCGATCCGTGCCGGCAGGCGCTCAAGGATGCGGGCGTCTCCGCGGCTGAGATCAACGAGGTCGTGTTGGTCGGCGGCATGACGCGTATGCCGAAGGTGCAGGAAGTCGTCAAACAGCTGTTCGGCAAGGAGCCGCACAAGGGCGTCAATCCCGACGAAGTCGTCGCGGTGGGCGCCGCGATTCAGGCCGGCGTGCTCCAAGGCGACGTCAAGGACGTGCTGTTGCTCGACGTGACCCCGCTGTCGCTCGGCATCGAGACGCTGGGTGGCGTGTTTACGCGGCTTATTGACCGCAACACCACGATTCCGACGAAGAAGAGTCAGGTGTTTTCGACCGCCGAAGACGGCCAGACCGCGGTGACGATCCGCGTCTTCCAGGGCGAGCGCGAAATGGCGGCCGACAACAAGCTGCTCGGCCAGTTCGATCTGATCGGTATTCCGCCGGCGCCGCGCGGTGTGCCGCAGATCGAGGTCACTTTCGACATCGACGCTAACGGCATCGTTAATGTCTCCGCCAAGGACAAGGGCACGGGCAAGGAGCAGCAGATCCGCATCCAGGCGTCCGGCGGCCTGTCCGAGGCCGACATCCAGAAAATGGTCAAGGACGCTGAGGCGCACGCCGAGGAGGACAAGAAGCGCAAGGCGCAGGTCGAGGCCAAGAACCACGCCGAGGCGCTGGTGCATTCGACCGAGAAGGCGCTCGCCGAACACGGCTCGAAGGTTGGCGAGGGCGATCGTCGTGCGATCGAGAACGCTTTGGCCGATCTCAAGGAGGCGCTTAAAGGCAGCGACGCTGACGCCATCACGGCCAAGACCAATACATTGGCGCAGGCCTCGATGAAGCTCGGTGAGGCGATGTACAAGCAGGCCGCGGAGCAGCAGGCCAGCGACGGCACCGCCGGCGGAACGCCTGGCGGTGACGGCAAGAAGGAAGACGTCGTCGATGCCGAGTTCACCGAGGTTGACGACGACAAAAAGAACAAAAAGTCTGCTTAGTCGGCGGGGGCGCTCGATGCCGTCGCAGTCCTTGAAATGGCACCCCCGGACATCCAAACGGGGGTGTTCGTTCAGCGACAGGCGGCCTCGATCGGGTGGGGGCTGATGGCCAAGCGCTGCTATTACGAGACGCTAGCGATCAATCGCACGGCCAGCGATGGCGAGATCAAGGCCGCCTTTCGCAAGTATGCGATGCAATATCATCCGGATCGCAATCCCGGCGACCACACGGCCGAACATCGCTTCAAGGAGATCAACGAGGCTTATGAGATCCTGAAGGATCCGGACAAGCGCGCCGCTTACGACCGTTTTGGCCATGCCGCGTTCGAGCACGGCATGGGCAACGGCCCGGCTGGGTTCGGCGCGGATTTCGGGGCCACGTTTTCTGATTTGTTTGAAGGCATTTTCGGCATGTCCGCCGGGCGCGGGCGCTCGAGCGGCCGCGAGCGCGGCGCCGACTTGCGTTACAACATGGAGATCACGCTGCAGGAAGCCTTCAACGGCAAGACTGCGCAGATCCGTATTCCAACTTCGGTGACCTGCGAAGCCTGTTCCGGCTCCGGCGCCAAGGCCGGCTCCAAGCCGAAGACCTGTCCGATGTGCGGCGGCCATGGCCGGGTGCGTCACGCGCAGGGCTTTTTCACGCTCGAACGCACCTGCCCGAATTGCCACGGCCGCGGCCAGTCGATCGATACGCCATGCGAATCATGCGCCGGCTCCGGGCGCGTCACCCGCGAACGCACGCTGTCGGTGAATATTCCGGCGGGCGTCGAGGACGGCACCCGCATCCGGCTCGCCGGCGAAGGCGAAGCCGGCGTGCGCGGTGGGCCGCCGGGCGATCTTTACATATTCCTGTCGATCGGCGCGCATCCGTTCTTCCAGCGCGAAGGCGCTGACCTGCATTGCCGCGTTCCGGTTTCGATGGTGACAGCCTCGCTCGGCGGCGAATTCGAAGTACCGACGATCGACGGCGGCAAGACCAAAGTCAAAGTGCCGGAGGGCACGCATTCCGGCCGCCGCTTCCGCCTCGCCGGCAAGGGCATGCCAGTGCTCCGCTCACGCCAGAGCGGCGACATGTATGTCCAGGTGGTGGTCGAAACTCCGCAGAAGCTCACCAAGAAGCAGCGGGAATTGCTGGCTGAATTTGAGCGCTTGTCGTCCAGCGAGACGCAGCCGGAATCCTCCGGATTCCTCGGCAAGGTCAAGGAGTTCCTGGATGGGCTCGGCGGCCGCGCCGGAGCCGCCTAAGCACGCTCTATGGTTTTTGTAATGTAAATGTCTTAAATAACCGCAGCGTCTTTGTCGCGTGGGTGCCATGCAATTGCCCGCCCTACAGGTATTCGAACGAAAAATTGGGCGGCAGCTTCGCCTCCTGGAAGTCAGAAAAACTCTCATTGAGCGCAAGATCGAGCGCCAAATCCGGTTGTTCGAGCAAAAACGCGACGGCATTGGCCGAAAGATCGAGCAACAGATAAAGCGCTTCGAACTCAAGCGCGGCATTCGGCTCGACGACGAAGTGCGCTTTATCCGCTCCTGGATCGGACGTCCCTTATCCACCGGTGCGGTTACCCCGTCGGGAAAAATCCTGGCCCGCACCATGGCGCGCTACGTCGATCCGCAATCGACCGGGCCCGTCGTTGAATTGGGTCCGGGAACCGGACCGGTCACCGATGCCTTGGTCGTGGCCGGCGTCGATCCTTCGCGCCTGGTGCTGGTGGAATCGAACCCGGCGTTCTGCCGGATTTTGCGCGCGCGTTACCCGCAAGCCACCCTGGTGCAAGGCGACGCCTACAGTATGCGCCGCATGCTCGAGACCCTGCTGTTGCAACCGGCCGCCGCTATGGTCTCCGGCCTGCCGCTGATCACCAAACCGATTACCATGCGCTTGCGCCTCATTCGCGACGCCTTCGATCTCATGCTGCCCGGCGCGCCCTTCGTGCAATTTACCTACTCGGTCGCCGCGCCGCTGCCGAAACGGCTCGGCGGTTTTTCGGTAGAAGCTTCCGAGCGCATCTGGATGAACATTCCGCCGGCGCGCGTTTGGGTTTACCGGAGGACGGATATCACATGACAGAGATCAGAGGTCTGAGACGGAGGTGGCAAGCGCCTCGTTGTCCTGACATCTGGTATCCGATATCCGACCGCTGACCTCTGACCTGCGCCTTCAATGCCTGCCGCAAAAATTCTCGTCATACCCGGCTCGCTGCGCACCGGCTCGCATAATGCGCGCCTGGCCGCGCTCGCCACCAAGGAACTGGCGCTGCTCGACGCCGAAGTCACGCGCATTTCGCTCGAAGACTATGAGCTGCCGCTGTTCGATGCTGATTTGGCGGCGGCTTCCGGACCGCCGACTGCGGCGCTCAAGCTGCGGCAGGCGCTCGTCGCGCATCGCGGCGTCTTTATTACTAGCCCGGAATACAGCGCCTCGGTTACTCCGCTTCTGAAAAACGCCATCGATTGGGTGTCACGCGTGCGCGAACGTGGCGAGCCGACCTATGCCGCTTTCAAAGGCCGGGTGTTTGCGCTTGGTTCGGCCACAAGCGGGGGCGGCGGCGGCATTCGCTCGTTGATGGCGCTGCGGCAAATCCTCGAACTCGGGTGCGGCGCCTTGGTGATTCCCGAACAGGTTAGTGTGCCGCGCGCCGAACTGGCCTTCGACGACGACGATAATTTGAAAGAGGAAGCGCTCGCCGCAGCGCTGCGGGCGGCCATGCGCCGGCTGGTCGAATTGGCTGGAATGATGGATTAAGGGAATTTCGGGCTTGCCAATGGAGCAGGAATGGACCCTCGCGAGCGTCTGATTGTCGCCTTGGACGTCCCGTCCCTTGACGCGGCGCAGGCAATGGTCGCGCGCCTCGGCAGTGCCGTATCGTTCTACAAGATCGGCTATCAGCTCGCTTTCGCCGGCGGGCTCGACTATGCGCGCGAGCTTGCGCAGTCCGGCAAGCGCGTTTTTCTGGATCTGAAGCTGCACGACATCGGCAATACGGTGGCGGCTGGTGTAAAAAGCGTTTCCGGCCTTGGCGCAAGCTTCCTCACCGTCCATGCTTATCCGCAAGTGATGCAGGCCGCGGCCGCGGCGCGTGAGCAAAATCTGCGCATTCTCGCTGTGACGGTGCTCACCTCGCTTAACGATGCCGATCTGAAGGAGGCGGGCTATGCCATGAGCGTCGCCGACCTGGCCGCGCGCCGCGCGGCGCAGGCTCGTGACGTTGGCCTCGACGGGCTCGTCTGTTCGCCGGAGGAAGTCGCTAATCTTCGCCGCATCGTCGGCGCCGGGCTGACCTTGGTCACGCCGGGCATACGGCCGGCCGGCAGCGGCGCCGGAGATCAAAAGCGCGTGGCGACGCCGGCTGCGGCGATCGCCGCCGGCGCCGACTATCTCGTGATGGGCCGACCGATCATTGCCGCCGCCGATCCGAAAGCGGCGGCGGAGGCGATCGTCGCCGAAATCGCGAGTGCGGCGACAAAAAAATAAAGCGTAAGGGTAATGGAGCGACGACGATGCCCAAAGGCTACTGGATTCCACAAATCGATATCAACAATCCGGAGGGCTACAAGGCCTATATGGCGGCGACGCCCGCGGCCCACGAAAAATATCGTGGTGTTGCGCTGGTGCGCGGCGGCAAAATGGACGTGGTCGAAGGCCGTGGCCGCGGCCGTTGCGTGTTGCGCGAATATCCCGATTTTGCAACCGCGCTCGCCTGCTATCACTCGGATGAATATCAGCGCGCCAAGCCGCTGCGCCTTGAACATTCGACTTGCGACTTCGTCATCGTTGAAGGCTATGACGGACCGCAGCCAGCTTCGCCTTCGCCGCCGCCGCCCGCGAGCAAAAAAGGCTACTGGATTGTCCAGGTCGATGTGCCCGACGCGGATGCTTATAAGCCGTATCTCGTCGCCAACCAGGCGCCATTCGGTAAATTCGGCGCCCGCTACCTGGTCCGCGGCGGCCGTCGCGACGTGATGGAGGGCAGGGCGCGCAGCCGCATCGTTGTGCTCGAGTTTCCAAGCTTTGAGGCCGCGCTCGCCTGCTACCGTTCACCCGAATACCAGACAGCGAAGACACTGCGCGACGGCAAGGCCGAGGCCGATGTCATCGTGACTGAGGGTTACGACGGCGCCCGGTATTAGTGGGTGAGTGGCGCTCTCGCGTGTTGCTGGCCTGACACTGCCCCGCTATACCGCCATTGGGACAAACGCTTGGAAGAACAATGGCTGCGGCAGATTTCAATTTGCGAGTGGTGATTGCCGGCGCTGGCGGGCGCATGGGCCGCACGCTTATTCATGCGGTCGCGGCGAATAAGGCCGTGACGCTCGCTGGCGCTGTCGACGCTCCGGCCTCCGCCGTGATCGGCCGGGATGCCGGCGAACTGGCGGGGCTTGGCAAGAATGGCGTCAGCGTGGTCGCCGATGCCGCGCCTCTGCTGCGATCGGCGGACGCGCTCATTGAGTTTACGATTCCGGCGGCGACGCTTGCCTTCGCCGAATTGGCTGCGAATGCCGGGCTGGTTCATGTCATCGGCACGACCGGCCATTCCGCCGAAGAAGACGCGGTGATCGCCAAGGCCGCCAGCCGGGCGACTATCGTCAAATCCGGCAATATGAGTCTCGGCGTCAATCTTCTCGCCGCGCTGGTCAAGCGCGTCGCCAAGACGCTCAATGACGACTACGACATCGAAATTGTCGAAATGCATCACAACAAGAAGATCGATGCGCCATCGGGCACGGCGCTGATGTTTGGCCGCGCCGCCGCCGCAGGCCGCGGCGTCGATCTTGCGCGGCGTTCCGTACGCGGCCGCGACGGCATGACCGGCGCGCGCTGCGCCGGCGATATCGGCTTCGCTTCGCTGCGGGGCGGTACCGTGGTCGGCGAGCACTCGGTGATTTTCGCCGGGCCGGCGGAGCGCATCGAGCTGACACACCGGGCCGAGGACCGCATGATCTTTGCCCGCGGCGCACTGCATGCCGCCTTGTGGGCGCGCGGCAAGAAGCCCGGACTTTATTCGATGGCCGACGTGCTGGGGCTGAAAGACATCTAGCTGGCATCGTCTGTCCGACGCGGCGATGTCTCCGGATTATTTGTCTCTGTCCCCGCGCAAGAGCGAGTGCCCGGTCATCTCCTGCGGCTGCGGTAGCTCCATCAATTCCAACAGCGTCGGTGCAACATCGGCAAGGCGGCCGTCCGCGACCAGCGCGCGATTACACGCGCCGGACAGTAACAGCGGCACGGGATTGGTGGTGTGCGCGGTGTGCAGGCCGCCGGTTTGCGGATCGCGCATCAGCTCGCAATTGCCATGATCGGCGGTGACAAGCAAAATCCCGCCGGCTTTTCCGATCGCCTCGGTGATGCGGCCAAGTCCGGCATCGACGGTCTCGACGGCTTTGATTGCGGCGGGGAGACTGCCGGTATGACCGACCATATCGGGGTTGGCGTAATTGAGGACGATGAGGTCGTATCTGCCGGAACCGATCCCGGCAACCGCTTTATCGGTGAGCTCTGGCGCCGACATTTCGGGCTGCAGGTCGTAGGTCGCGACTTTGGGCGAGGGCACCATGATACGATCCTCGCCGGGATATTGTTCCTCGCGGCCGCCGTTGAGGAAATAGGTAACGTGCGCATACTTTTCAGTCTCCGCCATGCGCAGCTGCGTACGCCCGGCATCGGCCACCACCTCGCCAAGAACGTGGGCCAGATTTTGCGGCGGAAAAATCGTTCCCATCAACTTATCGAGATCATCGCTGTATTCCGCCATGCCGACCGCTGCAGCGAACCGAATGAATCGTTTGCGCGAAAAAGCTGAAAAATCCGGATCGAGAATCGCGGCGAGAGTTTCGCGCACGCGATCGGCACGGAAGTTGAAACAAAGTAGGCCGTCACCGTCCTTCATGCCGCGGTAATCGCCGACCACTGCTGGCACGATGAATTCATCGAACTTTTTGCCGGCATCGGCATCGGCGATGGCGGCCAAAGCGTCGGCAAAGCGCGGGGCGTCGGCTTCCGCAATCGCTTTGTAAGCTTTCTCGATGCGGTCCCAGCGCTTGTCGCGATCCATCGCGTAGTATCGTCCGCACACGCTCGCGATCCGGATCGACCGCGGCAGGGCCGCGATCAATCGCTTTATGTCATCTGCCGCTGATTGCGGCGGCGTGTCGCGCCCATCGGTAATCGCGTGTAGCCATACCGGCACCTTCGCGCGATCAAGGATTTTGGCCAGTGCCACAGCGTGATTCTGGTGCGAATGGACTCCGCCGGGTGAGACCAGCCCGATCAGATGGCAAGTGCCGCCGCTCGCTTTGAGCTTTTCGATCAGGGTCACGAGCGCCGGCGCACGCTCGATTTCACCGCTGGCAATGGCATTGTCGATGCGCGGCAGGTCCTGGATCACCACGCGGCCGGCGCCGATATTGAGGTGACCGACTTCGGAATTGCCCATCTGGCCCTTGGGCAGGCCGACGTCCTTGCCCGAAGTGTGGAGAAATCCGTGCGGGCCGGTTTGCCACAACCGGTTGAAATTCGGCGTCTTAGCTTGGCGAATGGCGTTGTCGCGCGCCTCGTCGCGCCAGCCCCAGCCATCCAAAATGACCAGCATTACCGGCCGCCGCCGCTGCATCACAAGACGCCTTTAATCGAGGTGCAGCCGGTATTGCGGATTGCCCGCGCATCGTCAATCGGCGTGGTGTCAGGCCGCTGCGGCGACCTGACCCGCCTCCCAGCCGAGCATCGCGCGCTTGCGCGTAATGCCCCAGTGGTAGCCGGTGAGCGCGCCGGCTTTGCCGATCACGCGATGGCAGGGCACGACGAAGGCGATCGGGTTTTTCCCGACCGCGGCGCCAACCGCGCGCGCGGCGGTGGGATTGCGTACTTTGCTCGCCAAACCCGAATAGGTCGTGAGCCGGCCCATCGGGATTTGTAAGAGCGCTTCCCACACCCGCACTTCCCAATCGGTGCCGATCAGAACGACCCGAAGCGGCTGTTGCGAGCGCCATTGCTTGGAATCGAACACGCGCTGCGCAATCGGTGCGGTGTGCGCCGCATCCTCGACGTAATTGGCCCGCGGCCACCGCCGTTTCATTTCGGCAAGCGTGGCGCGCTCCTTGCCGGGGTCGGCAAAAGCCAGCCCCGCAAGGCCACGATCGGTCGCCATGACCAGCGCCTGGCCGAATGGCGAAGGATGAAAGCTGAAATGCATGGTGAGGCCATCGCCGCCGGATTTCCATTCGCCGGGCGACATCGCTTCGTGGGTCACGAACAGATCGTGCAACCGGCCCGGTCCGGAAAGGCCGACTTCATAGCTGGCGTCGAGCACGCTTGCAGAATCACGCAGCAGCTGCCGCGCGCCATCGAGCGTAAGCGCCTGCAGAAAGGCCTTGGGGGTCAGGCCGGCCCAGCGGCGGAACAGGTGATGCAGTTCGGTCGGAGTGACGCCGGCGGCTTCGGCGATGGCCTCAATTTCGGGCTGTTCGCGCCAATGGCCGCGGATATGTCCGATTGCCTTACGCACGGTCTCGTAGTCGGCGGCAGCTTCGGACAGCGGCGTCGAATCGAAAATGCGATCGGGTGACAACATGGCTGTCTCCATCATTTGCTCCCGATCTATGGCGCCCTTTCGCGCAAAACCACCCGATTTCTGAGGTTATTTTTACAGGCGCGGCAGGGCCAAGGCGAGCCTCAACGGGAATTGCGCGGCGCAGCAATCGCGGCGATCCGGATATAGCCAAAATCACCCGTTCGGCGTCCTGATCGGGCCGCGCCTCGCCTCGCCGAGCGCGCTGGTCAACGCCCGCGCAAAGCTCGCTTTTTCGGCGGGATTTAGGAAACCTGCGATGACGAGCCGCCGCCCTTGGGAGACAAGAAATAACCGTTCGATGCCGAATTCCTGGTGCACGATGCGCTCAAGCCGGACCCAGAGCGGATTGAGCGTCCATTGGCGGACGAAGCCGCGATGATTGACCTTTCTCACTGTCAATTCCGCGGCCGTGACGGTGACCTCCTCATAGGCGCGCGCGGTGCGGTAATTGGCGCGGAAGGCGAGATAGACAAGCAACACATCAAGCCCGAAAAAGCCGAAGACCGGCCAAGCGCCGAGCGACACGAAGATGACGCCGGCGATAAAGCTCAAGCATCCCAGGCAGAGCATAAAGATGAGGAAGCCCTTTGGCCCCAGCGAACGATGCGGCGTGATAATCGCCGAAAAAATTTTCGGGTCAGCGCAAGCGTGCGTTCCGCTGTTATTGTCGTCGCTCATCCTGTCCATTATACGAAAATCCCGATGCGCAAACACACAACTCGCCTAAAACCGCGGCCACGTAAAATCGTTCGGCAACGGCTTGCCGCGGCGCGCGAGGGCAAGGCGGCCCAGGTGAAGGACGCCAAGGCGCGCGTCGGAGCCGATCGCAAGGCGGCGCACGGCGAACTGCCGCAGTGGACAACCGCGGAGATCGCCGAGGCGTTCCGGCGCTTTGCCGCCGCCAATCCAGCCCCGCGCGGCGAATTGCAGCACATCAATCCGTTCACGCTGTTGGTGGCGGTCGTGCTGTCCGCCCAATCCACCGATGCCGGCGTCAACAAGGCGACCCCGGCTTTGTTCAAGCTCGCCGACACGCCGGAGAAAATGATCAAGCTCGGCGAACCGCGCCTGCGCGGGCTGATCAAGACCATCGGCCTTTATCGTACCAAGGCGAAAAACGTCATCGCGCTATCAAAGCAACTCATCGCCGAGCATGGCGGCAAGGTCCCGCACGACCGCGAGGCGCTGGAAGCTTTACCGGGCGTGGGCCGCAAGACCGCCAATGTGGTGCTTAACGTCGCGTTCGGCGAACCTACGATTGCGGTCGACACGCACATCTTTCGCGTTGGCAATCGCACCGGGCTTGCGGTCGGCAAAACGCCGCTCGACGTCGAGATGAGATTGCTGGAAGTGGTGCCGGAACAGTATTGGCTTCACGCGCACCACTGGCTGATCCTGCACGGCCGCTATGTGTGTCTGGCGCATCGGCCATTGTGCGAAAAATGCATCATCGCCGACTTATGCAAATGGCCGGGCAAGACCGTCAATTCGCCCGCTCAGCCCGGGAATGTGAACAAGTAAATGTTTTTCGTGGCGCCGCCATTTTCAATCCACACAATTATCCCCAGACGCGAACCGCTCCCGCCAATGCAGGGTTTCGCTTGAGACTCACCGGCGATCCGATATCCTCTCTCCCAGATCGGTCGCGTTTGGTTCTGCCGAATGTGACGATCGCCAAGGTCAGATTGGCTTGGATGTGACCGCAGCTACAGGCGTCGCATCATGTGGTGGATTTGATCCTGGTTCCCTGCGCGGGTAGCAGCACAAGGAACGTGACGGGCGGGCGCAAGCTCGCCCGTCATGATTTTTAGGGTGGAGCTGGCGTTTCGGGGCTTGGTTGACCGAACCGGTCCGGCGCGGTGATGATTGCTGTGAAGCGAAATGGGGGTGGGTTGAGGCGTCGTTTTGCTTCAGTTTATTGTTGGCATGATCTTTTCCGAAAACCTGTACCCACTTTTCGGGATCATGCTCTGATGGCTAAATTTATTCATCGGCGGCGCTTTACCATCGAGTGGGGCCATTGCGACCCCGCCGGCATCGTCTTCAATAGCCGGTTCTTTGAATTTTTCGACTGGGGCACCTGGATGCTGTTCGAGGCGGCGCTCGGCGTGAAGCCGTCCCAGCTGGCAGCGGCTTTTGGCATTGCCGGGATGCCGCTGGTCGATGCCGGCGCGCGTTTTCTGGCGCCGGCGCGCTTCGGCGATCAGGTCGAACTGAGTTCCCATATACGCGAATTCCGCCGTTCCAGCTTTGACGTCGAGCATCGGCTGTTGGTCGGCACGACTGTGGCGGTCGAAGGACATGAAACCCGGGTCTGGGCGGCCCGCGATCCTGCCGATCCGGCGAAAATGAAGTCACAGCCGATACCGGCCGAAGTCACCGCGCGCCTCCGCGCCTGATCGGCCCACTCAGGCGGCATTCGTCGGTGCGACGGTTTGAAGGGTTTGGGTGTTATTGCTATGGAATCGGCGCTTCAGAACGCCTAATTCAATACGCCCCAAGGCCGGCCGGTATGGCGCGCATTCTTCAGTTTACGCTCAATGGCCGCGCGCGGAACGACGCGGTTCCCGATAATCTTTTGCTGCTGGACTATTTGCGGGAAGCGGTCGGGTTGACCGGAACGAAAACCGGCTGCGATGGCGGCGAATGCGGCGCCTGCACGGTGCTGGTCGATGACGCGCCACGCCTGTCGTGCTTGACGCTTGCGGTGAGCGTCGAAGGCCGCCGCGTCGACACGATCGAGTCGCTCGCCAAGGATGGCCATTTGTCGGCCGTGCAGCGCGGTTTTCACGAGAAGCTCGGCTCGCAGTGCGGCTATTGCACGCCCGGCTATATCATGGCGTCGGCTGGACTCCTGCGCCGCAACGCCAATCCGAGCGACGCGGAGATACGCGAGGCGCTCGGCAGCAATATTTGTCGCTGCACCGGTTACGTGAAAATCATTGAGGCGGTAAAGCATGCCGCGTCGCTTTGTGCCGCCGGATTGACGCCGTGAACGAGGTCACGCCGGCGCATAACATCGGCGACTACGTGCCGATGGTCGATGGTCCGGAAAAGGTTTCCGGGCGGGCCAAATACACCGCCGACTTCGTTGTGCCCGGCATGCTGGCAGGGCGGATTTTCCGCAGCCCGTATTCGCACGCCGAAATCCTCGAAGTTGACGTTGCCGAAGCGGCGAGACTCCCAGGCGTGAAGGCGATCGTCACCGGCGCCGATTGCGATAAGGCCTTCGGCGTGTTGCCGGTCGCGCGCACCGAACATGTGCTGGCGCGCGATCGCGTGCGCTATCGCGGCGAGCCGATTGCCGCGGTCGCTGCAATCGACGATGCGACGGCGAAGGAAGCGCTGCGCAGGATCAAGCTGAAGGTGCGCGAGCTTCCGGCTTATCACACTGCACAACAGGCGATGGCGCCGGGCGCGATCGCGCTTCACGAGCACCGCCCGCACAATCTCGAACGCGATGTGCTGTTCGAGCTTGGCGATGTGGAAGCCGCTTTTGCCGCGGCCGAGCTGGTGCGCGAAGGCATCTATAACTGCGCCGAAGTCTGCCAGAACCAGATGGAAATGCACGCGGCGATCGCCGATTACGACGTGGTGCGCGATCGCATGACCGTGCATGCCTCGACCCAGGTGCCCTATTACGTGCACCTGATGCTGGCGCAGATTCTCGACATGGACATGTCGCGGATCCGCGTGATCAAGCCGCATGTTGGCGGCGGCTTTGGCTGCCGCACCGAGACGCTGAATGTGGAATTGATCGCGGCTTTGCTGGCGCGCAAGGCCGGCGGCTGCGTGCGCCTCGTCGTCAATCGCGAAGAGACCTTTATCACTCATCGCGGCCGGCCGGAAACCGATATCCGGCTCAAGATCGGCATGCGCAAGGACGGCCGGATCACCGGCGTCGAATGCGAATGCATCCAGCGCGGTGGCGCCCATTCCGGCTACGGTATTGTCACGATCCTCTATGCCGGATCGATGCTGTACGCGATCTATGCGCTCGATAACGTCAAATATATCGGCAAGCGCGTCCTCACCAACACGCCGCCATGCGGCGCATTTCGCGGCCACGGCACCGTCGACGTGCGGTTTGCTTTTGAGAGTCTGCTCGACGAGACGGCGCGTGGCCTCGGGCTCGACCCGTTCGCGGTGCGGCGCGCCAACCTGCTGCAGGCGCTGACCTTCACGCAGAACGATTTGATGGTGAACTCCTACGGCTTGCCGGAATGCCTCGATTGGGTCGAGCGCGAGAGCGGCTGGAAGGCGCGCAAGGGCAAGCTGCGGCGCGGCAAAGGCCTCGGCATGGCCTGTTCGCATTACATCAGCGGCGCCTCGAAGCCGGTGAACTGGACCGGCGAACCGCATGCCACGGTCAAGCTCAAGCTCGACTTCGACGGCTCCATCGTTTTGCTCACCGGCGCCGCCGAGATCGGCCAAGGCTCGTCGACGGTGCTGGTGCAAAGCGTCGCCGAGGTGCTCGGGCTCGATCTTTCCCGTATCCGCATCGTCAGCGGCGACAGCGAGGTGGTGCCGAAAGACAATGGTTCGTATTCCTCCCGAGTCACGTTCATGGTCGGCAATGCCGCGATCGAGGCGGCGCAAAATCTCAAGGCGCTGCTGATCGCCGCCGCGGCGCGCAAGCTCGAGGCTAAGCCGGATGAGATCGAGTGCCTGGGCGAGCTTTATCGCGCCGGTGCGCAGGACAAGGGGCTGAGTTTCAACGAAGTCGTCACGGAGGCTCTAAAAGACAGCGGCACCATCACCGTCACCGGCAACTACTCGACCATTCCGCAATCGCACGGCGGCAAGAAATATCGCGGCGCCGCGATCGGCGGCACCATGGGCTACAGCTATTCGGCGCAGGTCGTTGAAGTCACGGTCGATGAAGAGACCGGCGTTGTTACCGTCGACAAAGTCTGGGTGGCGCACGATTGCGGCAAGGCGCTCAACCGGCTCACGGTCGAGGGCCAGGTCCAGGGCTCGGTGTGGATGGGCATGGGCCAGGCCATGAGCGAGGAGGCGGCTTACCACGACGGCTTGATGGTCACGGCAAATATGCTCGATTACCGCGTGCCGACCATTCAGGACTCGCCGCCGATCGAAGTCGGCATTGTCGAGAGCATCGATCCGCACGGGCCGTTCGGCGCCAAGGAAGCCGGCGAGGGCTCGCTCGCGGCCTTCTTGCCGGCGCTGACCAATGCCATCGCCGAGGCGACAGGCCTGCGCTTTAACAATCTGCCGGTGACGCCGGATCGCGTCTTCGCCGCGTTCGAGAAACGCGCCCGTGGCGACAAAGCCAACGGCGGCGGAATTTCATAATGGACGTCTTGCCGGAATTCGAAGTCGTGCGGCCTCAAACGCTCGACGCGCTGATTGCAGCGCGCGCGGCGCATCCGCTATCGAGTCTGCTTGGCGGCGGCACCGATCTCATCGTCAATATCCGTCGCGGCATCATCGCGCCAAAGGTGTTGATCGAGACCAACGGCGTCACAGAACTGCACGCGATCACCGCGGACGCGCACAAGCTTGCGATCGGCGCGGCGGTGACGCTGACCGAGCTCGCCGCGCATCCAGAAGTCGTGCGTCACTATCGGGCGCTGGCGCAGGCCGCCGCGCACATCGCCGGCCCGACCCAGCGCAATATGGGCACGGTCGGCGGCAACCTTTGTCTCGATACCCGCTGCATCTTCTACAATCAAAGCGAATGGTGGCGCGACGCCAACCGTCACTGTTTGAAGACCGTCGGCACGGTCTGCCATGTCGCGCCGAAAAGCCGTGGCGTCTGCTTTGCCACGTTCAGCGGCGATCTGGCGCCGGCGCTTTTGATCCTCGATGCCGACGTCGATATCGCCGGACCGGCCGGCCGGCGCACCATGCCGCTCGCTGATCTCTATATCGGCTATGCGCGGCAGGACGAGCCGGTCACGGAGACCCGCGGCGACGGGAAATATTACCTTGCACTGCGCGCAGGCGAGATCGTCACCGCTGTGCGCGCCAAAAATGCGCCGGCACTGCGCTCCGCCTACGACAAGATCCGCATCCGCCGCTCGATCGAATATCCGGTGACCGGAGTGGCGGTGGCTCTGCGGCGCGACGGCGAGGCGCTCGCCGATCTGCGCGTTGCTTTCACCGGCACCAATCCGCGTCCTGTGCGGCTAACCGGCACCGAACGGCTGTGCGGCGGCGCGCTCAACGCGCACGTCTTCGCCGATCTCGACGCGCTCGTGCGCGACCAGATCATGGCGATGAAAACGACGTTCACGCCGGGCCATTACCGACGGCGCGTTGCCGGCGTTTTGGCGCGCCGCTTGGTGCAGCGATTGTTTGACGAGCACAAATAGCTTGACAATTGGCAGTTGTGTTCTCTATTCGTTCAACCACCGATTACGCGGATATTGTCGGTCTCAGCAGAGAGCAATTCGTGTTGCGTTATCTTGTCATCGTCGCGTGTGCGACACCGCTTATCGCGTGCGCCACCATCACCAAAGGAACAACCCAACTCGTTGCGATCGACACGCCCGGCGCGCCAGGTGCGACCTGCACCATTCAAACCAAGGATGGTCCCCAACTCGTGACGACTCCGGGCAGCGTGACTTTGAGCAAAGGATCCGCCGCGTTGCGAGTTTCATGCACTAAGGAGTGCTATTTGCCCGGCTCGGGAGTGATCGCCTCGAATACGGAAGCGACGGCCGCGGGGAACGTGGTGTTCGGAGGCCTGATCGGGCTTGGGGTCGATGCCGCAACCGGCGCGATGAACAAATACGCCGATCAAGTCACGGTCGCGATGATCCAAGATCAATCATGCCGCCGCGGCGAGCCTCCGCCGCGCCCGCAGCCACATACATCTTCGCGGTGATGAATTCGGTCTAAGTACACCTTGGTCGGGTTTCGCGGAGCGGAACGCCCAGCTACGTCTCTAATTCGCGCAGCTTGAAGCGCTGAATCTTGCCTGTGGCGGTGCGCGGCAAGTCCGGCCGGATGTCGATCCAGCGCGGGTATTTCCAAGGCCCAGCGCAGTTTTTAACGTGCACGCGCAAGTTTTCGAGGAGCCGCTCGTCGGCGGCAAAACCGTTGCGCAGCACGATGAAGGCTTTCGGTTTGATCAGGCCGTCGGCGTCCTGTTTGCCGATCACGGCGGCCTCGAGAACGGCCTCGTGCGAGGCGAGCGCCGCCTCGACTTCAAACAGCGATACCCACATGCCGCTGACCTTGAACATGTCGTCAGTGCGGCCGCAATAATGATAATAACCGTCGCGGTCGCGGAAATATTTGTCGCCGGTGAAGGTCCAGTCGCCGGCAAAGGTGCGCCGGCTTTTGGCGCGCTGGTTCCAGTAGCCTTCGCCGGCAGTGGCGCCGCGTACGATAAGCTCGCCGATCTCTTCATCGGCGGTTTCGCGTCCCTGATCGTCGAGAATTTTCAGGTCATAACCCGGTACCGGTTTTCCGGTGGTGCCATAGCGCACATCGCCGGGACGGTTCGATAAGAACGTCTGGAACATTTCCGTCGAGCCGATGCCGTCGAGTACGTCAACGCCGCTCGCCTGTCGCCAGCGCTCGCCGAGCGCACCCGGCAGCGGCTCGCCGGCGGAGATGCACAGCCGCAAGCGGTCGGAGCCGGCGCCGCGCGTCATATCTTTATGCGCCAACAGAGACGCATAGAGCGTCGGCACGCCGTAGAAAATCGTCGGCCGCTGCCGCTGCATCACGTCGAATACCGCTTCCGTCGTCGGGCGTTGCGGCAATAGAACGCTTGTTGCGCCGACCGACAGCGGAAAGGCCAGGGCGTTGCCCATGCCATAAGAGAAGAACAGCTTGGCCGCGGAGAACACCACGTCGTCCTCGCGGATGCCGATGATGTGGCGGCCCATCAGCCGCGCCGCCGCGAGCGGGGTGGTGTGAACGTGCTTGACGCCCTTGGGCTCGCCGGTCGAGCCCGACGTGTATAGCCAGAACGCGACCTCGTCGGAAAGCGTGGGCGCCGTGAACACTTCGGCGCGGCCGCGCGACACGAGCTCGGTGAAATCATGCACGTCACGGCCGGCCGCGGCGAAGGCGGCGCGGTCATCGGCGCTGCTGCCGACGAGGATGATGGTGCGCAGCCGCGGCAGGCGATCGAGGATCGGCTGCAGCGTCTTGGCCAGCGATGCCGAAGCGACAATCGCCGAAGCCCGGCTGTCGGCGAGGATGTAGGCATATTGCTCGGCATTGAGCAGCGTATTGAGCGGCAGCGCCACGATACCCGCGCGTACGCCGCCCCAGAATGCCACCGGAAAATCGACCGTGTCGTAAAGCAGAAGCGCAAGCCGCTCCTCCGCCCGTAGCCCGGTATCGGAGAGCGCGGAAGCGAACCGGCAGCTGCGCGCTTGCAAGTCGCCGTAACTCAGCGTGCGGTCGGCGTCGGTGAAGGCGGTTTTGCCGGCAAGGCCGCGCTCGACCGGCGCATCGATGAGATCAGTGACGGCGTTGTATGGCCGCCGCTGCAGCAGGTCTTCCAGCATGGACGCTCCCCGCCCGACGCAGCCCGGGGTGGCCGTCTCTCACCCCAAGTGTACCCACCCCAAATTGCACGGCATTTGCGCCGATCAAAGCCTAATGCGCTGCGCTACTGGGTGCAACGCGCATTGCTTCGGCGTGGCGCGCAATGCTTCCTTGCCAGCAGGCTTTCTTGCCAGAACGGGCATTTTGGAGGAGATTTGCCAAAACGAACTCAACGGAGGCTACGCCGATGGACATCATCCCTCTGCGTCCCGGATTCGGTGCGGAATTGCGCGGCGTGACGCTTGCCGACGTGGCCGCGCATGACGCCGCCTACCAGGAAGTACGCGCCGCGTTCGAAGAATATTCGATCCTGGTGTTTCGCAACCAGGATGTGACCAACGAGAGCCAGCTGGCATTTTCGCGCCGCTTCGGTCCGCCGGAAACAACCAAAGTCGGCTCGCTCGGCACCGGAACGCATTTTGTCATTCTCACCACGATCGGTCCGGACGGCAAAGTCGTGCCGGCCGACCACCGCTACGCGATGCGCAACAAAGCCAATCAGCTTTGGCACACCGACAGCTCGTTCAAGAGCGTGCCGGCGCTGGCATCGATCCTGTCGGCTCGCACCATCCCGGACAATGGCGGCGAAACCGAATTCGCCTCGACGCGGCTGGCCTTTGAGCGGCTCGACCCGGCGATGCGCGAGAAGTTTGAAAATTCCTTCGCTTGGCACCATTACGGCCATTCGCGCAAAAAGGTCGCCGAGGGCCTTGCCACCACCGAGGAACTGGCGGCGCTGCCGCCGCAATGCTGGCGCATGGTGTGGAGAAATCCGACCAACGGGCGCGGCGCGCTTTATCTCGCTTCGCACGCCTATGCGGTCGAAGGCATGGACCCGATCGCTGGCGAGAAATTGATCGACGAGCTCACCATCGCTGCGACCGCGCCCGGCACGACTTACGTCCATGCCTGGCGCGCCGGCGACGTCGTGATGTGGGACAACCGCGCCACCGTGCATCGCGGCCGGCCATGGCCGGCACATGAAGCGCGCTACATGGTGCGCACCACAATCTCGGCGACCGCCGTGGATGGACTTGAATCGATGCGCCCGCCACCGCGGCTTGCGGCGGAGTGACTTGCCTATTCCGCAGCGATTGCGGCGGGCGAGGTAAGGGCCTGCCGTTCCATTTCGCGGCGGATGCGCACCACCTCCTGATTGTCATCGAGCGTGACGTCGGCCGCGGCCATAATCTCACCGGCAGCGACGTCGCGGGTGAGCTTGACATGATGCGCTAGTCCGATCGGCAAGGCGCCGCGCTCAAGGCTCTTCGCCGCCGGAATGAGCTTGGCGTACACGGTATAGCCGCCTTCGCCGTCGAGAGTTTCGCCCGCTTTCAGCGCGCGCTTGGCGACCGCGACGGCATCGCCGCGCCACGCGCGGCACGATCCGGTCGGTTCACGGCGCAGCGCCGCGTTGAGCACGGAGATCGACAATTCAAGCCCGATCAGATGATAGGGCTTGTACATGGCCGCATAGCGCCCGGTGGCATCGGTCGGCAGGCCATATTGCTTGAAACACGCGGCGGCATAGTCATTCGCCGCCTTGAGCCCGACATAAACACCCCAGCGCAGATCGCGCGACACCGCACTACCGTCGCGTTCGAGCGAGGAGACGACCTCGACCATGCCGTCGCGCTCCAGAACGCCGCCCAATTCTTTTGGCCGCAGCACGGTTGCGAGCGCGTCGGCCCCGCACGGCGGAAACAGAAGACCGTCCTGCGGCACGGTGAGATCGCAGGCATTGGCGACCGCGGCCATCTCGATGGCTGACTTGGTGCCGTCGAGAAAAGAATTGAACATTTGCGAATTCATGCCGGCCGCCCGCGCCTCTTCGGCGGTCAGCCCGTAATGCTCCCATACGCCGTCTGGTGTCACCGCGCGATAGGCCGGCAGATATTTGGTGCCCTTGCCAGCAGCGGCGACGATAAAACCGGCTGCGCGCGCCCAATCCACCATCTCGGCAATCAGAGCCGGCTGATCGCCGTAGGCGAGCGAGTAGATCGTGCCGGCGGCCCGCGCTTTGGCGGCGAGCCACGGTCCGCCCAGCGCATCGGCTTCGACATTGACCATGACGATCGGTTTGCGCGCCTCGATCGCGGCCAGCGCGTGGGCAATGCCGGCTCCCGGATCGCCGGTTGCTTCGACCACGATTTCGACCCGCTCGTCGGCCCAGGCGTCGCGGCCGCGCGCGGAAAATTGCGTGCGGGCGATACGCGCCGTATCCCAGCCCACGGTCCTACACGCGGCCCTGGCGCGATCGACGTTGCGATCGCAGATCAGCGTCACCTCGAGGCCGGCAATCGACGGTACTTGGGCGAGAAACATCGAGCCGAATTTGCCGGCGCCGATCAGGCCGACGCGCACGGGCATGCCAGCTTCGACGCGGGCCGCGAGCAGCGATTGCAGGTTCATGCGCGTACCGGGTTTGACCTGCGCAACTTATTCCGCCGCCACTGTGTGGGCGCGGGCATAAGCGAGCAGCGCGTCATCGGCGACCGGCGCGATCGGTGTGAAATCGCGATGCGCGATCCATTCCGGCCGGGTGAATTTGGTGATGTGGTTCGACACCGCGCACAGCGTCAAATAGACGATCTTGCGCGGATAGGGCGTGATGTTCGGCGGCGAGGCATGCACCAGATTGCCGTGGAACATCAGGACCGAGCCGGCCTTGCCCGTCGGCGCCACGATACCGCCTTCGGCCGCGAGCCGCGTCACGGTCTCCTTGTCGAGCGTCCATAATGGATAGGACGTGGTCAGCTCGTCGTGACCGGCGGCCAGCACGCCCTGCCGGTGACTTTTCGGAATGAGCATCAGTGCGCCATTGATCGGCATCACTTCATCCAGAAAAACCGCAATGTTCATGGCCCGCGGCTCCGGCATGCCGTCGTCGCGCGCCCAGGTGCCGTAGTCCTGGTGCCATTGCCAGACGTCGCCCTCGAAGGCCGCCTTGGCGTTAATCTTGAATTGATGGACGTAGACATCCTCGCCGAACAATTGCCGCAGCGGCTCGATCAGGCGCGGATGGCTCGCCAGCAAACGAAAAGTCTCATTGAAAGTGTGTGCGGCAAACGCGGTGCGCGGCGCGCCCGATTTTTCGCGCCAGATTTCCTGGCGATCGAGTTTGAGGATCGCTGCGGCATCATCGCGCAAAAGCGCGATTTCCTCCTCGTTGAAGCAGTTCGGGAAAAACAGATAACCGAGTTCGTCGAACTGTTTGAGCTCTGCGGGGCTGAGCGTCATCATGCGGTCCTGACCTTTGGCGCGTTTTCGAGATTGCGTTGGACTGTGCTGAATCTAGCGCAAAGCGGGCAGGCCTTCTACGTGCCGCGGAACTTAGGCTTGCGCTTGGCATGGAAGGCTTCGACGCCCTCGCGGAAATCGTCGGACTGCCGCAGCCGGCTGTAACTATGGCCTTCCAGCTCGATGGCGGCTTGCAGATTGGTGTCTTCGGTGGCGTTCAAGAGCGATTTCGCCGTGCGCTGCGCCAGTGGCGAGAAGGTGCGCAACTCATCGACCAGCGCGTCGGTCGCAGTTTCAAGCTTGTCGTCGGAGACGCAATCGGTCGCGATGCCCCAATCGTAAGCCTGCTTGGCGGGAATCCGCTTCGAACGCATCACGATATCCTTGGTGCGGGGGATGCCGATGATCTTTTGCAGGCGGGCGGAACCCCCTGAGCCGGGGATCTGCCCGAGCCGCTGTTCCGGAAGCGCATAGAGGCAGGTCTCGGACGCGATGCGAAAATCGCAAGCCAGCGAAATTTCAAAGCCGACGCCGAAGCAATAGCCGCGATTGGCGGCGATGACCGGCTTCATGCACCGCGCCGGCGCAGCGATGTTCCACGCCAGTTTGGAAACGCGTTCCGGAGAGGCCTGTAGAAAACCCGCGATATTGCCGCCGGAGGAGAAATGCTCGCCCGTCGCGCGCAGCACGATCACGCGTACGCGCGCATCCTCGTCGATCGTCTCGAATACAAGGCGAAGCTGATCGCGTTGTTCCATCTCGATGACATTGAGCGGCGGCCGGTCGAGCACAATATCGGCGCGCTCGCGCCCGGGATCGATCTCGACGCGAAAGCCGTCGAGCTTCGACAAGCGCGGATCGGAAAACCGAACTGGCGAAGAATCATTCATGCCGCCGTTCCTTGCTGGCGCGGCGGTGCGGCCGGCTCGGGTGTGTAGTCACCGGCGGCGAGTTTGCGGCGCAACAGTTTACCCACGGGCGATTTCGGGATCTCGGTGACAAAGATATAGCGGCGCGGTCGCTTGAAATTGGCAAGGCCAGAGGCGCGGCAGAAGGCGTCAAGCTCCTCGGCTTCGATCGCCGCGCGGCGCTTGACGAAAGCAGCAATAATCCTGCCCCAGCGCTCGTCGGGCAACCCGACCACGGCGACTTCCGACACCGCGGCGTGCAGCGATAGACAGGATTCAATCTCCACCGGCGAAACATTCTCGCCGCCCGTGATGATCATGTCGTCGACCCGGCCAGTGACAAAGACGTCACCTTCGGAATCGATGTAGCCAGTGTCGGCGGTGAAATACCAGCCCTGCCGCAGCGCCTTGGCGTCGGCGTCCGGACGCCGCCAGTAGCCGTCGAAAGACTCATCACCGGCAAGGAGCGCAATAATCTCTCCTTCTTCGCCGGGCGCGGCCAGTTCATCCACGGATTTGGCGCCGAGTTTGACCACCCGCAGCATCTGATTGATTCCGGCCCGACCGGCGGAGCCGGGTTTCGCCGGGGCATTTGGCTCGATGGTGAAGGTGTAGATTTCGGACGAGCCGTAATGGTTGACGAACAGATCGGGCCGGAACGCCGCTTGCAGTTTGTTGAGTAATCCGTCGGTCATCGGCGCGCCGGCAAAGCCGAGTTTACGCACCGAACTGGTGTCGGTCTGCGCGAAGGCCGGATGGTGCAGGAGATCGTGATAGAGTGTCGGTACCAGATAGAGATTAGTCACGCGGTCAGCCGCGATCAGGCGTAAGGCTTCGGTTGGGTCGAACCGGCGCAAGCAAATAAAAGCGCCGCCGACAAGCGACATCGCCAGGAGCGAGCGGACGCCCATCGTGTGATAGAGCGGCATGACGCCGAGCGTCCGTTCGCCGCGGCCGTAAAGATTTTGCGCGACATGTGCCAGAGCGGCGGCGCGCTCGGCCCGCTGCCGGCGCGGAACGCCCTTCGGCCGCGCCGTCGTGCCGGAGGTGTAGAGCATCACCGACCAGGCCTCGGCGTCGACGCGCGGGCGCGCCTCGGGCGCGTCGCCGTCAGTGAGGGTGGCGAATGGCGTGGCGCCGGGGCAAGCGCTGTCGAGCGCGACACGCGGCAATCGCGCCGACAGTTGCGATCCACTGGCAGCGGCCGCGGAGCAGTCCTCATAGACCAGCGCCTTGGCCTCGGCGTCCTGCAGAAAGAAATCGAGTTCGCCTGCCGTCGATCGCCAGTTCACGGGCGTCACGATCACGCCGGCAAATTGGCAGGCCCAATGCAGGGTGGCCGCTTCCCAGCGATTCTGCAGCGCGGTCGCGATGTGATCCCCGGGCGCAAGTGCGAGCGAATCGAGGCCCGCAACCAGGGCCGAGATGCGCCGGTACCATTGCGCATAGGTTAGGCGCAGCTCACCATCGACGATGGCAAGCGCGTTCGGATCCCGCGCAACGCTGCTGAGAAAGCTTAGACCAAGGTCGAGCATGCACCACAACCGGAACGGCGATTGTTACCGTCCCGGGCATGATAGGCCATCGTCTCGCGCTGACAATCCGCACGCGGGGGCGGCGCGCGGTCGCGCGCGAGCCTGCTTTAGCCCGCGCCTTGCGTTACTCGCGGGTCGGGAACAGCGCCGCCGGAAAATCGGCCGCCGAACGGCGCGGCCGTTCGCGCGGCGCGTAGTCCGGATGCGGATTTGGATCCGGCTCGACCGCCCGCCGGTAGAGATGCCAGGTCGCATGTCCGAGCACCGGCATCACCACGGTGAGGCCGACAAAAAACGGAATCGAGCCGATCACCAACAAGGCGGCGACGATCAATCCCCACAACGTCATCGGCAGCGGGTTTGCAGCCACCACTCGGAGTGATGTGTAGACCGCCACCGCGGCGCCGACGTGGCGGTCGAGCAGCAGCGGAAATGAAATCGCACTGATGGAGAGCACGAGCGCGGCGAACAGAAAGCCGATACCGGTGCCAACCGCGATCAGAGTCCATCCGCGCGGCGTGGTCAACACGTCGTGTACGAATTGCATGATCGAAGCCGGCGGCGAATAGCCGAAGACTGCGATATAGAGGGCTTCGGCGACTACCAGCCAGATCAGAAACAGCACCATCAACAAAACACCGAGCGCAATGATGGCGCCGAGCGATGGCGAATGCAGCACATCGAGCGCATGGCCTGTCGAACTGTCGAGCCCGGCTTCGCGGCGCCGGCTCAGTTCATAGAGACCGATGGCGGCCAGCGGCCCGACCAAAGCGAAACCGGCGGCGATCGGGAAGGCCAGCGGCAACAGCGACAGCGAATTTCCCAGGGTGAGGCCGATCAGAAAAATTCCAAGCAAGGGATAGATCACGCAGAGAAACACCGCGTGGCTGGGGACGGCGGTGAAATCGTCAATGCCTCGGGTAAGGGCATAGTAAATATCAGCGGACGAAATGCGGCGAACGACCGGTTGCGCAGGACTTGTCGTTGCGCCGACAAGAATATGCGAATTGGCCATAGGCGCTCCTCCTGAACTTATTGGCGGCGCGCGCCACGGGCAGCCTTTGTGAAGACAAAATCGCCCGCGAGCGGCCCGAGCTATACCGAAGCATGATTCTCTTGCTGCAGCGGATATTCCCGTAAGCAGCGAAGCATGCTCGTCATGCAGCGATCATGGCATTTCACGGCGGGTCACGCATCCCTGAACGCGTGCGGCGGCTCGGGGTTCAATTCACATTCCAGTGTGCGCCGCGAGCCAGGATTCCATCATTCCATAACGAAAAGGGCCCCCGATCCGGGAACCCTTTCCGCCTGATCACCGCGCCAAATTCGTCGCGGTGAGCCACGCTAGTTAATGGTTATCGGTGATGGAAGTGGGCGTGGCCGCCATGCCAGCCACCGCCGTGCCAACCACCAAAGCCGCCGCCAACCACGATGTCGGGGCCGCCGTAGTAGTCGTAGTAGCCGCACGGATAACCGTTATAGCCGCAGTCATAATATGCGGGCGCGCCGACTCCGACGCCTACGCC
>DATAYT010000133.1:0-7635 GCA_036272395.1 Xanthobacteraceae bacterium
GCGGCAAGCTTGCAGCTTGCCAATTTGCCGCAAAGCCGTTGATCGGCACCGGCCCGCCTCGGGGCGATATATCGAAGACTGTGACGAGAAAGCCGCCGCAGTGGCGAGTTTTTAACCTTTTCGACCGTAAAATAACCCGGCCTTCATGCTTAGTAATGCGTGTTTCCAAAAGTTTCCCATGTCCTTCCCATAAATCTCCGCAATTGTTCGCTGTTTTAGCCGCGTTGGGCGGCTAATCGGGAATGGGGCCAGCTGTCTGACGGGCCGCTGCGGGGGACTGAACTCAATGAAAAAGCTACTCTTCGCCCTGGTTATGTGGGGCTCGGTGCTCTGCACACCGGTCTTCGCGAAAACCTTTGTCGGCGTCTTGTGGCCGATGTTCGGACCACTCCCTGCGATCGGGCTCGTTGAGCTCGTTGGCGAGCTCAAATTGATGCCGGACGTCGAGGTCCGCACCTATTTGCATCAAAATTGGCCGGCCCTAGTCGAAGACTTGGAACGTCAGCCGCCGGGCACGCGCACGGTCGTCGTCGGCTACAGTTTGGGCGCAAACAGCTCGGTCTTCGTCGCCAACAAGGCGAGTTACATCGACGTCATTATCGCGCTGCAGCCGTCGATGCTGAGCTGGAATCCCGCGGTGACCGGACGCGTCGGCAGGATGATCGAAATCTATAATCCAAATCCGGCGATGACCCTTGGCGGCATGGGTTCGAAAAAGCTGATCGGTCCGAACATCGAATACATTGCCAACAACGATTCCCATCCCGGCGCGCAATTCAGTTCGGACTTTCGCAATCTGGTGAAGAGCGAAATCGCCAGAGTATCCGCTGAGCCTGCTGTGATGACGGCGCAGGCGGGTGTCCCCGCCGCGTCCGCTCTGGCTTTTGCGGAGACCACTACTGCCCCGACGACGGCGCGAACGCGAGCGCCCACAACAGCGGCCCCAATGATGGCGCAAGCACCCAATCAAGCGCCCAATGAACCGCTCCTGCCCGTACCCAGGCCGGCAAACATCCCCGGCCCAACCAAACTGGCCGCGCTCAAGCAGCAATCCTCAGGTCGTGAGGCAAGCCGTCAGGCAAGCGGCGAGCCAAGCAGTGAGCCAAGCCGTGGCTCAGCGCCTCAGTCTGAATATGCGACCGCCTTTCTCGACAACCTGACCAGCTCCGTGGATTCGGGGAACCTGTTTGCGCAACGGCAACTGACTGTCGCCGCCATGGTGGATTACGCCAAGCGAAATTATCGCAACGCGCGCACGGCCGAGTTGATCCCGACCGGCTCCGAATACCGATAAGCGCACTCACCGCGGCCGCTTGTCATTTCCGTTACCGCGGCCGCACCACCGTATCGAGAAGCGCCGGCGTGCCGGCTTTTACCTTGGCGACGGCGCGGCGCAGCGCCGCTGCGACGTCCGCGGGCTTTTCGATCGGTCCTTCCGCGTACCAGCCCATGCTTTTCGCCAGGGCGGCGAAATCCGGATCGGGGCCGGCGATGTCCTGGGCGATATGGGCGCGCTCGACCGGCGTGCCGCGATGCTGGGCGACGTGAATTTGGTGTTCCCAATTGTTGTAATAAGCGCGATTGTTGTACATTACGACCAACAGCGGAATGTTGTTCTTGGCGGCGCTCCACAGCGCGCCGGCATCGAACAACAGATCGCCGTCCGGCTGGATATCCACCACCAGCCGTCCTTTGCCGCGATGCGCCAGCGCGACGCCGAGCGAGATGCCGATCTGGGTGCCGGTGCCGAGCGCCTGGCCGGGATGGCGGTACGGCTTGTCGAAATCCCACAGCTTATAGGCCCAGTCCTGCAGCGTGTTTGCGGTCAGCACCCAATCTTCATGCTTAATGACGTCCCAGATCTCGCCAGCGAGCCGCGGCAGCGTGATCGGCAGGCCGTCCCAATCCGCTTTGGCCTGTTCGGCCCAGGACGCAAACAGCGCGTCATGCCTTGCCGCCACGAGCTTGGCGCGCGCCTTGACGCGAGCGGCAAGCCGCGGGTCATTGGCAATCCGTTCCCGACACGCTTGCGTCAGCGCCGGGATCGCAGTCGCGGTGTCGCCGAGCACGCGCAGGCTGCACGCCGGCATCCGCGTGTAGTCCATCGACCATTTGCTTAAATTTAGCTCGCCGAAGCCGATCTCGATCATGTCGCAATGCGGCGGGTAGTACGGCACCACCCGGCGCTCGGTGCGCTCGATAAAGTGCGTCGACTTCTCCCAATCGCGGGTGTCGAGCGAGACGATCAGATCGGCGTCGCGGAACATTTCTTTGTGGCAGCTCAGATTGAGCGGATGGCGATTGGGAAAATTGAGCCGCGCATGAACATCGAACACCGCCGCGCCGATGGTCTCGGCGAGCGCCACGAGATGGCCGAAGCCGCCCCCTCCGCGCGCGACATATTCGGCCATCAGCACCGGATAGCTCGCGGCCAGGAGACGCTCCGCGACGGCAGCGAGCGCCGCCGGATCGGCCGCCATCGGCGCCGGCACTTTGGTGTGCGCCGGATTCGGCAGCGCAACGTCGCGCGCGAGCGGTTGCTCCTGCAGCCAGGCGTCGTAGCACATATAGATCGGGCCTTGCGGTTCGGTCATCATCGCGGCATAGGCGCGCGCGAACGAATCCGGCACGCCTTCGATGCTCGCCGGCTGATAATCCCATTTTACGTAATGACGAAGCTGCTCGCCGTTGACGTTGGCGGTGTGGATCCAGTCGATGAATGGCCGGCGCCGGCTCTCGTCCATCGGGCCGGTGGCGCCGACGACAAAGACCGGACAGCGATCGAGATAGGCGTAGTCGATTCCCATGGTGGCATGCAGCATGCCGACCACGTCATGCACGATCGCCGCCATCGGCCTGCCGGTCGCCTTGGCGTAGCCATGCGCGATCTGCACCGCGATTTTCTCGTGCTGACAGAGGAACAGCGGCGGATCGTTGCCGCCGTAATTGACCAGCGAGTCATGCAGGCCGCGATAGCTCGCGCCTGGATTGAGCGCGATATACGGAAAACCATAATGTTTGATCAGGTCGACGATAACGTCGGACTGCCAAGCGCGCTTGGCATAGCGTCCCGCCGGCGATTTGTTCCCTGCCTCGTTCATCGCGTCGGCGCGATCATGCTTGAGGCCCAGCTAGGCCTTGGCCGCGGCGTGGATCGCGGCGCGCACGCGTTGATAGGTGCCGCAGCGGCAGATATTGGTGATGGCCGCATCGATATCGGCATCCGTCGGCTTCGGCTTGTCGCGTAAAAGCGCCACCGCGGCCATGATCATTCCGCTTTGACAATAACCGCACTGCGGCACGTCGAGATCGATCCATGCTTGCTGAACCGGATGCAGCTTGCCGTTTTGCGCCAGCGCCTCGATCGTGGTGACGGCCCGCCCCGCGAGGCTGCTCACGGGTGCTCGGCACGAGCGGGTAGGCGCGCCGTCGATGAGTACGGTGCAGGCGCCGCACTGTGCAATACCGCAGCCGTATTTGGTTCCGGTCAGCCCGACCGTGTCGCGCAGCACCCATAGCAGCGGGGTGTCGTCTTCCACGTCGAGATTGTAGGTTTTCCCGTTAACCGACAGTGCGACCATCGACTGGGTTCCGCTCCAGTTGCATCAACCAATTCGATTCGGCAACAGCCCACACCGAGATGCCTAGGGCGATACTGTTTCAGTATAAACCGTCAATCCCCCGCTAAAGCGAAATGATTTTAGGTCGATTCGGTATTTGGCTTTAGCTTGTTGCCCGAGCATGATCTTTTCCGACCTGGCTTCGCCCGCTGAAGCGTAGACCGGCGTGACTAACGGCAGCCCGGGCTTCGCGCAGGCGGGAAACCGGGGGCCACCCTCGGATCGATGTCCGAGGGCAAGCTTTTTCGGGATCATGCTTTAGGGACAGCAAAGGCGCCTCGGGCAGATTGCCACGTCACTCGCCGCTCTCTTTTCACGCTTGGCAAAGCAGGGCATGCTACGGCCCGAAGCACTGGCGGGTCATGCCATTTGAGGCGGCCGGTCAGGCCAAGACGTGAGAGAACCAGCGTTTTTGGAGGAAAACATGACCCATCGCATCACCCGGCGCCGCCTCAATGCTGGCATTAGCGCCGCTGTGATTTCCCCGGCCTTTTGCCGCGCCTTGGGCTCGACGGCCGCTTTCGCGCAGGGCGCGGCGCCGATCAAGATCGGCTTTAGCATGGCGCAGACTGGCGCACTTGCCGGAGCTGGCCAACAGGCGCTGCTCGGCGCCCAGATTTGGGAGCAGGAGACCAACAGCAAGGGCGGCCTGCTCGGCCGACCGGTGCAGCTCATCTATTACGACGATCAGACCAATCCTTCGACTGTGCCCGGCATTTATACGAAGCTGATCGAGGTTGACAAAGTCGACCTGGTCATCGGGCCGTATGGGACGAATATGGTGGCGCCGGCGCTTCCGGCTGTGATGCCGAGGGGCAAAGTGTTCATCGGGTTGTTCGCGCTCGACGCCAACCATGATTTTCACTATCCGAAATATTTCTCGATGCTGCCGTCCGGCCCCACGCCGAAAGCGTCGTTCACCGAAGGCTTCTTCGAAGTGGCGGCGGCGCAGAATCCGAAGCCACAAACTGTCGCGATCACGGCCGAGGATGCCGAGTTCTCACGCAACGCCGCCGATGGCGCCCGTGAGAACATTCACAAGTACGGTTTCAAGGTCGTCTACGACAGAACCTATCCGCCGAATACGACCGACTTCTCGCCGATCATCCGCGCCATCCAGGCGACCAATCCCGATCTGGTGGTGATCTGCTCTTATCCAAACACCTCGGTCGGCATGGTGCAGACCGCCAGCGAGTTGGGCTTGAAGCCGAAAATGATGGGCGGCGGCATGGTCGGAATCCAGTACACCGCCATCAAAAGCAAGCTCAAAGGTAAGCTCAACGGCATCGTGAACTACGAGTTCTGGGTACCGACGCCGAAGCTAATGGCGCCGGCCGCGGACTTCTTCAAACAGTACCAGACCCGTGCGTCCGGCATCGATCCGCTCGGCTATTATCTCGGCGGCTGGGGTTACGCCTATTTCCAGGTGCTGCAGCAAGCGGTCGAGGCCACCAAGAGCCTCAACGACGACAAGATCGCCGACTACATGCGCACGCATGCCGTCAGCACGATCATGAATCCCGAGATCAAGTTCGGCAAAGACGGCGAATGGACCAAATCCGGCGTGATGCAGGTTCAGTATCATGACATCACCGATAGCGCGAACCTCGATACCTGGCGCGGCATGAGCTATCAGACCGTGCTCACGCCGGGCGACCAAAAGACCGGTGACGTGATCTATCCGTACGAGAAAGCAACCGGATAAAGAGCTCGTGCCGCAGGACAAACGCAGCGCACCACACGGTGCGTTGCGCGGCCACCCGGCAACAACAGCAAGCGCGCGGCGTGACAAGCCCTCCAAGCAGGCCGCGGCGCTGCAATAGATATTCTTGAAGACAAATGCTTCTGCCCACTTGCCTCGTCGGCTCCTATCCGCAGCCGGAATGGCTGATCGACCGCGAAAAGCTGTCCAAGCAAGTGCCACGCGTGCGCGCCGACGATCTCTGGCTGGTGTCGCCCGACAAGCTTGAAGCGGCGCAGGACGACGCAACGATCCTCGCCATCCGCGACCAGGAGCGCGCCGGACTCGACATCATCACCGATGGCGAGCAACGCCGCGAGAGCTATTCCAACCGTTTCGCCACCGCGCTCGACGGTATCGATATCGACAATCCCGGCACAGTGATCAATCGCAATGGACGGCCCATTCCGGTGCCGCGCATCGTCAGTCCGATCCGGCGCCGACAGCCGGTGGAATTGCGCGATCTCAAAGTGCTGCGCGCCAATACCGAGCGCAAGATCAAGGCCACCGTGCCGGGCCCGTTCACGATGGGCCGCCAGGCGCACGACGATTACTACGGCGACGAGGAAGCCGTGGCGATGGCTTATGCCGAAGCGGTCAATGCCGAAATCAAGGACTTGTTTGCCGCCGGAGCGGATGTGGTGCAAATCGACGAGCCCTGGATGCAGCAACATCCAGAGAAGGCGCGCCGTTACGGCATCAAGACGCTCAACCGCGCGCTCGACGGCGTTGCCGAGACGGTCGTCGTGCATCTGTGCTTCGGCTATGCCGCGGTGGTGCGCGATAAGCCGTCGGGCTATTCCTTCCTGCCGGAATTGGAGCAATCCAAAGCGCAACAGATTTCGATCGAGGCGGCGCAGCCGAAACTCGACCTCAAAATTCTCAGCGAACTGCCGTCCAAGACCATCGTGCTCGGCGTGATCGATCTTGGCGATATGACGGTCGAAACGCCGCGCGTCGTCGCCGACCGCATCGGACGCGCGTTCGATGTCGTTCCGCCGGAGCGGATCGTGGTGGCGCCGGATTGCGGCATGAAATATCTGCCGCGCACCATCGCGTTTGGCAAAATGCAGGCCATGGCCGACGGCGCGGCGCTGGTCCGGCGCGAGTTAAGCGGGAGTTAAAGTATCCGCGCCGAGCGTTATGGCCCGCCTTGGACCGAGATCAGCGACCGTTAACCGTGCCTTCGATAGTCACATAGCCGCCGATCTTGACGCAGGTATCGGTGCCCGGAAGCTGCGCAAACCCCGCGCCAAAAGCGCTGCAGGATTTCCCCCGCAGCGCGGGTTGCGATTTCGCGAGGCTCGACGGTTGAGACGTTTTTGGTTTGGAGTTGGGCTCGACTAATGTCTGCGCGACAACGCCCGAGTCGACCACGACGGCCGACGCAATTGTCACCGCCACCACGCCTGCGCAGAATGCCGTCCAGCGCGCCATCCAATGATCCATGCCAGGCATCCTTAGCACGATCTATCGAATCGCCCCAACCGGCTGCCGCTCCAACGCCTTGCGGTCCCATTTCGCCAGCTCGGCCGCGGCCTCATAGGTTTCCTGCAAAAAGCCGAGCAGCAGCGCGTCGGGATCGCTCGCCTGGCGCACCGCGTCGTAAGGGAGAATGAGTTGCCCGAGATCGGCGTTGTAAGACGCCGCGGCGGTTTTCAGCCTGGTGTCGCCGTAACCGGCCGGCTCCGGATAGGCATAGACGTAAAACGCGGCGCGCCCATAGCCGCCATTGCCCGGCCAGAAGCCGCAGCTCGAGACTTCGTGCGAATAGGCTTCGTCCATCACCCACTTGGCGACATTTGGCGTTTCACCTTTGAGCGGCGGCGCAGTGCGGCCGGAAAAGCGCGTGACGGCGAGATCGAGCCCGCCCCAGAAGAAATGAACGGGGCTTGCTTTGCCGATGAAGCGGGCGCGGAAATCGGTGAAGACGCGGTTGACCTGGACCAAGGCTTGCCAGAACCGTTCCACGTAAACGCGATCGTATTGCCGATGCGTGCGGTCTTGCTCGAACGGGATCGCGTTCTCGATCTCGCTCGGCATGGTCCAGATGTGCACATCGATATCGAGCCGGCGCAGCGCCGCCATGAAACGGGTGTAGAAATCCGTCACCGTCATCGGTTCGAGCGCTAACACTTCGGTGCGGCCGTCGCTCGCTTCGATGCGCAGCCGGTGTTCGGTAAGATCAAAAATGACGTCGAAGGTCCGTCCGCGATAGGGCATGGCCGGCGCGATCAGTCCACGCGAAGTGACGTCGAACGTGGCGTTCCACCA
>DATAYT010000134.1:0-2024 GCA_036272395.1 Xanthobacteraceae bacterium
TCGTCGAGCACGAAGCCGTGGGTGAGCACGATATCGAATGGCGCGCGACCGCGCGTACCGCAGCTTTCAAGGAGCGACGATTGAAACCAGCCGCGATGCTGGTCCGAGCCCTCCAGATACATCACTGCCTCGCCGCCGCCATCCGCTTTGCGTTTGATGTGGGCCAGCGCCGGGAAATGCTGAGGATCCTCGAGCACAAACGCGTGCGTCGAGCCGGAATCGAACCAGACATCGAGAATGTCGTCGACCTTCTGCCAGCCCTCGCCGGCGCGCTTGCCGAGAAAACGCTCGCGCGCGCCGGGTTTGTACCAGGCGTCCGCGCCTTCTTGTTCGAAAGCCTCGATGATCCGCACATTCACGTCGGGATCGCCGAGAATGTCGACCGACCCATCGGGCTTTTCCTCGATGAACAATGTGATCGGCACGCCCCAGGCGCGCTGGCGCGAAATCACCCAGTCGGGCCGGCCCTCGATCATGCCGGTGATGCGATTCTCGCCTTGCGCCGGCACCCAGCGAGTCACCTTGATCGCGGCTAGCGCCCGATGGCGCAGCGTGTCGCCATGGCGATCGATATCCTTGTCCATCGCGATGAACCATTGCGGCGTATTGCGAAAGATCACCGGCTTCTTCGACCGCCACGAATGCGGATATTGATGTTTGAGCCGCCCGCGCGCGATCAGCATCCCGGCGGCGATGAGAGCCTTGATGACCGCCTCGTTAGCATCACCGCGCTCGCCGGTTTCCGTCAGGACCCGTTTGCCGGCGAAGCCCGGCGCCTGCTCGGTGAAGCGGCCGTCGGCATCGACGGTGTAAGGGATAATCGTGTTGATGCCCTGTGCGGAAAGCTTGGCGGCATTGGCGGTCCACACGTCGAAGTCGTCGCGACCGTGACCCGGTGCGGTGTGCACGAAGCCAGTGCCGGTGTCCTCGGTGACGTGATCGCCGGCAAGAAGCGGGACCGGGAAATCATAATCACCGCCAAAGCCCTTCAGTGGATGTTGACAAAGAACGATCAGCAAATCATCCGCTTCGACCCTTCGAAGTCGCTTGTAAGCCGTAACCCGCGCCTGCCGCAGGACATCCAGCGCAAGTTTATCCGCGAGAACGAGCAAATCTCCGTTCCTAGCCCAATTGTCCAACGGCGCGTCGGTAACTTGATAGAGCCCATATTCGATGCGCGGCGAAAAGCTGATCGCGCGATTGCCGGGAAGTGTCCAAGGAGTCGTCGTCCAGATTACAATTGACGCGTCGGCGAGCTGACGATTTTCCAGTGACGATCCAGCTGACGAACGGCGGATCGGAAATTTCACCCAGACCTGGTCGGAGACGTAGTCTTCGTATTCAACCTCCGCTTCGGCGAGCGCGGTCTTCTCGACCACCGACCACATCACCGGCTTCGAGCCGCGATAGAGCGTGCCGTTGGCGGCGAATTTCATCAGCTCGCGCGCGATCTGCGCTTCGGCAAAAGTGTCCATCGTCGTGTAGGGATGCGCCCAGTCACCAACAACGCCAAGCCGCTCGAATTCTTCGCGCTGCACCTTGATCCAGTGCTCGGCGAATTGCCGGCACTCGCGGCGGAATTCGACTAAAGCCGCAGGATTGGAAAGATCGGGCTTGGCTTTGCCTTTGGCGCGATAGTTCTCTTCCTCGATTTTCCATTCGATCGGCAGACCGTGGCAATCCCAGCCCGGCACATAGTTGGAATCAAAGCCGAGCATCTGCTGGCTGCGCGTCACCACGTCTTTGAGGATCTTGTTGAGCGCATGTCCGATATGGATGTTGCCGTTGGCGTAAGGCGGACCGTCATGAAGAATAAAGCGCGGCCGCCCGGCCGCCGCGGCGCGCAACCGCGCGTACAGGCCGAGCTTCTGCCAGCGCGCCAAAATCTCGGGCTCCTTTTGCGGCAGCCCGGCGCGCATCGGAAAACCGGTCTTGGGGAGAAACAGCGTCTCGCTGTAATCGCGCGCTTTCGGTTCGGTCATTGTCGAGCTTCTGGCCTCGGTTGCGCCTTCTAACAAGCCGGG
>DATAYT010000135.1:0-4824 GCA_036272395.1 Xanthobacteraceae bacterium
GAGATCCCGCTCGTCGATTGCATAAAGGATCTCGAACACGCGGGCTATTTCCAGCGTGCGATGCTCGGGCGCCGGCTCCGGTACCATCCGCAGCGTGATCTCATTGAGGCCGAGCTTAGCGCGGGCCAGCTGGCCATAATAAGCCGTCGGATAGTAAGCCGCCTGACGATAGAACGAGCGCGCATCTTGTTCGCGCCCCAACGCTTCTGCCGCCCGGCCCTGCCAATAGTAGGCGCGCGCCAATGTAATCGGATTGGTCACGTCCTCGGCGATCCGGGCGAAATGCGACAGCGCGGCGCCCGGCTCGCGAAGAAACCGCAGCGCGATCCATCCAGCCGTGAAATGCCGCTCGGCGCGATAATTCTCGTCTTTCGGTAAAGCCGCCGCATCGACCACTTCATAGGCGAGCCGAGTATTGCCGAGGTCGAGCAATTTGCGGGCGACCAGCCGGCGCTCTATCCACCACTGATCCACGTCGCCTAGTCTTTCGGGATCGTGCGCCACCGCCAGCAGCAATTGGGCGGCCTCGACAATCTTGTCGGAGCGCCGCAGCCACTGGATGCGGCTGAACTGGTAGCCCGGTTCGCGCCGCGCATTTTCCGGGACCGCCTCGAGCAAGCCCTTGGCATTGCCCGCTTGATCGATCACCGCTATGCGCGCTTTAGCGACAGCCATTGCGGCGGCATCGAGATGACGCGCGGCGCGCAACGCGGCATCCTCATCCTCGGCATAAAGGCGCGCGTCCATGCGTGCAGCGTCGTCGGCCGGCGTGATCAAACCGCCAAACGTTTCACGCGCCTCCCCCTCGAGATCGGAAGAGAACGCATCCGCACGCCAGGCCTCCTGTAAAATTGCTGAAGCGCGCGGGATGTCGCCCCGCGTCAAGAGCGCGCGCGCCAAAGCAAAATGTCCTTTGGCGGAACGCGGCGGATCACTGGCAAAGAAAGCGATTACCACTTGTGGGTCGATATGGTCCTGCCAGAGCGCCGCCTCGGCGCGGCGGCGCAGGAGCGGGATGCTCGGCCAGCTCGGATTGGCGTTGATGAAGGCGCTGTAGCGCGAAAAATCACTTGAGCCATCTTCGCTTCGCAAGATCACCCATTCGACCAGCTTGCGCGCCAGTGGATCGGTGATGGAATTTGCCGTCGCAGTCGCTTCGTCTTGGCGATTCTTGCGTACCAAGTCGAGCGCTTGTTTCACCGCCGACAGATCGAGCGGCGATGTCGCCGTGGTTGCGGCGGTGGCGAACGGTGCCACGATTCGCGGGGCCGACAGAGATTTTGCCGAGGAGGGCGGCTGAAGCGCGGGCGAGATGGTATTCGCTGCAGTCGCCGTCTGCGCATCCGGCGCCAGCGACAGTGGTCGCGCAGCTTGTTCCGGTTTGGCAGTCTTGCTCGCCGGACGTTGTCGCGGCAGCGGGATGGGCTCGGACGACCGCGCAGCTTCGACATGCGCCATCACGAGGGCGAGACCGAGCACGGCTGCGACCAAAGCGCGAAACGAGTTCACATTCCCTCCCGACCGCGGTTTGTCCCCAGGCCGAATCTATTGCCGCGGCCGGGTTGAATAAATCCTAAAGCCGCGACGCCACGGCGACAATTTACAGCTTTGCGGCAAAACCGCGGCTCAAACATCACCGGGGCCTGGCTAGAGTGTGGTCGTTGGACGTGTGACTGCATCGCGCTGACCGAGCGTTGGCAAACGCGTCATGGCTAATCGAGGCGACCCACAGGAAGTCTTGCCGTTCAACGGCAAGTGCGATTTGGCCGGGGCGGTGACAAAAGGTCTTTCATCCGCCTTGGTGAACCGATATTTATGAGTTTGGCAGCCCGTTCGATGCGAGGTGATCTGCAACGAACGGTGCGGGACCGCAATGCCTGATTCGCGCCGATTGGATTGTGTCATGGCCGCCAAGACAAGATTTCGAGGCTCATTTACCGCGCTCGTGACCCCGTTCAAAAACGGGTCCGTCGACGAAAAGGCCGTTCGCGAGCTGGTCGACTGGCAGATCGCCGAGGGCACCAATGGCCTGGTTCCCGTCGGCACGACCGGGGAAAGTCCGACGCTATCCCACAAGGAACACAACGAGGTTGTGGAATGGTGCGTCGAGCAGGCCCGAGGTCGGGTCCCCGTCATAGCGGGCGCGGGCTCGAATTCGACCGCGGAGGCGGTCGAGCTTGCCCGCCATGCCGAGGGCGCCGGCGCCGATGCCGTGCTCGTCGTCACGCCCTATTACAACAAGCCGACACAGGAAGGCCTGTATCAGCACTTCAAAGCGGTCAACGACGCGATCGGCATTCCGATCATCATCTACAATATCCCGTCCCGCTCCGTCATCGATATGTCGATCGAAACGATGAAGCGGCTGTACGAGCTTAAGAACATCGCCGGGGTGAAGGACGCGACCGCGAACACGAGCCGTGTATCGCAGCAACGCGCGGCGCTCGGTGAGGATTTTAATCAACTGTCTGGCGAGGACATCACCGCGCTCGGGTTCATGGCGCACGGCGGCCATGGCTGCATTTCGGTCACGTCGAACGTTGCGCCGCGGCTGTGCGCCGAGTTCCAGGCCGCATGCCTGAAAGGTGATTTTGCCGGCGCGCTCAAGCTGCAAGACAAGCTCGCGCCATTGCACATTAATCTGTTCGTGGAAACGAGCCCAGCGCCCATCAAGTACGCGCTGTCCCTGATCGGCAAATGCGCCAATATGCTGCGGCTGCCGATGGTGCCCGCCAGCGAAAAGGGGCAGGCCGCGGTGCGCGAAGCCATGGTGCATGCCGGCTTGATCAACTGAGTTCGCTGCCCGCGGGGCGAGCGGATTTTCGTCGTACTTGCCGCGAGGGGACCGCGTTAGCTCTCAAGATAGGGGAGGGGCCGATGCTTGAGGAATTCAAAAAATTTGCAATGCGCGGCAATGTCGTCGACCTTGCTGTCGGCGTGATCATCGGCGCGGCATTCGGCGCCATCGTCAATTCGCTGGTTGCCGACATCGTCATGCCGCTCATCAGTTCGATCGCCGGCGGGCTGGATTTTTCCAACTATTACGTCCCGCTATCGTCGAAAGTGACCGCGACGGCCTTGGTCGACGCCAAAAAACAGGGCGCGGTGCTGGCATGGGGCAATTTTGTCACCCTCGTCATCAATTTCCTGATCATCGCTTGGGTGCTGTTTCTGTGCATCAAAGGCATCAATCGTCTCAAAGCTCCTGAGGCGCCGGCGGCGCCAGCGCCGCCGTCCCCGGACGTGCAATTGCTCACTGAAATCCGCGATCTGCTCAAAGCGCGTTGAATTGCGCAGCGGGCGAAGGCTTAAGTGCCATGGCGGCCAAGGGCGCGAAGACTACGGAGAGAAAGCTTCGTGTGGTCGCCGATAACCGCAAGGCGCGCTTTAACTACTTTATCGACGAGACCTTTGAGGCCGGGCTTGCACTGACCGGCACTGAAGTCAAATCGCTGCGGCAGGGAAAGGCCACGATCGCCGAATCCTATGCGGATGCGCGCGGCGGCGAGATCTGGCTGATCAACTCCAATATTCCGGAATATCTGCAGGCTAATCGTTTCAATCATACGCCGAAGCGACCGCGCAAGCTGCTGCTGCACCGCCGCCAGATCAATAAACTCGTCGGTGCAGTCGAGCGCGAGGGGATGACGCTCATTCCGCTGAAGCTTTATTTCAATGAAAAAGGCCGCGCCAAACTTGAATTGGCGCTGGCGCGCGGCAAAAAGCTCTATGATAAGCGCGAGACGCAAAAGAAACGCTCGTGGGAGCGTGAGCGCGGGCGTCTGATGCGGCAAAAGGGATAAGCAATGGCCAAGCCAAACACGTTGGTCGCTGGTAAGACAAATTCCGCAGAATGATGCCTCCAATGCCTATTCACCAGAAGATGCCTGCAAATTGGCCTGTGTTTTTGGCTCTGGCGCTGAGCTGCTTTTGCCGTGAGTCGCTGGCGGACAATGCGCCACCGGCACCTCCCGTTGTGGCTCATTGCAATCCGGCCAGCGCACCGGAATTGCCGACAAGCTGGCGTGCTGTGGGCCTGATGCTGCCGTTTCTGCGAGGCCAGATCGACGTCGCCGAACTGATCTACGACGGCGCATTGCCGGCAATGCGCGCAACCGTCTATGGACTCGAATCCGGAGTGGTCGATCTTCTGATCACCGAAAGCAACACCTATGTCCTCACCGGTCCGCATCGGTCGCCCGAGCAATGCACGTCGCTAGGGCCCCGCTTGCGCGTGCCGTCGGCGCAATGGCTTACCGCCGACGCGGTTTGCACCGGCGAAACGCCCATCGACAACCATCCGGTGCAGTGGTGGCACACGAGCGGATTCGATCAAGCGAGATATTGGGTCTCAAAAGACACGAGGCTGCCATGGCGCAGCTTGTTTCTGCGCCGAGCGCTCAATCCGGCCGTCGTCGGTGACTATGCGATGAGTTATTTTCCGGTTTTCACGCCCATCGAGGAAACCAATTTATCGGCGCTGCGCGACTTGTGCGCCGCAAATTCGGTCCAATATGGCGGCGACCTCGCCGATGTGCCGACGACGCGCGATCTCATGGGCTTGCCTAACCCCGCCGCGGCGGCAGAGCGAGCCGAGCGGATCGCGAAACTTATTCCGGGGCTTAGCCACGACGCCTGTTCGCGGATGGCGGCGCCGCGTTGGCCGGATCGCTACGTCACGACCGCCATGGTGACTCCTATCGAGTTCAACGATGATCCATATTCGGCGCTCATCTTTTACGACTGGAGCGGAACAGGGACCCAACTGATACTTCCATTTCAAGGGCAGCCGCTGACCTTGCAAGGAATCATTTCGTTAAAGAA
>DATAYT010000136.1:0-12816 GCA_036272395.1 Xanthobacteraceae bacterium
CAGCGTCAAGGCTGACGCCTGTAAGCCAGAAATCGCCACTAAAGCAGGGTAGGTACCAGAAAATGCCAGATGAAGTTGCAGAAAACACCACCCAGCGCGAGTATCGCCCCATCGCAAGCTTCCCCTTGGCCGCCGAGCTGGCACTTGGTAATCCGGGGCGCGCAACCAAGGCGATTTTGGAGCGGCAATGGGGGCCGGAGTCTCGCATCCGATGGTATTTGGCCACCGTGCGGACCCGCACGACCTATTGCGGCAGGCGAAGTTTGCTTTGGACTCTAATCGTCCGCAAGAAGCGCAGCGGATTGCCGAAGGTATTTTGAAAGGCGATCCGCGGCGTGCGCAGGCCATGCACATTCTCGGTTGCGCGCTGCTGATGCAGAACCGCGCCGCAGACGCAATAGCGCCATTGGAAGACGCTGCGCGCGCATTGCGCGATCCCGAGACTGACACGCTCTTTGCCATTGCACTCCGACGGGTCGGCAGGAACGAAGACGCACTCTCCCGACTCAAGCGCGCGACCAAGCGGCGGCCAGCTTTTGGCGCGGCATTCCATGAGTTCGGGTATCTGCTGTTTTCGATGGAGCGCTACGACGAAGCTATCGAGGTGCTCTCCCAAGCGCACGAACTCCTGCCGATGATGCCGGAATTGTCGATTCTTCTTGGCAATGTTTTCCTGGCATGCAGAAACTTCCAGAGCGCCAAAACTTATTTTGCGCGAGCGCTCAATATTTCCCCCAATTCATCAGACGCGATGTACGGTTTGGGGATGGCGCATTGGCGGCTCTGCGAATATCGGCCCGCGGCCGATCTCTTTCGAGGCCACCTGATGCGCAACCCAAGTGACGTGAGTACTTGGCTCGGTCTCGGCCATTGTCTTCTAGAACTGGGGCAATCCGATGCCGGCTATGATTGTTTCCGTAAGGCGGCCCGCGGAGATCCCAAAAGCTATGGCTCCGCGCTCGCTTCGCTGGTGAACTCGGGCCGCTCCCGGTTTTGGCTCAAGCCGAGTGCCGCCCAACGATTTTTGCGCGGACCGAAAAGTTAGCGCTTCGGCACGCGGAATTGCCGACGATAAACGCTGGTTTCGCGTAACAGCGCATTCTTCGTAGCAAGCAAACGCGTTGTCTCCTCGGCGGACAGCACCTGGAAGTCACCCGACCAGCTCTCGCGCTTGACTGGCAGACACTGCACCACGGGCGTGCCCTTGGGCAGCACGCCATTGAAATTCGGGTCGTGCCAGCGCGCAGCGAAACTCATCGGAATGTCATGGAACCTGTCGGAATCGATGAGCCCGGTGAGCGTCGTGAACGGCAGGTCGGGGCGATTAACCGGATGCGTGAACAGCAGCGAATAGCCCGCTGGGGCCTCGATGGTCCAGAAACAATTGAATTTGATGATAAACCGGTCATCGTCGAAGAACGGCGTGCCGGCGATCTGGCTGGGATCATGAAAATCGATCGGCGAGTGCGAGAACCCGCCAGCAAATCCATCACGGATTTCGGAGCTCCAACTAAACTCACCGTCGTTTACTTCAAGATCGACTGCCAAAGGGATCATAAATCCATAAGTCATGGCGTCGATAAAGCTCGGACATTTTTTGACCGTTTGCGTCTCTATGCCCAGACTCGGGTTGAAGGCCTTGTGCGGCATGGCTTTGAGCCAGTCGGGAAGGCCGAGCGCCGCCGGGAATGGCCGCGGCACAATGGCTTCGAGCGCAGGCAGGCAACGAAATTTCAACTTCATCTCTGCCGGATCCATGGCGCATATCCAAAAGGCGCCGCAAACAAGCTCGCGCCGCGATTCAATGCTGCCGCAAATCTGTGGCTTCTCTGTGCTCCAATTCTCGTCCCCAATCAATCCATTGCCCGCGGGCTTTGAGATGCCGTGCGCACATGCAGAAGTGAGGTGGCGTCATGTTTTGTCTGCGCGTAACCGCAGTCGCATTATGTCTTTCGGCGGCAGCTTTGCTGACCGTAAGTTTTGGCAGGACGGCGGGTGCGGCCGACGCCTTCGGCACCTGGCTTACCGGCGACAAGGAAGGTCAAGTGCGAATCGTCAATTGCGGTGGCGCGCTGTGCGGCAATTTGGTTTGGCTCAAGGAGCCAAACGATCCGGCCACCGGGCGGCCCAAGACCGATAAGCACAATGCCGATGCCAGCAAGCAAAGCCGGCCGCTCTTGGGCGTGCCGGTCGTGCTCGCAATGAAGCCGAGCGGACCCGGTCAATGGAGCGGCGAGGTCTACAACGCCGAAGACGGCAAGACCTATAGCGGTTCGTTCACACTCACTGGCCCCGACACTGCCGATGTCAAGGGCTGCGTGCTCAGCATTCTGTGCAAGTCGCAAACCTGGACGCGCGTGCACTGACGCTGGTCTGGCGGGTCACCGAAAATCAACGCGCGCGCTGTCCGAACAGGACCGCGCGCACCTTTGGATCGCGCATGTCCACCGCCGACGCCGCGGGGATACGGATCGCAAAGGCGCGTTTGACCGCGTCGCGGTCGCGAAGGGTTTCGAACCAGCGCCTAACATGCGGGAATTGCGCCAGGTCCTCGCCCCGCCGCTCGGCAAGCCGCACCCAGCCGACGCAAGCCATATCGGCGATCGAATAGCGCCCGGCCAGAAATTCGTGATTGGCCAGCCGCGCATTCATGACGCCGTAAAGCCGGTTGACCTCGTCGGTATAGCGCGCGATCGCATAAGCAATCTGCCGCGGTGCGTAGCGACGGAAATGAACGGCTTGCCCGGACATCGGGCCCAGTCCGCTCATTTGCCAGAACAGCCATTCGTCAACCGCGACCCGCGCACGCTCGTCCGTCGGATAAAACTTTCCAGTCTTGCGGCCGAGATATTGCAGGATCGCGCCAGACTCGAACACCGAGATCGGCCGGCCGCCGGGCCCGCGCGGATCGACGATCGCCGGCATGCGATTGTTCGGAGAGATCGCCAGGAACTGCGGGGTGAATTGCTCGCCTTTTGAGATATCGACCGGCCGTACCACATAGGGCAGAGCGCACTCCTCGAGCATGATGGAGACTTTCCAGCCGTTCGGTGTCGGCCAGTAGTAAAGCTCGATCGGCTTGCCGGCGTTGCTGCTCTGACCTCGCTTTTTGCGACCGGTTCGGTTCGATGAGCGAACAGCACGGGTCATGACATGGCCACCGAAGATCAGAGACAGAATTTAATGCAAAGTCCCACGCGTTTTCAGCATACCGCCAAACAAAAAATCGGCGCCGTAATCGAACAGCGCCGATGTTAGTTTCGGGAGGATAATGCCAGCACACCGAGGGCTTCGGCGAGATGGCTTGAGGAGCGGAACCGCTAGCCAAGCCGGCCAGCGCAGAAATGGATTTCCGTTTTCTCCCCTTATTGCTGTCGCGCTCAGCGAGCCCGAGTTACGAAGCTCGCTCCCGCCGGCGCGCCCGTTGCCCACCTGAGCCGGCCCGTCGCGGCATCAATCGCCTCGACGTCGGCCGGCCCTGTGTGACGCGATCCTCGGCGATGCCGAAGACCGTTGCGGCTTTGCCTACTTCTTCTTCCGACGCTTCGTCGTCTTCTTCGCCGCCGCTTTCTTCGCTTTTCTCTTCTTCGCCATTGCTGCCCTCCTAGCCTGAGTGTGGATGGCGATATCGGTGCAGTGCAGTCGCGAATCGACCGGCACTACAATCCGATTACTACAGCGGGAAAAAAATAACAGTGACTCTACTTAATTTTGTGTGTAAGCGCCGCCGCCCACAGCATTATCCGCCGCCAGCTCCGTCCGCAGGCAACGCGCGGCGCGCAATCGTTCTGCAGTTCTGAAAATTTCCGCGCTTCTTTGTACGAGATGCGAGAAATGCCGATGGAATCGCAACTTCTGACATAGAAACAAAAAAATGCTTGGGCGCGCTTGACACGCGCGCGGGCGAAGAACTCGGCGGCGCCAAACCGTGCCGGAGCGGACGCAGCCCGGCGGTTAACCCTCGCAAAAAAATTGTGCACCGGCGGGTGAAATCGTCGTGTTGACAGGGCGTCAGGCGGCGCAAAAGGCCCGAATCGGGTCGCAACTGATTCGCAAAAGGGGCCCCGCGCCGCGCCTCCACGCTCGTGCGGATGCGTCTTTTCCGCTCACGCGCCGATGCGTTTCCGCAAGAGTTCGTTCACCGTCTGCGGATTGGCTCTGCCGCCGGACGCCTTCATCACCTGGCCGACGAACCAGCCGACCGCCTTCGGGTTGGCTTTGGCATCCGCCACCTTGTCCGGATTGTTGCCAACGATCTCGTCGACGATTTTTTCCAACGCGCCGACATCGCTCACCTGCTTCAAGCCGCGCCGCTCGACGATCTCGCGAGGGTCGGCGCCCTCGGTCCAGGCGATCGTGAGCACGTCCTTGGCGACTTTGCCGGAGATCACCTGCTGCGCGACCATCTGCAGGATCGCGGCGTTCGCTTGCGCGCTCAGCGGACCCGTTGCGACCGTCAGGCCCTCCTTGTTGAGGCGGCCGAAATACTCGTTAATCAGCCAATTGGCCGCGGCCTTGGCGTCGGCGCCGGCCGCCACCATGGCTTCGAAATATTCCGCCGTCTCGCGTTCGGCCACGAGGATGCCGGCGTCATAGGCGGACAACGCGTAGTCCCGCACAAAGCGCGCTTTCTTTTCGTCCGGTAGTTCCGGCAGCGACTTCTGCAGATCGACGATCAGTGACGGAGACAATTCGAGCGGCAGGAGGTCGGGATCGGGAAAATAACGGTAGTCGTGCGCCTCCTCCTTGGTGCGCATCGAACGTGTTTCGCCTTTGACCGGATCGAATAACCGCGTCTCCTGATCGATGGTGCCGCCATCTTCGATGACGTCGATCTGCCGGCGCGCCTCGAAATCGATCGCTTGGCCGATAAAGCGAATCGAATTGAGGTTCTTGACCTCGCAGCGCGTGCCGAACGGGCTGCCTGGCTTGCGCACCGAAACGTTGACGTCGGCGCGCAGGTTGCCCTTCTCCATGTCGCCGTCGCAGGTGCCGAGATAACGCAAGACCGAGCGCAATTTCCGCAGAAAGGCCATCGCCTCTTCCGCCGAGCGCAGGTCGGGCTTGCTGACGATCTCCATCAGCGCCACGCCGGCGCGATTGAGATCGACGAGCGACATATCGGGGTTTTCTTCGTGCAACGATTTGCCGGCGTCCTGCTCGAGGTGCAGGCGCTCGATACCTATTCGCACCGTCTCGCCATCGGCCATGTCGACGACGACTTCGCCCTCGCCAACGATCGGGGATTTGTACTGGCTGATCTGATAGCCCTGCGGCAGATCTGGATAAAAGTAGTTCTTCCGGTCGAATACCGACTTGAGATTGATCTTTGCCTTCAGCCCAAGTCCGGTGCGGACCGCCTGGCGCACGCACTCGGCATTGATCACCGGGAGCATTCCCGGCATGGCGGCATCGACCAGCGAGACATGGGCGTTGGCCTCGCCGCCGAATTCGGTGGACGCGCCCGAAAATAATTTGGCGCGGGAGTTGACCTGGGCATGGACCTCCATGCCGATGACGACTTCCCAATCGCCGGTTGAGCCCTTGATCAGTTTGGTTTTTTGCGAAGGAGCGTCCATAGCCTGCCGGGCGGTTACTGCTCGGCAGTCCGGTTACGCGTTTGCCGCGCGCGCGGCAAGCCCCGCGCGCGCGGCCTGCCGGCGGCGACCGGGCCTGGTCAGAAAGCCTTCGTCAGAAGGGGGCTATCAGCCCGCGCATTTCGCCGCGCAGAACGGACCGTAGCAGGGCCAGACCTGAACCAGCGCGCCATTGTTACAAAACTGTTGCGCGCACCAATTGGTCTGCGCGTTGCACTGGAACGAGCAGATCGTGCCGGTATTCACCGCCTTCTTCTTCTCGACGGCGCAAGCGCCGGGCGGCAGCTTGACCAGCTTTATCGCCTTGGCGGATGCGGCCGGCACACTCCACGGCAGCGCCACCGCGGAGGCGAATGCAAGTATCACGACCAGAATTTTCACGTACGACATGATGCGCATGGCAATCCCCAGAATTCCTCGCCGGAATGATTGTAGCTGGCCATGGAACTCGCGCAAGTGAAACGCTCTCGCCTCGTCGAGCGCCGCCGTCCGTCGTACAAGGTTCGAAGCGCCGCCCGCTAAGCGTCTTCGCGCCAGATGCCGAGTGCTTCCTGGGCCGGGCGGTCTGAAATCGAGAACACCACGGATTCCTTTGCCGCCCGGTGCGCATAGCGTTTCCATGGCGGCACGACAAAGACGTCATTCGGCCGCCATTCGAGGACCGTGCCGTCGACCTCGGTCGAGCCGCCGCCCTCGACACAGACAAAGATCGTGCCGTCGGTCGAACGGTAGAGTTCGCCTTTAAAGCCTTTGGGCAGCATCGCCAGCTGCGCGCCCATCGTGGGCAGCACCGGCCCGCCGGTCACCGGATTGGCATAACGCACGCGCGCGCCATGATGCTTGTCGATATTGCCGGCGCGCATCATGCGTTCGACGATCGGTCGGGTGCGAGCGTAAGTGTAGTTGATGACCGGCGTGCGGTTCGTCACCGCGGTGCCGTCCGGCAAGACGCCGGAACCATAGAAGCTCAATGAATCGCCGTCCTGCCGTTTGGTTTCCTGCGTGGGGTCGTCGAAATCCTCGGCGAACGAGGCTTCGTAAAAATTCACTACCGGCACGTCGAGCACGTCGAGCCACATCATCGGCTTGTTCGAGGTGTTGCCGTGATCGTGCGGTGCCCAATTCGCGGTGATGACGAAATCGCCGGGCGCCATGAATGCCTTTTCGCCCTCGACGGCGGTATAGGCGCCCTGCCCGTCGAGCACGAAACGGATCGCGGCCGCGGCGTGCCGATGCGCGGGCGCAACCTCGCCCGGCAGGATCATCTGGATCCCGGCAAACAGCGTATTGGTGACGCGGGATTCCCCGCGCAGCGCCGGATTTTCCAGGATCAGCACGCGGCGCTTGGCCTCCTCGGCGGTGATCAGACTGCCGGATTCCATGACCAGCGCTTTCACGTCGCCGAAATGCCAGATCGCGGGCTTGCAGCGCGATGCCGGCTCGTGTGTCACGAGCGAGTCCATGACCTTCCACAACGGCCGCATATCGTGCTTGGCGATGCGATCGTAATAGGCCTGCCGGACCGCTTCGATATTGTGCTTCGGGCTCGGTTTGCCGTTGCCCGCTTTCCTGGTGGCGGCGACCGCCATAGGTTCCTCCTAAAAGAGATCAGATTTTCTTGGTAATATAACCAAAGCCTTTGCTCGCCGGTAGCGTGCGGAGCGGCGTGATTTTGCAACCCACCCCCTCAGCGGCGCAACGCTTAAGTATTCACATTGCCGCCATCCACCGCGATGGTCTGGCCGGTGACGAAATCGCTGTCGGCGCTGGCCAAAAACACCAGCGCGCCGAGCAGGTCGGGAGGTTGTTCGTCGCGCTTGAGCGCGCGCGAGGCCACCGCGCGGGCGCGGGCGGTTTCGACGTGGCCCGGATTTTCCGCGATCACGGTCTCGCTCATGGTGAAGCCCGGGGCCAGCGTATTGACGCGAATGCCGTGCTCGCCGAGCTCGCGCGACAGCGCCCGTGTCATCGCCATGATGCCGCCCTTCGAGGTGACGTAATGCAGCATCCAGGGGATGCCGCGATAGGCGGTGCCTGAGCCGATATTGATGATCTTGCCGTAGCGCTGCGCGCTCATGTGCGGGACCACGTGCTTCACCAACAGAAACGGCCCGCGCAGATTGATCGCCATGACGCGGTCCCAAATATCGACATCGATTTCGGTGCACTTTGTTTCCTGCAGCGGCGCGAACAGCGCCGCATTGTTGACCAGAATGTCGATCTTGCCGAAGCGCTCCATGGTTCTGGCGACGAGCGCCACCACCGCGCCTTCGTCGCTCACATCGGTGACCGCACTTTCCACTGAATTGGCGCCGTAGTCGCGGGCGAGCGCCGCGGCGACTTCGCTGCCGTCGGCGATGTCGGCGATCATCAGGCGCGCACCCTCAGACGCAAGCGCGCGCGCATAGTGTTTGCCTATGCCTTTAGCGCCACCGGTGAGGATCGCGACGCGGCCGTCGAGACGCGTCATTCTTTGCTTTGCTCCCTCGGGTTCGATTGACGCTCTAGTTTTGTCCACCGTGCTGCACGATGAACTTGGCAAATGCGGCAAGTTGCTGCTTGATGAAGCCTATTGCCTGCTCGTCCTTGATCTGTCCAGTCTTCTCATCGATTTTCTGCGACACATTGCCGATGAAAATCTCCGGCTTGTTCATGGTCCAGGCGTCGAGAAAGATCATGCTGCGGCGCAGGTCATATTGCATGCGGCCGCCGCCGAGAATGCCGGCCGAGGCAGAGATCAGGGCAATCGGCTTATTGGCGAAGGGTTGATTGGGCAGACGCGACACCCAGTCGATGGCGTTTTTTAACGGGCCCGGGACCCCATAATTGTATTCCGGCGAGACGAAGATCACGCCGGCGGCGGCGCGAATGGCTTCGGCCAGGGTTTGCACCGGCGCGGGAAAGCCGCTCGAATTTTGAATGTCGGCGTTATAAAGCGGGAATTCGGCATAAGACGGTGCCTCGATGATGCGCATGCCCTCCGGCGCATAGCCCTGGAGCGCGTTCATCACGATACGGTTGTACGAGCCCTTGCGCAGGCTGCCGCATATGCTGACCACGTTCAGTGTTTTGTCTGCCATTGCATAATCCTTTTCTTGCTATGAGGAGCGTGTTAGCGCGAAATGACTATCTGGTCGATGCAGCCGGCCAGCTTAGTTTCCATACGTGGTTCAGGCGCCTGCTTCATGTAGTCCTTTACGTACTTGGCGAACTCAATAAAGCCGGCGCCGCGATGTCCTTCCAGCTCCGCAATGAGCCCTTGAGCTCGCCGATCCGCACCATGAAATCGGCGGTCGCCTGGACACCGTAAACCGGACTGCCGAACTCGTCCTTAGTCTCGCGAATGATCGCTTCCGCGGCGGCGCCGTTGAGCGCCGCGGACGGTTCGCGAGTTAGATAAATTTGCGCCGCACGTTTGGGATCGTCGCGGATGAGGCGCGCTGCCTCATCGATCGCTTTGGTAACAATGTCCGCCACTTGCGGCTGCATCTTGAGGTAAGAACGCTGCGCGCCCAGGATCAGAAACGACGACTTGCCGTTCATGACATCGGATGAGCTCAGGATCGCGTGCACATTGGCCGCGCGCAGCGCGATTTGGGTAAACGGCGGCGAGGAAAAATATGCAGTGGCTTGGCCGGTATGGTCGGCGAGCGCGGCGATGGCTTGAGGATGCGACAGCATGACGATCTGATTGCGCAAGCGATCGAACTGGCCGAAAGTTTTTTCCGATTGCATTTGCAGCAGATACATTTGCGGCGAGGTTAGCGTCGGTACCGCGATGCGGTCGCTCGCCTTGAGATCGGCGATCGAGCGCTCATCGGCCTGGTTGCTCAGGAGCGTGAGCGGCAAGGACGTAATTCCCGATACCACTACGATTTGGTGACGGGCCTCTTTGGCCGCCACCGCGCCCGCAAGCAGCGGCGCGGTACCAAACGGCGCAACATCGATTTGCCCGGCGGCGAGTGCCGCCTGCAACTCGCCGCCGCTCGTAAAGTGCTGGAACTTCGCCGCAACGTCGAGATGCGCCGCCTTGGCCTGTTTCTCGATGAGCTTCAAATCTTCACAGAGGTAAAGCGGCAGGAAGGCAAAGCCGTAGCCGAGCCCGATCCTGACCTGATCCTGGGCGAGCGCGGGGGCAGCTGAGGAAACAAGCGCGGCCATGACCGCGGGCCACAGCGCCGCACTAAAGCGAAATGGGATCGGGTTGAATCGCCATTTCGCTTTAGCTTGTTGTTTGAGCATAATCTTTACCGAAAACCGGTGTCCACTTTTCGGGATCATGCTCTGGCGGTCAAGCAACGCAACAAGGCGCGCCCTTAGAGTTTTTCGTCCGCGATCGGATTCCGTAAGGTTCCGATCCGCTCGATTTCGACCTCGATGGTGTCGCCGTTCTTCATCCAGACCGGAGGCTTGCGGGCGTGACCGACGCCGGACGGCGTGCCGGTGAAGATCACATCGCCAGGCTCAAGCGTGATCCCCTGGGTGATGTAAACCAGCATTTCAACAATCGGAAACATCATGTTGTCGGTGTTATCGGATTGCATGACTGCGCCGTTCAGGCGGCTCTGGATTTTCAGGCCCTTTGCGGCGTCTGGCAGTTCGTCGGCCGTTATGAGCCACGGACCAAAACCGCCAGTGCGGTCAAAATTCTTGCCCATGTCCCATTGCGTAGTCTTGCGCTGGAATTCGCGCACCGAGCCTTCGTTGCCGCACGAATAGCCGGCGATGCAGGAGGTCGCGTTTGCCGGCGTGAGATGCTTGGCCCGCTTGCCGACGACTAAGATCAGCTCGGCTTCGTAGTCGAGCGTTTCGGAAGCCTGCGGCCGGACGATCGGCGCTCCGTGCGGCACCAGCGAGGTGAGCCCGCGCATGAAGATCGTGGGAAATTTCGGAATGTTGTCGCGCTGCGAGCCCTCTTTGACGTGCTCGAGATAATTCAAGCCCAGGCAGATGATCTTTCCCGGACGGCCGACCGGTAGCGCGTAGGTAATCGACGACAGCGGCTTGCGTGCGCTCGCCGGCGCGCGCTTGGCGATCACGGCGAGCTCTATGGTGTCGCCGTTGGTTTTCGCCAGCCATTCGCCGAGGTCGTTCGGGACCCTCGGTTCCGCGGCTTGCAGATCGACGACCTCTTCGCCCTCGACAACACCGATCCGCGGGCCGCCCCGCCCTTCGAACGCAACGATTTTCATGCAACATCCTTTGACGAGAAATGGCTGGAAGGCGGCGACTATACTGGCTCGCGGCACAGGGCTAAAGCGAATTTCGGACTGCAAATATTGTTGGGAGGCCGGCGCTCAGCGCCGCCCGATTTATAAACCGAAACATTCGCGCAGCCACTCGCGCGCCGCCAAGGTGCCCGGCAAATCGAAGCCATTGACAATGGCAAGACGAAAGCCGCCGGGCGGCATGGCGTGGCTTTCGGGCGCGCGCTCTTCGTGAAAGGTGATCTGAACGCTGGTAACGCCCGGCATGCGTTTGACCTCCTCGACTGCCGTGGCCGGCGGATGGCGGTAGCGCCGGCCGTGCGGACCGAACAGAACGGCGCTATAGCCCTCGGCGCGATCGTCATCGGGAAAATTCCACGCGCCTTTTTCGTAAAGCTCGACCAGCGCGTCCACCCAGCCGGGGCCGTAGAGATCGGGCCATTGGTCGGCGAAACGCAAATGCGCTTCGATGATCGTGCCGCCGATCGTCTCCAGATTGAGCATGCCGGTATAGCCGGGAAGATTTTTCCTAATCCACGCGCCGCACTGGTCTTCGATGCCCGCGTCCGGCTCGGCATGGACAATCCAATAGTCGAACGTGCCCTCGCCCGCCGGCTTTCCGGTCACGTGCCGCCACCAGCGCGGCGCGCCCTCCACCACCGCGACGTCGGAAGACACATGCCGGCCCTCGAGCAACGTCATCCAGAAATGGCCAGGCGCATAGTGCGCGTCATAATCGGCTTGCGACTTGAGCACGCGGCTGCCGACGCCCATGCCCTTGAGATTGACAATCGGCTTGGAAAACACCGGAAACCGCGGCGGCGGCGTACCGTGCGGACCAGCATCGAGTCCTTGGCTCAGCGCTACCGCGAGCTTGTTGTAGATCCAGCGCTGCGCCGGGTACCACTGCCAGGCGTCGCTATCCTCGGTCGGGATCTTGGCGCCCGTGGTCACATGAGAAAAATATTGCAGCCGCCACGGATCGGCTTCGCAAATCGGCATGGATCAGAGGACCGACAAGGCACGACAGGCAACAGACGAGCACAGTCTAAATCCGCCCTCCGTCATCTGACCTCTGTCCTTCCCAGCGCGTGCACGCTGAACAGGCCGTCGCTCCACACCTTCAGCGGCGACCAGCCCGCGCCCTGCGCCAACGCCTGAAAACTTTCGATGGTATATTTGTAGCTATTCTCGGTGTGGATGGTCTCGCCGAGCCGGAAATTGATGGTCTTGCCGTTCACCCGCACTTTCTGCCGTTTCACACTGGCCAGATGCATCTCGATGCGGCTGCGTTCGCGGTTATAACAGGCATGATGCTCGAATGCGGCAAGATCGAAATTGCCGTCGAGTTCGCGATTGATGCGGGCGAGCAGATTGAGATTGAACTTGGCTGTCACCCCTTCGGCATCGTTATACGCGGGGCACAGGATCGAGATGTCCTTGACCATATCGACGCCGATTACCAGAACCGCGCCCTTGCCGAGCGTAGCGCCGGCATGGCGCAGGAATTCCACCGCCTCATGATGCTCGAAATTGCCGATGGTCGATCCCGGAAAGAAGCCGACCCGCGGCAAATCCGCAATCGCAGGCGGTACGGCGAAGGTTTCCGTGAAATCGGCCACCACGGGGTGAACCGCGATATGCGGGAAATCGCGCCGTAGCTGGTTTGCATCCTGCTGCAGGAAATCCCCGGAAATATCAACCGGCACATAGGTTTCGATCGTTGCCGCGGCGCCCAGCAGGATGCGCGCCTTTTTGCTTGAACCAGCACCGAATTCGAACAGAGCGCAGTTCGCCGGAAACAGCGAGGCGATGGCCGGTGCGTTGTCGCGCAGCAAAGCGACCTCGCAGCGCGTCGGGTAATATTCCGGCAGTTGCGTGATGCGCTCAAACAAAGCAGAGCCGGCGAGATCGTAGAAGTATTTGGGCGGCAGCCGTTTTGGCTTGGCCGAAAGTCCGGCGATCACCTCGCTGGCAAATCGATCCGAAATTTCGAGGGAGGGAGCCGCGCG
>DATAYT010000137.1:0-6091 GCA_036272395.1 Xanthobacteraceae bacterium
TCACTTGCCGCCTGCGACGACATATAGAGCATGTTCTCGACGCCATTGATCTGTTCTTCCAGCGGCGTCGCCACGGTGTCGGCAACGGTCACCGGGTTGGCGCCGGGAAACTGGGCCGTCACCTGCACCGACGGCGGCACCACCTCGGGATATTCCGAAATGGGCAGCCGCGGAATCGCAATCAGTCCGGCGAGGAAGATCACCGCCGAGATCACGCCCGCGAAGATCGGCCGGTCGATGAAGAATCGGGACAGAGACATCTTAAGTCTCCTCGCTCTGCCGGATCTCTTGGATTGCCTGCAGGCGGATTTAATTGCTTGCGGTGCGGCTGCGCTCCAGTTGGGGAATGACCGGAGCGCCTGGCGCGAGCCGCTGCAGGTGATCGAGGATGACGCGGTCGCCCGCTTTGAGCCCGGTCAGCACGACGCGGTTGCCGTCGACCTGCGGACCGAGCGCGACGGCGCGATACTCGGCCTTGTTGCCGTCGCCGACGACAAAGACAAAGCGCTTGCTCTGATCGTTGCCAATGGCGCTCTCCGGCACTAACAGCGCATCGTCGATGGCGCCATTGCCCATGCGCACCGACACGAACATGCCTGGAATGAGACCGCCGTCGGCGTTCTCGAATCGTGCCCGGGCGCGAATGCTGCCGGAGCCGTTATCGATTCTGTTGTCGAAACTGTAAATGTGACCGCGGTAGGCGTGATCCGCGTCGCCCCGGACCACAACGTCAACCGGAATCTTTTGCTGCTCTGCGTGCGACTGCCCGTAATTGCGGACGTTGTTCAGATAAGTTTGCTCGTCGACTTCAAAATCGGCATAGACGCCGTTATCGGAGACGATCGAGGTGAGTACCGGGGGCGCAGCCGTCGGCGAGCCGACCAGGTTGCCGACGGTGATTTCGGCGCGGCTGACGCGGCCGGAGATTGGTGCTTTGACGTAGGCGTAGTCGAGATTGATCTGAGCCGATTCCAGCGCGGATTGCGCGGACTGCACAGCGGCTTTCGCCACTTCATCGGCATTGACGCGTTGATCAAACGTCTCCTGCGAAAGCCAATTCGCTTTGACGAGCTGATTACCGCGCTCGCGTTCGGCTTTGGCGAATTTGGCGTTGTTGATGGCGGTTTGCAGGTCGGCCTGGGCCTTGTCCACCGCGGCCTGATAGGGTCGCGGATCAATGACGAGCAAAACCTCGCCTTCATTGACGTGTTCGCCATCGTGAAAGCGGATTTCGGTGATGCGGCCGGCAACCTGCGGCCGGATCTCGGCATAGTCCACGGCATTGATGCGACCGGAAAACTCCGCAAACGGGTTGACCGTTTGGGCTTCAAGCCTTGCGACAGCAACAGGCAACCCCGCGGGCGCCGTTGATTTCGTGCTGGCTCCGGCGTCACCGGTATATTTGGAAAAGACGCCCGTGGCCAAAGCAGCGCCTGCGATTGCGACGATGAGAGTGAGGACGGCCAAACGCGGCGGCCGCTTTTCGCCGTATCGTGAAATCATCCCGACAAACCATTGACGCATGGCACGACCCCGACTATGTGTTGACCGAACGGTTCGGTCATTAATTATTGGTAATACCACGAGAGTCAAGGTGACCGAACGGTTCAGTCAAAACTAATTGATCGGCCATGTAACCGATTGTGAAAACTAGATAATCAGCATGATGCCGAACAGGGAGCAAACGAAAATGAACATCCGCGCCCAAGAAAAAACCGCCCCGCAAACGGCCGAGGACAATGCCAAACGCCGCCAGATCATCGAAGGCGCGCGCGAGGCTTTTCTTGAACAAGGCTTTGATGCCGCGAGCATGAATGACATAGCGCGCGCCGCCGGCGTGTCGAAGGGCACTCTCTATGTTTATTTCCAGAACAAAGAGCAGTTGTTCCAAGAAATCTGCAGCGAAGAATGTCAGTCGCACGCCGAAAGCCTATTCAATTTCGACCCTGATGACAGTGACGTCGAAGCAACGCTAACCCGGATTGGAATTGATTTCGTGAGCCTGGTTTGCCGCCCCGAGAAGGCGTCCTCCGCGCGGACCGTTATTGCCATTGCAGAGCGGATGCCGGAAATCGGCAGGACTTATTACGAAACCGGTCCGGCGCGCGGCATCGCTCTTCTATCAAACTATCTCGAGAAGAAAGTGGACCAGGGAATTCTCGCGATCGATGATTGCGAGGTCGTCGCTGCCCAGCTCATCGAGGCGCTCTTGGCGCCTCTGTTTAAGCCAATCCTCTTCAATTTCGGCAAACCACCGACCGAGGATCGCATCCGCTACGTGGTTGGCATCGCGGTCCGCGCATTCCTCGCGGCATATCGCGTGCGCAAGGCTCCCATCAGCGCGTGAATGTCAGGGGCTCGAAAGGCCCCAAACAAAAGCCGCCTCGCCGGCAAGGCGAGACGGCTTTTTCTTTTGAGCTGCGTATCGTCCAGCCGGAATCTTCCGCTCACCCCACATCCTGGGAGTGAATACGGCGCTCGGCGACGGTGAGCGGCTCGAGCTTGCCGCGCTGGCGGCGCACCATCAGCTTGTTGAGCGCCGCGAGATAAGCCTTGGCCGAAGCGACCAGCGTGTCGGGATCGGCGCCTTTGGCCGTGACCGAGCGGCCGTGCTCGGAAAGCCGAACCGAGACTTCGGCTTGCGCATCGGTGCCCTCGGTGACCGCATGTACTTGATAAAGCTCCAGCACCGCTTCGTGCGGCACCATCGCCTTGATGCAATTGAACGTGGCGTCGACCGGGCCGTTGCCCTCGCGCTCGTCGATCACCGACTTGCCGTCGATGTCGAGCCGCATGGTGGCGCGCTGCGGACCGCGCGTTCCGGCGATCACGGTCAGCGATATCAGCTTGATGTGATCTTTAGCGGTCGCGATCTCTTCGTCGACCAAGGCCTCGATGTCCTCGTCGTAAACGTGCTTCTTGCGATCGGCCAGCGCCTTGAACCGCACGAAGGCATCTTCGAGCTGGTTGCTGGCCAGCCGATAGCCGAGCTCTTCCAGCTTGTGGACAAAGGCGTGGCGGCCGGAATGCTTGCCCATGACCAGCGAGGTCTGCTTCACGCCGACATCCTCGGGCATCATGATTTCGTAGGTCTGCGTGTGCTTGAGCATGCCGTCCTGATGGATGCCGCTCTCATGCGCGAACGCATTCCGCCCGACGATCGCTTTGTTGTACTGCACCGGGAACGAGGTAACCGCGGACACGAGCTTCGACGCCCGCGTCAGCATAGTGGCGTCGATGCCGGTCCAATAGGGCAGCACGTCGTTGCGCACCCGCATCGCCATCACGACTTCCTCGAGCGAGGCATTGCCGGCGCGCTCGCCGATGCCGTTGACGGTGCACTCGATCTGGCGCGCGCCGGCATGCACGCCGGCGAGCGAATTGGCCACCGCCATGCCGAGATCGTTGTGGCAATGCACGGAAAAGCGCGCTGCGTCGGAATTCGGCACCCGTTCGCGTAAGCGTTTCAGCAACGCGAAATATTCCTCGGGGACCGTGTAGCCGACGGTGTCGGGGATATTGATGGTGGTGGCGCCGGCTTTGATTGCCGCCTCCACGCAACGGCACAGGAAATCGAATTCGGTGCGCGTGCCGTCTTCGCTCGACCATTCGACGTCGTCGGTGAAATTGCGCGCTCGGGTGACCTGTGCGATCACCATCTCATAGACTTCGTGCGGCTCCTTCTGCAGCTTGTATTTCATGTGCACCGGCGAGGTGGAAAGAAACGTGTGAATGCGCCGGCGCTCGGCCGGCTTGATTGCCTCGGCGCAGCAATCGATGTCCTTAAAGCCGGCGCGGGCGAGCCCGCAGATCGCCGCCTTTTTGGCGCGCTTGGCGATCTCATTGACCGCGGCGAAATCGCCGTCGGAGGCGATCGGGAATCCGGCCTCGATTACGTCGACGCCCATGGTGTCAAGGAGTTCGGCGACTTCGAGCTTCTCCTCATGCGTCATGGTGGCGCCCGGACATTGCTCGCCGTCGCGCAAGGTGGTGTCGAAGATGAGGACGCGGTCCTCTTCCCTTTTGGGCGCAGTCGTTTTCGGCGCAGTATTGGTCGGCGCCTTGGCTGGGCTGGTGCTGCCGCTGGTCATAACGAAGTCCTTGTCTCTGGCGCCGGTCCCGGTTCCTCACGGGGTCTTGGGGATTTTCTGGGCGCTCTGTTGTGGCTCTGTTGGCTCTCTTGGGTTCGGTGGCGGCGATCCCCTGAGTGCCCAGGCGCAATGGCCCAGCCGGCCCTCAGGGGGCAATAAGGAGCAGAAGTCCGCCGAGAATAAGGGCAGCGCCGGCGCAAGCCTTAGCCTCGCCGTTGATCGCGCGGAAATCGCAGCCGATCGTCATCGCCATCGCCCTTATCGCGCCCACAAAAGTCGCGCTTTCAAGCCGTCCCAAAACTCGCAAACCAAGGCTCGCGGATCGAGGTGAATTCCGCGTTAATCTCTTGGAGGACGCCACTATTTAGCGGAACATATGGCTGCGGCGCAAGCCTCGGTGCGGAACTGCCGGGGTTCATCGCCCTAAGCCGGGAATTGAAAGAGAACTACTTTGCGCGGCCTTTTTCCGCAAAGGCGCGCAGTCTCGCTTGCGCAGCCTCGGTCGCGATGATCTCGCAAAAGTCTTCGACCGCTTGCGCGATGCCGCGCCGATAATCGCGATCGATCTGGCGCATGAAGGCGGCACGCCCCGCGCGCATGGCAGCTTGCGGCTTCGCCGCGAACTCGCCGGCGAGCTTGAGCGCCTCCGTTTCGAGTTCCGCGTCCGGCACAACGCGATTGACGAGGCCCAGCGTCGCTGCCCGTTCGGCTTCGAACGCACGTCCGGTGAAGAGCAGCTCGAAAGCGCGGTGGCGGCCGATAATGCGCGGCAGGTGCACAAAATGGATGGCCGGCAGTACGCCAAGGTCGATCTCCGGATAACCGAAGGTGGCGCTTTCAGCGGCAACAATGATGTCGCATGAGACGGCAAGCGTCATGCCGCCGCCACGCGCGGCGCCGTTGACCGCCGCGATCGAAGTCTTGCCGAGGTGATATTGCGCGTCGAACAGTCCGACATAGAGCTCATGCACGAGCGTTCGGATCTCGTTCGGCGATCGTCCGGCGAGGGCGGCGATGTCCAAACCGGCGCAGAAACGCTTAGCCACCGCGCTCGCGATCACGACCGCTCGCACGGCGTCGTCGGCGACCGCGCGCTTAAGCGCGGCGATCACGCCGCGCACCATCGCCAGGTCGAGCGCATTCACCGGCGGGCGCGCCAGCCTGATCCAGGCAATGCCGCCGGCGACGTCGTAGCGAATGCGATCCTCGGTGCGTTCTACCGTCATCAGTCGCGTTCGGCGCGCAACGTCCGTTCGGCCTTCTTCAATTCCTTGAGCGCTTCGCCGGCGATCTTCGGGTAATCGGGCTTGAGCGCTTCGATCGCTTCGATGATCGCGGCGGAGACGATCACCCAGGCGATATGCTTGTGGTCGCACGGTATGACGTACCAGGGCGCGTAATCCGTCGAGGTTTCGCGGATCATCTCCTCATAGGCCGCCATGTAATCGTCCCAGTAACCGCGCTCGGCGATGTCGCTTCCCGAGAATTTCCAGCGCTTGGACGGCATTTTCAGCCGCGCCAGGAAACGCTTGCGCTGTTCTTCCTTGGAAATGCGTAAATGGAATTTCAGCACCAGCGTGCCGTTGCGCGTCAGATGGCGTTCGAAGGCGCGAATATCCTGGAAGCGATGCTTCCAGACGTTCTTTTTGGTCACGCTTGACGGCAGCTTCTGCCGTTCGAGGAGATCGGGATGCACGCGCACCGCCAGCACTTCCTCGTAGTGCGAACGGTTGAAAATACCGATGCGCCCGCGCGCCGGCAGCGCCTTGGCGATGCGCCACAGGAAATCGTGCGCAAGTTCTTCGGCGGTTGGCGCCTTGAATGCATGCACGGCGCAACCTTGCGGATTGATGCCGCTCATGACGTGCTTGATGACGCCGTCCTTGCCGGCGGCATCCATGCCTTGCAGCACGATCAGCACCGCCCATTGATCCTGCGCATACAGGCGCTCCTGCAGATCGGAGAGCCGCTTCACATTGTCGGCGAGCATGGAAGCGGCG
>DATAYT010000138.1:0-7074 GCA_036272395.1 Xanthobacteraceae bacterium
GTCACGGTCCCAAAACAAAAAAGACGTTTATCGGACTCCGCCGCCAAGCGGAATGAATCGATAGCCGTCGGCCCAGCGCCGCACGCGCGCGGTCGACGGACTGGGAAAATGGGTGACGCACATGATCGTCGGCTCGTCGCAAAAACGATCAAAAATCGCACGCCTGGTTGCTCCGGCCTGGACGGAATCGTAATCCGACATCATGCCGAGCTCCGGATATTTTCCCTGCAACGGCGAATGGATCATGTCCCCGGTGATCAGTGCGTCCGAGCGCCCGACCAGCACGGAGAAATGATCGATCGTGTGACCGGCCGTCGGAATGAGCTTGACGGAGTCGTCGAAGGCAAAATCGCTGGTGACGATCTTTGCGCGCTTGGCGTTAATGACCGGAAGCACCGAATCCGTGATCCATGGGACCGATTGTGGATTCTCCCTCTCCCGCTGCGTCCAATGCACGAGCTCGCGGTCCGCGATGATATAGGTCGCGTTCGGAAAGGTGGGCACCCATCGCCCGTTTTCGAGACGCGTGTTCCAGCCGACGTGATCAGTGTGCAAATGCGTGCACATGACATAATCGACATTGTTCACGGTGAGTCCGGCAGCCGCCAGGCCCTTTTCGAAACGATCGCTGTTCAACATGTTCCAAAACGGGCGCGCCGGCCGCGGCTTATGATTGCCGACGCAGGCGTCGACCAGAATGTTATGGCGCGGCGTCTTGATGACGAAGCTCTGAATACAAAGCACCAACCTGTCCTGGACATCGATAAATTCCGGCTGCAGCCAAGCCCGGTTCTCGTCGAGCAGTTCTTTGCTGAGTTTCGGGAAGAAACTCAGCGCGTCAAAGAACGCTCCCTGCTGCTCGATCACCGGATGGATAGTGATATCGCCAAGCACCAGCGGCGTTGTCATGGTGAGCCTCCCATTTTTGATTTTGATAAAACTGTACGTCGGCGTCGGAGACGGCCAACTGGCCGCCGCGTAACTACAGGGCGGTGTTCGCGGCGCGCAAACGCCGCGCCATAACGCGCATGACATTGAGCGCGAAATACGGCGTGTTGCTGATCAGAAACAAAAACTGCTTCTCGCTGACCGGAACCAGTTTGGCGTCGCCGGCGGCAATTGCCGTCGCGCTGCGCGTCGCGTTATCGATCAGGGCCATTTCTCCGAAAATGCTGTATTGAGGTAACCTCTCGAGCACGCGATTGCCGAGACGAATTTCGACCTCGCCGCTTTGAATAATGAATAACTCTTGCGCCGGGTCACCTTGCCTGAAAATGACATCGCCAGCCTTGAAATCGCGCGCAGGAACGCCCGCGCCTGCCAGAAGTCGAAAATCAACCGGCGGATTTGCCATATTGGCACCCGGGCTCTCAATGTCCACGTGGTGGGCGCTGCCTCAATACGCGGTTTATTTGTTTTCGCTTGGATCGCGGTGAATAGGGTCGACCCACAAGACCGTCTCCGGCTTCTCCACCGGCTCGATATCGAGATTGATCGCGATAGCTTCGCCGTCGCTCCGCACCAGGACGCATTCTAAAATTTGATCAGGACTGGCGTTGATTTCCTGATGCGGCACGTAGGGCGGGATAAAAATAAAATCGCCGGGATTGGCTTCGGCGGTAAATTCGAGCTGCTCGCCCCAGCGCATACGGGCCTTACCACGCACCACATAAATGATGCTTTCCAGGTGGCCATGGTGGTGCGCCCCGGTCTTCGCATCCGGCTTGATCGTTACCGTACCCGCCCACAACTTCTTTGCGCCGGCGCGAGCGAAGTTGATCGCCGCCTTGCGATCCATGCCCGGCGTGGACGGTACGTTGGGATCGAGCTGATCGCCCGGGATGACGCGAACGCCATCGTGCTTCCAGCGCTCGCTCGACTGTTCACCGGTCATTCGCCGCCGTTCTCCTGGGTGTCCTCCGTCAGCCGTTCGACCGAGGCGACGCGCTCGCTTTCAGCTGTGGAGAACACGATAACGCCCTGCGTGGCGCGGCCGGCGATGCGGATACCGTCGACCGGGCAGCGGATCAGCTGGCCGCCATCGGTGACCAGCATGATCTGATCGCTTTCCTCGACCGGGAAGGACGCCACCAGCCGCCCATTCTTTTCGGTAATCGCCATGGCGACGATGCCTTTGCCGCCGCGTCCGGTGGTGCGGTACTCGTAAGACGAGGTGCGCTTGCCAAAGCCCTTTTCCGAAATTGTGAGCACGAACTGCTCGGCCGCCGACATTTCGACGTAGCGGCTCTCGCCGAGCTCGATCGCGCCCTCGGCCTCTTCCCCATCCAAGCCGTTGTCCTCGCCGTTGCCATTGCCGTTGCCGCCGCGCCGCACCGCACTGGCGCGCTTTAAATAGGCCGCGCGCTCTTCCGCCGTGGCATCGACATGACGCAGGATCGAGAGCGAAATGACCTTGCCGCCCTCCCCGAGATTGATTCCGCGCACGCCCATGGACGTGCGACCCTGGAAGACGCGCACGTCGTTGACCGCAAAGCGGATGCATTGACCGGCGGCCGAGGTCAGCAACACGTCGTCATTCTCGGTGCAAATCTGCACATCGACGATGGCGTCGCCTTCATCGAGCTTCATGGCGATGATCCCGGACCGCCGCACATCGGCAAAATCCGACAGCTTGTTGCGTCGCACCGTGCCGCGCGTTGTTGCGAACATGACGTCAAGCTTGTCCCACGTGCTCTCGTCTTCCGTCAGCGGCATGATCGTCGTGATGTTTTCGCCCTGCTCGAGCGGCAGAATGTTGATCAGAGCCTTGCCCCGCGCCTGCGGCGCCGCCTGCGGCAGCCGCCAGACTTTTTCCTTGTAGACTTGACCGCGCGATGAGAAGAACAACACCGGCGTGTGCGTCGACGCGACGAACAACCGCGTCACGAAATCCTCATCGCGGGTCTGCATGCCAGCGCGGCCCTTGCCGCCGCGCTTTTGCGACCGATAGGTCGACAACGGTACGCGTTTGACGTAGCCGGCATGCGAGACGGTAACGACCATATCCTCGCGCTGGATCAGATCCTCGTCTTCCATCTCGCCCTCTTGATCGAGGATCACCGTGCGCCGTGGCGTAGCGAATTCGTTTTTGATCGCGGCGAGCTCCTGCTTGACGATTGCCTGGATACGCGCACGCGAGCGCAGCACATCGAGGTAGTCGGCGATCTCTTCGGCAAGCTTATCGAGCTCGGCCTTGATCTCGTCGCGTCCGAGCGCGGTCAAGCGCTGCAGGCGCAGGTCCAGAATCGCCTTCGCCTGTTCCGCCGACAGCCGCGTCGTGCCTTCGCGCGAAACGACATGGCGCGGATCGTCGATCAAGGTGACCATCGCGGCGACATCGCGGGCCGGCCAATCGCGGCCCATCAATTGGTCGCGCGCCTCGTTGGCATCCTTGGCGCCGCGGATCAGCTTGATCACCGCGTCGATATTGGCGACTGCAATAGCAAGCCCGACCAGAACGTGGGCTCGATCGCGGGCCTTGCCGAGAAGATGCTTGGTACGGCGGTAAACGACTTGTTCGCGGAAGGCGATGAAGGAGGTCAGTAAATCCTTCAGGTTCATCACCAACGGACGGCCGGCCTCAAGCGCGACCATGTTGGCGCCGAACGAGGATTGCAGCGCGGTAAAGCGATACAGCTGATTGAGCACAACATCGGGCACGGCGTCACGGCGCAATTCCACGACCACGCGATAGCCGTGACGGTCGGATTCATCGCGCAGCGCTGCGATTCCCTCGATCTTCTTGTCGCGCACCAATTCGCCGATGCGCTCCACCAGATGCGCTTTGTTGACCTGGTAGGGAATTTCGCTGACGACGATCGCCTCGCGCTCGCCGCGCAAGGTCTCGAATTCCACTTTTCCGCGCATCATGATCGAGCCGCGCCCGAGGTGGTAAGCGGCACGGATGCCCTGACGGCCGAGAATGATGCCGCCGGTCGGAAAATCCGGACCGGGCACGATCGCAATCAGGTCATCGATCGAAAGCGCCGGATCCTCGATGAGCGCGGTGCAGGCGTCGATGACCTCACCAAGATTGTGGGGCGGAATGTTCGTCGCCATCCCGACCGCGATGCCGCCGGCGCCATTGACCAGAAGATTGGGAAAGCGCGCCGGTAAGACCGAGGGTTCCCGCTCCGAGCCGTCGTAATTGGGCTGGAAATCGACGGTGTCCTTGTCGAGGTCCTCGACCAGCGTGCCGGCCACGCGCTCCAGCCGCACTTCGGTGTATCGCATGGCCGCCGGCGCATCGCCGTCAACCGAGCCGAAGTTCCCCTGCCCGTCGATTAACGGCAGGCGCATTGAAAAATCCTGCGCCATGCGAACCAGCGCGTCGTAGACCGCCTGATCGCCGTGCGGGTGATATTTGCCGATGACGTCGCCGACGACGCGCGCGGATTTCCGGTACGGCTTATTCCACTCGTAGCCGCTCTCGTGCATTGAATAGAGGATGCGCCGATGCACCGGTTTGAGCCCGTCGCGCGCATCCGGCAACGCGCGCGCCACGATCACGCTCATGGCGTAATCGAGGTAGCTCTTCTTCATCTCCTCCGTGATCGACACGGGGCGAATATCGGACGGCGCACCGCCATTGCCGCCGTCGTTCGGCGGCCCACTATCCTGGTCTGACAAGGCAAATATCCTGACGAATCGGACGCTTATTTTTATAGCCGATCGAGCCTAGTAAGGCCACCCATATCGGCTCTCGAAATATGAGGTTTTCGTGTGCGATTTCAATGGGCTATGTGATGTGTTCTGGCCCTGCCCACGGTTCGGAGAATTGCGCGCGGAAGAACAGCCAAAACGAGAAAGATCTGCTCCGAAACAGGTGAAGATTTACCCGCATCCGCCCCGTTAAATCCCCACATAAATGCCAAACCAGAGCGCGCTTCGGTTGCATTCCGCTGAGTTCGAAAAATGCCTTTTGATTATGCCATCTCGGCGTTCCTGACCTTGTTCGTGGTGGTCGACCCGATCGGGCTGACGCCGACTTTTCTCGCCGTCACAGACGGACTGCCGCGCACCGCCCGCCGCCTCGTTGCAGTGCGCGCAAGCATTATCGCGGGCGCCATCCTCGTCGGCTCGACTTTGATCGGGGATTGGCTGCTCGAGACGCTGCAAATTTCACTCGCCGCGTTTCGGATCGCTGGCGGGCTGTTGTTGTTTTCCATCGCCTCGGAAATGGTCTTTGGCGTTCGCATTCGGCGTGAAAGCGAGGCCGCCGAACAGGCCGTCGAAGAGCATGTGCGCAATGTCGCCGCTTTTCCGCTCGCGATTCCGCTTCTGGCCGGCCCCGGCGCAATCACCGCGACGGTTCTGCTGGCCGGACATGCTCATGGCAATTGGCTCTTGATCGCGAGCCTGCTGGTCGTGGTCGCACTGGTGGCCGCCTGCTGTGTCGCCGCGTTCTTTTTCGCCGAGCGCATCAGCGGGCTTCTTGGCATGACCGGCAATATCGTGCTGTCGCGCCTGCTCGGCGTGCTGCTGGCCGCTTTGGCCGTGCAATATGTGGTCGACGGCGTGCGCGCTATTTTGGGCGGATAGATCGCCCGGCCGCGTTCAATCGAGCCGCGGCTGCCAAATCATCAAAGCGAAAATTGCGGTGGTCGTCAGCAACCCGGCGGCTGCGAATGCGGACCAGACGTGGAACATGCGGCGATAATCGTCCGGCAGCGCAACGGCATTTAGTGCCGACTGCCGGCTCATCCCGCGGACACGAATTTCAATGCGAAAAACCGCAAGCCAGCACGCTACGGCAACCACAAACAGTCCAAGCGACACCGCAATCCAGAATTCATTGACCGGCGAAAGGCCGATCGCCCAGGCGAGCGGAAATCCGGAAATCGGCTGTACGGCAATGGCAGGCGCCATGACCATTTTTTCAATGTCGACCACGAATTGCGTTGTTACGGCAACCACGGATGGATTGCCCGAGCGGTGGCCGCGGAGCATGACAATCGTCAGGCAGAGCCAGGCGCCGAACATGATCGCGGCAGCGAGCACGTGCACAAATTTAAGCGCGAAGATGAGATCGAGCATCGCCGTTCAACGGCTCGGATTCACGGCGGCTGAGAAACAGTCGCGCAGGGCGGAGCGAGCACGTGTCGCGGCAACTCAGCCGTGCTCAGAATGGGATCTCGTCATCCATGTCGCCGCGGCCCGATCCGGCCGCCGCGACAGCCGCCTTGCGGGTCGGGCCCGGCGAACCGAACTCGCCGTTCGCGTCCGATCCAGCATCGCCCGATGACGACCCGGCGCGATCAAGCAAAGTCAGCTCGCCACGAAATCCCTGCAGCACGACCTCCGTCGAGTACCGATCCTGACCCGATTGATCTTGCCACTTGCGGGTCTGCAAGGCCCCTTCAATGTAAACCTTGGAGCCTTTTTTCAGGTACTGCTCGGCGATGCGGCACAGGTTTTCGTTGAAAATCACGACGCGGTGCCATTCGGTCTTCTCCCGCCGCTCGCCGGTTGCCTTGTCGCGCCACGAATCGGAGGTCGCAAGCCGCAGATTGGCGACCGGCCGGCCATCCTGAGTGCGACGCATTTCCGGATCGGCACCCAGATTACCGATCAGAATGACCTTGTTCACGCTTCCCGCCATCGTCCTACTCCGTTCGCTGCTCGCTGATCATTTCCGCTTCAAAGGCCCGGTCGCACCGCTCGGCATGGTCGCCAACCGGCATTCACGACAGTAGTGGCACGCACTCGCATCGCAACAGCCAAGCGCGTTTTCCACACGCGTTGGTCTTTCACCAAAGCTGAGCGGCCAAGTTCCCTCTTTGTTCTAAGATCTTTCTGCGATGAGTACAAGCGATGCTGACTGAGCGCCCGGAATGAGAGCGTGCTCGGCGTGATTCGAAGTTCTCAGTTGAGGGATTCTCATCCTGCGTGTGAACACCGCTCTATATCAACCAGAGCGTGTAGAAAACTATCGCCTGTGGCTTTTGCGCTAAATCTTTCCATTGACAGATCAGCTACTTATGCGGGCATCGGGGAAAACTCTTTGAGACGCCTTTTTGGGGGTTGCATGAAGCGCTGGCTGCCGCCCCCCTTTCCTGCTCGGGGCACTCCCCC
>DATAYT010000139.1:0-10229 GCA_036272395.1 Xanthobacteraceae bacterium
TTCGAACATGTAGATGAATTCGTCTTGCGTCGGGTGGATGTGCGGCGGCACGAAAGTGCCGGGCGGAAACGTGGCGTGCCAGGAAAACGAACTCTCGCTCACCGCCTTCGGCACGTAAGTCTGGCCGAGAATATTCCAGACTATGCCGTCAAGGCCGGCGCCGGCTTTGGTTATTCCCACTGTGAGTTTTTGCATCGGGTGATCTCCTTGGCAAACCGCGATCAAGCCGCGCTGCGCCGTCCGCTGGCCGCGATCGCGAGCAGCGCCCGCTCGGCGATGGTGTCGGCCAGCGCCGCATTGCGCCGCGACTGCAGCACCACGTCGGCCAAATCGGCCATGGCATTGGCGAGCTGGGCCGCGCTCCAGGCCTTGAGCGCCGCTTCGACAAGCGGGCGGCGGCGGAACGGCAGCGGCGGCGAAACGGCTTCGAGCGAGACCGCTTTGCCCTGCTCGATGGCCAGGCGCCACTTGTGCAGTTGCGCCAGCTGCCGCTGCGCGTTGAACAGAATCGAACCGGCGCTGGTGCCGGCGGTGCGGGCTTTACCGAGCTGGATTTCGAGCTCGCCGGGCCGGCCGGCAAAGGCCGCGTCGACAATATCCTCGATCGCCAGCGCCGATGCGTCGGAAACCACGGCGGCGACGTCTTCGACGCCGACTTGGCCGCGGCCGCGCGCATAGATCGCGAGCTTCTGAATTTCGCTGCGGGAAGCGGCGCGGTCGCCGCCCAAGAGCGGGATCAGCGCCGCGCGCGCATCCGCGGCAAGCGACAATCCGGAGGCCCGCATCTCCTCGTCGATCAGCCGCGCCCGGTCGCGTTCGGTGTCGGCGTAGCATGGCAGCGCCGCGGCAATTTTGGCGCGTTCGCAGACGACACGCAGCGGGGCATTGCGGCGCAGGTCGCCGGCTTCGATGACTACGCGGCAGGTCGGCGCCGCGGCGAACAGCGCGTCGCCGAGCAGCGCTTCCACGGCGGGCGCAATATTGCGGCTGCCGGCCTTGACCCAGACCGCGCGGCGGCCGCCGAACAGCGGCATGGTCAGGGCCTCTTCGGCGAGACGCGACGGTTCGGCGGCGAGCTCCTCGCCGTCGAGCCGCGCCAGCGCGAACGGATCATTGATGTCATCAACCGAGGCGGCGACAAGCGTGCGGACCCGTTCGCCGACCAAACCGGCGTCAGGCCCGAACACGAGAACCACGCGCCGCGCCGGATCCGGCCGCGCCACGAAGGCATCGACATCGGCAGCTTTAACGGCGACCATTGCGATTCCTCTAGCATTTCCCGGGCGCAGCGCAGCATAGCATGATGCGCTGCGGACCCGGGATCGTATCAATCTCAGGACTGGATAGATCCGGATCAGCGGTGCACCGTTACGCGCTGCACCGCGTCCGGGATACGGAATGCTCAGGTGCCGGCGACGAAATAAGACGCGAGCCGGTTGCGGATCGCCTCGGCCGCTACTTTCGCGGCGCGGTCCTCCGCGTCGAGCAAGGCGCGCTGCTTGGCGAAGCGCTGTTGCGTTCCCGGAATATCGTAGCCGACATGCGCGAAGATGGAATCCTTGAGCACGATCTTGCCGGTTGCGATTTCGACCATCTGATAGGTCGCGTTCACGCCGCCGATTTCCTCCTCCGGCCGTCCGGTGACCGGATCGATCGACACCGTTATGTCGGTCGGCGTCACCGTCACGTCGAGCCGATGCGTCGGTGCAATGGCGCCGGCGGCGCCGTTGAGATCGAACTGCAAGGCGTTGCGCATGGCCACCGCGACGCGCGCCTGCGGCGTTCCTTGCCGTAGCGGGATTGGCGCGACCACGACCTCGGCGAGCTTGTCGCGAACGCTCTCATCGCCGACCGACGGATTGCGGCCATAGAGCGGCTCGAAACAGCCGGCGAGGAGTCCGGCCGCGGCGAGCACGACGGCAAGCCGCGCGGCGGCGCCGATGCGCTTGCGGTTGTCACACCACCACATTGACGATCCGTCCCGGCACGATGATCACCTTCTTTGGCCGCTTGCCGTCCAGCGCTTTTTGTACCGCATCGAGCGCCAGAACCGCAGCCTCGATCTTGGCATTGGTGGCGTCGCGCGCCACCGTGACGTCGGCGCGTTTTTTGCCGTTAATCTGAACCGGAAGCGTCAGCGTTTCCTCGACCAAAAGCGCGCGCTCGAGTTGCGGCCAGGCGGCTTGCGCCACCAGCGTCTCATGGCCGAGCAGCGCCCAGCATTCTTCGGCGAGATGCGGCATCATCGGATGGAATAATTGCACGAGAATGTTAACCGCTTCGCGCAGCGCCCAGCGCAAATCCGGCGGCGCCACGCCGGCCGTTTCCGGCCCCGGTTTACCCCCTGTTTGCCCACCGTTTGACGCCCCCGATTGCGCCCCGATATCCCCGATTATCGCATTGAGCGCATTGGCGAATTCGTAGATGTGGGCGACACAAACATTAAAGTGGAGCTTTTCGATGTCATCGGTGACGCGCGAGAGCGCCCGGTGCGCCGCCTTGCGCAAGGCCAAGGCTTGATCCGAGAGCCGGGCCGGCCGCTCGGCCGGCGCGGTTTGCGCCAATTCCGCCGCCTCGCCGATGAGCCGCCACAGCCGCTGGGCGAAACGCCAGGCGCCCTGGACGCCTTTCTCGGTCCAGTTGACGTCGCGCTCGGGCGGCGAATCCGACAGCATGAACCAGCGCGCGACGTCGGCGCCGTAGGTCTCGATGATGTCGTCGGGATCGACGGTGTTACGCTTCGACTTCGACATTTTCTCGATCGGACCGATCTCGACCGCCTCGCCGGTCGCGGCCAAAACGGCGCGGCGCGCATCGCCGAGGGTTTCCACTTTCACTTCCGCCGGCGCCGCCCATTCGCCGTTGGCGCGGCGATAGGTCTCGTGCACGACCATGCCTTGCGTGAACAATCCGGCGAACGGCTCGTCGAGCCCGATATGACCGGTCTCGCGCATGGCGCGGGTGAAGAAGCGGCTGTAGAGCAGATGCAGAATCGCGTGCTCGATGCCGCCGATATATTGGTCGACCGGCATCCAGGCATCGACCATCGGCCGATCGGTCGGCGCGGTCGCGATCCAGGGATCGGTGAAGCGCTCGAAATACCACGACGAATCGACGAACGTATCCATCGTGTCGGTCTCGCGCCGCGCTGGGCCGCCGCATTGCGGGCAGGCGACGTGCTTCCAGGTCGGATGGTGGTCGAGCGGATTGCCGGGCCGGTCGAAGGTGACGTCTTCCGGCAGCGTCACCGGCAGATCTTTTTCCGGCACCGGCACGGTGCCGCAGCGCTCGCAATGGATGATCGGGATCGGGCAGCCCCAATAGCGCTGCCGCGAAATGCCCCAGTCGCGCAGCCGGTAATTGACCTGACGCTCCGCCACTGGAATAGGCTCTGCAATGCGCAACATTTTGCGATCATCCAGTTGCACCCTCTGCCCGATGACGAAATACCGGCGATTAGGATGCGAATGACCAGGCAGGATGCCCCACTCATAGGCGGTATCGAATTCCCAGCTAACGTCGAATGGAGGTACTGGCCTGCCGCCGGCATCCTTGACCACTGGAGTGACCAAGGCGCCCGGCTTCTCCTCCGTGCCTGCGGGAAGCACTATTTTGTACCCATAAATCTCTCTTTCCAGGCGTCTAGCAACCTCCTCCTTCGCCTCCGTTGTGGTCATGCCGTTGAGGAAGCGCGAATTGATCATCGTGCCGTCGCCCTCATAGGCAGTGTCGGTGATGACGAAAGTCTTCGGATCGGCGTCCGGCGGGCACACCACCGGGACATTGCCGAGTCCATATTTGTCGACGAAATCGAGGTCGCGCTGGTCGTGCGCCGGACAGCCGAAAATCGCGCCGGTGCTGTATTCCATGACGATGAAATTGGCGACATAGACCGGCAGCTGCCAACTTGCGTCGAACGGATGCACGGCGCGAATCCCGGTATCGAAGCCAAGCTTCTCGGCGGTGTCAATTTCGGCCTGCGCGGTGCCGCGATGCTTGCATTGCGCGATGAATTCAGCGAGCGCCGGATTAGTACTTGCGGCAGCGCTCGCGACGACATGATCAGGTGCAATTGCTATAAACTTGGCACCAAAAAGCGTGTCCGGCCGCGTGGTGAAGACTTTGATCTCCTTCTCTGCCAGCGGTGCCGTTGCACGATCCAGCTTGAATCTGATTTTTAATCCCTCGGAGCGGCCGATCCAGTTCTTCTGCATGAGCCGCACTTTTTCCGGCCAGCGGTCGAGCTGATCCAGCGCGTCGAGAAGTTCTTGCGAATATTTGGTGATCTTAAATACCCATTGACTCATCTCGCGCTGTTCTACCACGGCGCCTGAGCGCCAGCCGCGGCCGTCGATCACCTGCTCGTTTGCCAGCACCGTCTGATCGACCGGATCCCAATTCACCTTGCGCTTCTCACGCTCGACCAGGCCGGCGCGCAGGAAATCGAGAAACATTTTCTGCTGGTGCTTGTAATAGCGCGGATCGCAGGTCGCGATCTCGCGGCTCCAGTCGAGCGACAGCCCCATCGATTTGAGCTGCGTCTTCATCACCGCGATATTGTCGTAGGTCCAGGCCCTGGGATGGACCTTGCGCTCCATCGCGGCGTTCTCGGCCGGCATGCCAAAGGCGTCCCAGCCCATCGGATGCAGCACGTTCAATCCCATCGCCCGCTTCACCCGCGCCACGACGTCGCCCATCGTGTAGTTGCGGACGTGGCCCATATGGATGCGGCCCGACGGGTAGGGGAACATTTCCAACACGTAGTATTTCGGCCGCGGGTCGTCGTTGCGCGTTAAGAAGATGCCGCGCTCGTCCCAGATTTTTTGCCAGCGCTCCTCGGCGTCGCGGGCGTTATAGCGGTCGTTGGCCATTGGATTTGCGAATATTTCTGCCGCGGGGCAGGTGCCACGAAAGCCCGCGGCGGGTCAACAATGCTCGGCAAACTGCGATGTTACCGTCATCCTGAGGTGCGAGCGAAGCGAGCCTCGAAGGATGCACGCCACTCGCGGCCGCCTCAGGGTGGCGGATAACGGTGATGCTAGCTCTTCCGCCCCATCGTGGCATCGAGACTGAAACAGCCAGCGCCGAACGCCACGATGGCGAGCATGCCGCCGATGATCGAGAGGTGATTGAAGAAAATAATGCGCTCGAGGCGCGCATCGGCCGCCGGCGCGAGCCAATAGGCGTGGAAGATCAGCCCGAGCGCCAGCGTATAGGCGGCGATCGCGAGCGCGACCCAGCGCGCGAAGAGGCCGGCCATCAACATCAATCCGCCGACGAGTTCGACCAAGATCGCGCCCCAGACCAGGATCTCGGGAAACGGAATGCCGTGACTGGCCATGTTCGCAACCGTGCCGGCGGTGCCCCCCATGATCTTGTTGTATCCGCCCAGCACGAACAGGATTGCCAACAGAAAGCGTGCCACCAGCGCAATGAAATTGGTCAAAGGGTTCATCGATTGAGTCCTTCCAAAACATTCGTCTGATTATCGCCCGCCGCGAATCTGTCGAAACGACCACGCAAGTCAACGGTGGTTCGGCGCGACGACCGCTCACTCTCCCCAGTGGGGAGAGGTGAAAAAATATGCCCCCGTTCTCGCGGAGCACCTTATTTCTTCCCCTCCCGCCCACGCGCGCAGCGCCTGGTGGGGAGGGGTCAGGGGTGGGGGGTACTTTTAGTTCGTCCCCCCACCCCGGCTCATTTCACTGACGTGAAATTCGCCGACCCTCCCCACCGCTGCGCGGGGGGAGGGCAAAGACGCGAGTAACATCACTCACCCAAACCACATTGTCGCCGGCGTGCGCCGCATCTCGTATTCGACGTGATTGGCGGGCGCGATGCGGTTGCGGCCGCCGAGCATCACCCATGAACGGGCCGCCTCGTGATTATGCTGGGCCACGGTCGGCATATTGCGGCGCAGGCACGCCGTCACTTCACCGGCGCAGCGCCGGTGCCGGCGGCATTTTCTTCGCGAACATATAGTCCAGAACGCGAGCACGTCGGCGTAGAGCCGTGTGGTCGCGAGTTGCGCGGCGTCAGCCAGCGCGGCGCGCTGTTGCGCGGTCGAGCGCTTGTTGAAGTTGTGATCGTTCGGCGGCTTCTTGCGCCAGGGCGGCATGGGGTTTCCTTTCGTTTCCCTCCCCCCGCTTGCGGTGGGGGCATGGGATTTCGTTCCCACGGCGCGGCTTGATCTCCCTCTCCCCATCGGGGAGAGGTGAAATAGAAACTCATTCTCGCCGCGCGGCTGCGCGCGAGTTGCGGCACGATCGACGTGGAACGCGTCACTGCGAGGAGCGGCCCGCCTTCGCTCGCTCGGCGAGCTACGGCGGGTTTTGAGTCCGCCGAAGCGCTAAAACGGTTGTCATAACGAAACTCAAACGGGGCAACGTAGAGTGGTATTAGGTAGTGATCCGACACGCCCGCCCTACCCATGCCCGATGTAATCCATGCGCCCGCCGTCCACGGTCAAAAGCTGCGCGGTGATCCAGCCGGAGTCCGGGGCGGCCAGGAAAGCGATGGCGTTGGCAACGTCCTCCGGTTCGCCGATGCGGCCGAGCATGCGCTTCGGTCGCGGCCCAATCGCCGGCGCCGCGGCCGCCCCGCGTCAAATCGGTGCGCACGAAGCCGGGCACCACCGCGTTCACGGTGATGCCGTGCGGGCCAAGCTCCATGGCAAAGCGCTTGGTCAGAATCGCGACTTCGGCCTTGGTCGCGGCATAGAAGGCATTGCCGGGAAGTCCCGTGCCGAGCGCCGCGATCGAGCTGACATTGACGATGCGGCCGTAGCGGCGTTGCCGCATGCCGCCGGCGACGGCGCGCGTCGCATGGATTACGCCCTCGACATTGATCCGGCGCATGCGCGCAACCGCCTCGGCGTCGTATTCGTCGAGCGTGCCGCGCCACGACACGCCGGCATTGTTTATGAGGATCGTGAGCGGGCCGAGCTCCTTTTCCGTTTTGCGCGACCATCGCTGCGACCGCCGCGGCGTCGGCGACGTCTGCCGCCGCGGCAATGGCGCGGCCGCCGGCGCGTGATCTCGGCGACGAGTTCATTGGCGGCATCGGCATGCGCGGCGTAGTTCACGCAAACCGCGGCGCCGTGTTGCGCCAAAAGCCGCGCGGTCGCACGCCCGATGCCGCGGGCCCCGCCGGTCACCAGCGCCACTTGATCGCGCCATGCCATTATCGTCGTCCTCGTAGGATGGGTTGAGCACTAGCGAAACCCATCGGAGATCAACAGTTGGTGGGTTTCGCTGCGCTCAACCCACCCTACAACTGAAATAAGCTCGACTGCGAATATTGCCGTTTCCCGGGCGCAGCGCAGTAGGGTGGGCGTCGCGCCGCCAATGCGAGTGACGCGTGGGCAAAATCGCTTACGCGCGATGCCCACGCGAAACCAACAGTGCGAACGATCTTGCCCACCCTACAAATGCCCCGGCAAGGTGAAACGGCAGACGCCATCCCTTATAAGATGCCCGCATGAAACGCTGGCTTATTCTCGCCGCGGGATTGGGTCTCGTCCTCGCGATTGCCATCATCGCCTATCAGGGCTTCGGCGCGGTCGCGCAAGCCTTTGCCGCGGTGGGCTTCGGCCTCGCCGCCGTGGTCTTGCTGCGCGCCGTTGAGCTGTCTGGCGCGGGGCTCGGCTGGTGGATCGTGTTTCCGCCCGCCGCGAAATGCCCGCTGCACGCCTGCGTCTTGGTGCGTTTCATCCGCGAAGCGATCAATGCGCTGTTGCCGGTCGCGCAAATCGGCGGAGAAATCGCGGGCGTTCGCGTGATGACGTTTTTCGGTATGGCCGGCGAGCTCGCCGGCGCGACCGTGCTCGTCGATATTTTGCTGCAGGCCGTGACGCTGCTTCTGTTCACCTTTGTGGGCATCGGCCTTCTTGCCACCGTGGTCGCCGACCGCGCGCTGATCGGCTCGCTCGTCGCTGGCGCCGCGATCCTGGGATTGGCGCTTGCCGGATTCTTTGCCGCGCAGCGCTTCGGCGGCGCGAAAGTGTTCGACCGCTTGTTGATGGCGCTCGCAACAAAACTCGGTTGGTCCGCGCTCGCCAACCGGGAAAGCCTGCACGACAATCTGGTGCGCATCTATGCCAACCTGCCGCGACTCGCCGCCGCGCTGCTGGTTCACCTCGGCGTCTGGTTTTTTGGCGTCTTCGAAGTACTGGTGGCGCTCCGCCTGATGGGATTTCCGGTCGGCTATGGCGAGGCGCTGGCGATCGAGAGCGTCGGCCAGGCGGTGCGCGCCGCCGCGTTCCTGATGCCGGGCGCGCTCGGCGTCCAGGAAGCCGGATTCATCGCGGTCTGCGCGGTCTATGGCATTCCGGCGCCGCAAGCGCTGGCGCTGTCACTGGTGAAACGGGTGCCGGACCTTACGCTGGGTGTGCCGTTTTTGTTCGTCTGGCACGCCCATGAGAGCAGAGCCCTGATCCGCCGCCGGCCGGCGCAGTCCTCATAATTAGAACCGCATCAGCCAGGGCAATCCCTCGGCCACGGCGTGTATCGATCCGGCTTGCCTTTGCGCCGGAGCGCGTTGGCGGCGCCGGCGAAGTCGCCCGCGCGCAGCGATTGCGCCACGTCGTGAACCGACACGGCGATGTGCTGCATCGTGCTGGCGTCGCGGTAGCAATCGATCATGCAGCGTGCAATCGTCGCGCACGAGCTTAGCGTCGTCAAAGTCGTAGATCGAGCACAGGGGCCGCTCCCAGAAATGGCAGCGCCGCAGCTGAAGCTTCCAATCGAGATAGAAGCAGCGAAAGCCGCCGAGACAGGGAAAATTCTGCGGCTCGTTGCGCACGAAGCGCTGCATCTCCTCCAGCGACCGCGTCGGATTGACGACGTGAATGCGCGATTTCAGCGCCTTGACCTTGTCGAACAGCGCAATGAGCTCGGCTTCCGTGAAATCGACGACGCCGGAATCGCGATAACCGAGAAAGCTCGAATTGAGATTGGTCAGCGGATAGGAAAACGTCACCGCCTTAAAGCCGAGATCGTCGAGGAAGGCCGGCAGCGCGTCGATATCGAGAAGCCGGGACAGCGTCACCGAAGCGGTGGAGATCAAGCCGCGACGGGTGATTTCGCGGTTAGCCGCGCGGATCTTGTCGCACACGCCCGGCAGCCCACGGTTGTCTTCGTGCGCTTGCGCGGTTGCGGCATCGATCGAGATCACGAAGCTTGAGAGCCCGGCGTCGGCGTATTCGCCAATGCGCCGCGCTTTGAACAATCCGCCGTTACTCACCAGCATCACCTTCATGCCCTTGCCGCAGGCACGGGCGATGATGTCGATCAGATCCGGATGCAGCGTCGGCTCGCCGCTGGTCAGCACCAGATAGCGGATGCCCTGGCGGAACAGGATGTCGATGGCGTCGAAGGCGCCCTGGCGCTCGACATAGTCCCAGCGTTCCTTCGGCAGCGCGTCGCGCGCGAAATTGCAGAAGCCGCAATTGGCATTGCAGGCATTGTTGAGCGTGAACTCGCAGCGTCCGGGTCCGCCCGACGACAGCACCAGGCGCTGTGTGTCCCACGCGCGCGAACGCGGCGGCGCGTGCGCAGTCGTCGGCTCAGCCATTTGCGCTTGCGGTGAACGCCCCCTGCCCAAAGGCTATGCTCGCGAACATAGCATGCAGGATGGGTTGAGCGATAGCGAAACCCATCGCCAGATAACAAACGCGACCTGCGGAAGACTTTGCGTGGTGATCTAATCGGTGGGATTCGCTGCGCTCAACCCACCCTACGACTGATTTAATTATTGAGTATCGAAATGTCCTTCGGTGACCGCGGGCCCGGCAGCGATTCTACGAATGCGAAAATATCGGCAATGTCCTTGTCCGACAGCACCGCATCGGAATAGGCCGGCATGTCATTTGACGGATCGCGAATCTGGCCCTTGAAGCCATCAAAGGGAAGCGCGGTGCTGGCAAGGATCGGCGCCGGCCCGTTCAAGGCGCCGCCTTGTCCGGAACGGCCGTGACAGGTGAAACAGCCGACCGCCAGATATATCCGCTTGCCGTTTCCGGCATCGCCGTGCGGCGCGTCCTGCGCCTGGGCGACGGCGCAGGCGGCTGCGCCGATCACGGCGCTGGCGAGTGCGGCGATGCCGATGCGCGACGGCCATAAGGATATTTTTGCCGGGCGCGGCCAGAAGCTCGCCAAGCTGGCAATTGATCGCCAGATATTCGATGCCGAGCGCATTGAAGACATCGACCATGAAATCGCCGCCGCTCG
>DATAYT010000140.1:0-18264 GCA_036272395.1 Xanthobacteraceae bacterium
ATTATGCTCTAGACTGCGCGCTGTCGCCGCAACGGGGTTGGAACTGGGCATGACAATCGGCGTGACCGAGGCATCGCAGCGCTATTCGACCTATGCGCTGGTGCGGCGTCTCCTGCTCGACGAAGCGCTTCGCTATTGGCCGCGCTACGCCATCGCTTTCCTGCTTATGGGAATTACCGCCGCAGCGACCGCGCTCACCGCCTATCTTCTCGGCACAATGACCAATGAAGCTTATGTCAATCACAATTTCCACGGCATCGTCGTCATTGGCGTCATCGCGGCTGGGATCTTCGCGGTCAAGGGATTTGCCACTTATGGCTCGTCGGTCATGCTGTCGTGGATCGGCAACAGCATTATTGCCGGCAATCAGCGGCGTCTGTTCGACAAGCTCTTGCAGCAAAACATCGGATTTTTCGCCGACCGGCACTCGTCGGAATTCATCGCGCGGCTGACCACCGGGGCCGCCGCGGTCAGCCAGGTGATCAGTCTCCTGATCACCGCGATCGGCCGCGATCTGATGTCGTTGATTGGATTGACCATCGTCATGGTGATTCAAGATCCGATCATGGCGCTAATCGGCTTCGTCATGGCGCCGCCCGCGTTCTTCGTCCTGCGCAAGCTCATCCGCCGCGTGCGCAACATCGCGCGCATGCAATTTACCGGGGGCACCCGGATCATCGAGACCATGCAAGAGGCATTGCAGGGCTTGCGCATGGTCAAGGCATTCGCGCTGGAAGACGAAATGCGGCGCCGGCTGGATCAGAGCGTCGCCGACGTGCAGCACGAGTCCAACAAGATGGCGCGGGTCTCCAACCGCGCCAGCCCGCTGATGGAAATGCTCGGCGGCTTTGCGGTCGCGCTCGCCACCATCTACGGCGGCTACCGCGTTATCGAGACTGGCGCGACGCCGGGCGCCTTCGTCTCGTTCCTGGCGGCATTTCTCCTCGCCTATGAGCCGGCCAAGCGGCTGGCCCGGCTCAATATCGATCTCAACAATAACCTCGTCGGCGTGCGGGTTCTCTATGAGGTGATCGACAGCCCGGCGGGCGAGCCGAATGACGAGAATCTGCCGCCGCTGAAGCTGACGAAAGCGCGCATCGAATTCGCCGACGTGGATTTCGCTTATCGCGATCCCACCCCGGTTCTGCGCGGCATGAGCTTCGTCGCGGAGCCGGGCAAGGTCACGGCGCTGGTCGGACCTTCGGGCGGCGGCAAGTCGACGGTGCTGAACCTGTTGTTGCGCTTCTACGACGCCGGCGGCGGCCGCGTGCTCATCGATGGTCAGAACATTGTGTCGGTTTCGCGCGGCTCGCTGCGCGGGGCGCTCGCTTATGTCGGCCAAATTGTCCATTTGTTCCGCGGCACCATTCGCGAGAACATAGCGCTGGGCAAGCTTGGCGCGTCCGATGCCGAGATCGTTGCAGCCGCCAAGGCCGCTCACGCCCACGATTTCATCATGAGCTTTCCGGCGCGCTATGACACGCCGGTCGGCGAGCATGGCTTGCAGCTTTCCGGCGGCCAGCGCCAGCGCATCGCGATCGCGCGGGCGCTGATCAAGAATTGCCCGATCATATTGCTCGACGAGGCGACCGCCTCGCTTGATTCGGAATCGGAGCGCCACGTCCAGGAGGCGCTGACCGAACTGTGCAAGGGCCGCACGACCCTGATGATTGCGCACCGGCTGTCCACCATCATGCACGCCGACAGCATTCTCGTGGTCGAGAATGGCGTCGTGGTCGAATCCGGCCGGCATGAAGAATTGCTGCGCAAGGGCAGCCGCTACGCATCGTTCCACCGGCTGCAGCTCAAGGAGCAGTCGTCACCGCTTGCGGAGCGGGAGCCGATCGCGGCGTCATCGCTCTGAGCGGCGCCGTGGAGCTCGATTGACGGCGCAGCGACGGCGCTATAAGCGGAGCGTCCATCCCGCCAATTTCCCTTCCTTCAAGTTGAAAAGACCAATGAGCGCCGACAGCAAGAGTTATGTCATTCCGCAACCCCCGCAAGCGGCCATTCCGGTTGCCGGCACCGGCAAATATTTTCCGGTCCGCCGCCTATGGTGCGTCGGCCGCAATTACATCGAGCACATCAAGGAGATGGGACAGGACGTCCGCGAGCCTCCGTTCTTCTTCGCCAAGCCGGCCGATGCCATCGTTGCGGACGGCGGTACCGTGCCCTACCCATCGCTGACCAAAGACATGCATCATGAGGTCGAGCTCGTGGTGGCGCTGAAAAGCGGCGGCCGCAACATCAAGACCGAAAAGGCGCTCGACTGCATCTACGGCTACGGCGTCGGCATCGACCTCACCCGCCGCGATTTGCAGATCGCCTCGCGCAACATCAAGCGGCCTTGGGAAATCGGTAAGGCGTTCGATTTTTCGGCACCCTGTGGACCGCTGCGCCCAGCCGCGGAAATCGGTCACCCCGGGAAAGGCCGCATCGCGCTCGAGGTCAACGGCGAAGTACGCCAGGATGGCAATCTCGATCAGATGATCTGGAACGTGCCGGAGATCATTTCCAAACTGTCGGAAATGGTGGAGCTCGCGGCTGGCGACATCATCATGACCGGCACGCCCTCGGGCGTGGCCGCGACGGTCGCGGGCGACAAGATCGAGTGCGAGATCGAGGGTGTCGGCACGTTGCGCGTCGCCATTGGCGAGCCGTTAAGGTAACGCGCGCCACGCGGCACAAAAGGCGCGCCAGGCCAGGCTTTGCGCCGGGCTCGGCCGCGGCGATGGAACCGGGAACCGGGATGGTGCGTTGACGGGGCGCTCGACTGGACCGGGAGGTTATCAATGGGCGCCGCTCATCGCATCACTTTGCGCGTAAAATCGCCGGCTCCGCTTGGCGACGTGACCATGGTGCCGGCACCCTTGAGCGGCCGCTCGGAAGCCGAAATGGCCCGCGCCATGACCGCGGCACTTTCGGACGATGAATCGACGACGGCAGCCGACGTGTATAGCCGCGTTCGGCAGGCTTTCCCGTTCGCACCGTTGAGCGCGCGCGTCGGCGCGCTTGCAATGTTGATGGACAGGATTCGCCGACCCGCCGCCTGAACCGCTGCCTCACAATCCGAGATAGGCGCTGCGGATGCGGTCGTCGGCCAGCAATTCGGCTCCGGCGCCGCTCAAAGTAACGCGCCCGTTTTCCAAAACATAAGCGCGGCTGGCGAGCTTCAGCGACAGCGCGACGTTCTGCTCGACCAACAGGCAGGTCACGCCATCGCGATTGAGGTCACGAATGGTATCGAGCAATCGATGAACGATGGCCGGCGCGAGCCCGAGCGAGGGCTCGTCGAACATGATGAGCTGCGGCGCACCCATCAGACAGCGGGCAATTGCCAGCATTTGCTGCTCGCCGCCCGACAGCGTACCGGCCGGCTGGCGCAGGCGCTCGGCCAGCACCTGAAACAGCGCCAGCACCCGCTCCCGGTTTTTGGCTCTACCGGCGCGGGCGCGCGGCAGCATGGCGCCGATGTCGAGGTTCTCATCGACGGTCAAACTCGGAAAGATCTGGCGGCCTTCGGCAACCTGCCCGATGCCCAGATTGCAGATGCGATGGCTCGGCCAGCCCAGAATATTTTCGCCACGAAACACCACCCGGCCGGCCGCCGATCGGTTCATCCCGGCGAGCGCGCGAATGAGCGTCGTCTTACCCGCGCCATTGGCGCCGATGATTGCGACGATCGCGCCATCTTCGACATCGAGCGATACGCCATCGAGCGCCTGCACGTCGCCATAAAAGACGTCGAGTTGTTCGACATGCAGCATCAAACCGGCTCCGCGCCGAGATAGGACTGCACGACGGCAGGATCGCGGACGATCGCTTCCGGTTTGCCTTGCGCAATTGCAATTCCATGATCGAGCACCAAGACGTTGGACGCCAGCGCCATCACCGCGCGCATGACGTGTTCGATCAAAACAATCGTCAATCCGCTGTCGCTGTTAAGCGTCCGCAAGATCGCGACCATGCGATCGCTTTCGGTCGGGCGCAACCCCGCCATGACTTCATCGAGTAGCAGCAGCTTCGGTTCGGTCGCGAGAGCCCGCGCAACCTCGAGGCGCTTTCGATCGGGTAGCGTCAGTGTGGCGGCTATCCGGTTGCGCTGGTCAAAGAGGTCGAGGCGGCGCAGGAATTCGCTCGCGCACGCGCGCGCCTTGCCGACATCGCGATTGTGCAGGAGTGCACCGACAATGACGTTGTCCTCCACGGTCAAGGCGGGAAATGGGCGAACGATCTGAAAAGTGCGGCCGATGCCGCGTCGGCAAATCGCATCGGGAGGCAAGCCGCCGATCGCCTCACCGGCAAAGCTGATCGAACCTGAATCGGGCGCGACCGCGCCGGCAATTATGTTGAACAATGTGGTCTTACCCGCGCCATTGGGGCCGATGACCGCGAACAATTCCCCGGCCGCCACGTCGAAACTGACGGCGTCTACAGCAACAAGGCCGCGAAACCGCTTGCTCACAGCTTGCAGAGAAAGCAACGCCTTCATCGCCGCGCCTCGTCTACGCCGATCAGCCGCGCCAGCCAGGGCCACACGCCGTCGGGCAAGACGACAACGACCAAAAGCAGACAAATGCCGTAGAAAACCTGCTTCGCACCCGGCAGATCGAAGCCTAAGGCGATCAGTGCGGTATTGAGCGCTTCGGCGAGACCGGTGAGCACGAAGGCGCCGAGGATTGGCCCGAACAGCGTGCCGATGCCGCCGATGATCGGGCCGAGAATCATCTCGATCGATCGGGAAATATTGAAGACCTGTTCAGGGAACAGGTTGTTGTAGAAGAACGCGTAGAACACGCCGGCAAAGGAGGTGATGACGGCGGAGATCATCACCGCTGCCATCTTGTAGTGGAAACTATCGATGCCGACCGCACGCGCCGCTTGTTCGTCTTCGCGGATGGCCAACCAGCAATAACCGGGGCGGCTTTTCAACAGCGCACGGCAGAGCACGAAGACGAGGGCGGCGGCGGTGAGGATGACGTAATAGAACATCGTCGGATTGCCGCGAAGACGCCACAGATCGTTATGCGCATATTGCGCGACCGGAAGGAACAAACCCGCTGAGGCATTGACGAAATCCAAGTGGTCGAAGCCGATGCGCGCAAATTCGGCAAAGGCGATTGTCAAAATCGCGAAATAAACACCGGCGACGCGGAAGCGAAAGGCGAGAAATCCAATTGTAGCGCCGCAGACCGCGGCCACGGGTATGACGGCGAGAAATCCCAGCCACGGCGCGATGCCGAAGCGAGCGAACAGCACAGCGGCAATATAGCCGCCGAGCCCGGCATAGATCGCATGGCCAAGCGAAAGCTGCCCGGCAAATCCCATCATGATGTTCCAGGCCTGACCGGTGAAGGCGAAGTAGAGGACGACGATCAGCACGGTCAGCAGGTAGTCGTTGATGAGCCACGGCGCGATCAAAAGCAGCGCCAACAAAGTGACGAGCAAAATCATCGCCCGGGGCGGAATGTCGGCGAACACCGACGCAGTCAGGCGCGTGAGATAATCGAGGACATGAACGGGGGTCTTGGCGACCATCAGATCGATCTTCTGCCGAGAATTCCCTGCGGGCGAAACAACAGCACCAGGACGAGAATGGCGAAGGCGAACATGCTTTTGGCCGAAGGCGTGAAAAGGAGTCCGGCCAAGGCCTCGGTGACGCCGATCAAGAGGCCGCCGAGAAGAGCACCCGCCATCGAGCCAAGCCCGCCGGTAATCACAATGACGAAGGCAAGCAGCGTATATGTCGGACCGATGATCGGCGTCACATCGACGATCAATGTCATCATCACGCCGGCGGCGCCGACGCAGGCGGCGCCGATGCCGAAGGTCAGCGCATAGAGCCGCTTGACGTCGAGACCGACCACAAGCGCGCCAGTGTAATTATCGGCGCAGGCGCGTATCGCCTTGCCGAGCGGCGCAAGGCGGAAAAACGCGAACAGCAACGCCGCGACGACGATCGCCGCAGCGCCGGCATAGAGCTTGGTTGCGTCGACGATCAGCGCGCCGAGCTGGAAACTGTCGAAGGTATACGAGGTCTGTACCGTTCGCGCGTCTGGGCCGAAAATGATCAAAAGCGTGTTGACGATGATGAGAGCGAGGGCAACCAGGAGCAGGAACTGACTGTGCTCAGGCCGGCTGATGAAAGGATTGATCAATCCGGCTTGCAGCGCATAACCGAACACGAACAGGACCGCCGCGATCGGCACAAGCATAACCAGGGGATCGAGGTTGAGGCTCGAGAATAACAGCACCGTCAGATACATTGCGATCGACATCATTTCGCCGTGGGCGAAATTGACCACGCGCACGACGCCAAAAATGACGGAAAGGCCGAGCGCCATCAGGCCATAAACCAGGCCCGTCAAAATTCCGGCGACGGCTACGTTCAGATAGACATCGATCGGCACCGCCCGGACTCAGGCGCGGTTCTGGTAAGGCGCCATCGGCCATTCCGGCTTGGCGTTTGCCGCAGCTTTCGGCGTGAGAACTACGAGCTTCCCGGCGCGGTTCTGGATCGTGCCGCACTTGAGCTTGTCGTTCTGGCCCTTGGCGTTGAACTGGATGCCAGGGCCGATGCTGACATTGTCGGTGATGTTGGTGGTGCGGATGGCGTCGGCCAATGCTTTCGGATCGCTTGTTCCGGCGCGCTTGTAAGCGTCGGCGGCAATCAACAGCGCCTCAAACGTATAGACGTGGTTGGTGCTCAGGTTGATGCCGGGATAGGCCTTGGCTAGCGCGGCTTCCAGCACTTTGGTGAGTTTCTTGTTCGGATCCTGAAACGGAACCAGACTGATAGGGCCATCCGACAACTTGCCGAGCGTCTTGAGATATTGATCCTCGTACCAGCCTGGTCCCATGCTCAGGATCGCTTGCGGCGTCCAGCGCTGCTTGACCAGTTCCCGTGTGATCAGCATCGCATCGTTGAGCCGGCCGACAACCAGGAGAGCATCGGCATTAGCAGCCTTGGCTTTCGTAACCTCGACGGAAAGATCGCGCGCGGTCGGATCATAGGCGATCTCGTCGGCTATCTTGTAAGGCATATTGAACTTCGGCATCACCGCACCGATGCCCTTCGACATCGCAGTGCCGAAGGTGTCGTTGACGTGCATGTAAACGACCGACTTAGGCGCGGCGCCGATGAGGTTGAACAATTCCAGTTGATTCTCAAAAGCGCTGCCGAGAATCATCTGCGCGGTGAGGAAATTCCTGAACACGAACTTATAGCCTTGCTCGGTGATGTCCGGCGCGGCGGCGATATTGATGACGAGCGGGATGCCCTTCTGTTCGGCGACTTGGGCGATCGCGGTGGTCTGGCCCGAGTCAAAAGCGCCGACCAGAAGCTGCGCGCCATCATTGATAAGCTTCTCGGCGCGCTCGCGGGCGACGTCTACATTGGATTCGGTATCGGCATTCATCACCGCCAGTTCCGGCAGATTCAGTGACTTAAGGATGCCCGGCGCGATATCGACGCCGCGCTGGCAGTCCTGCCCGATACTAGCTTCGAAGCCGGAGCGCGGCAGAAGCACCCCCACTTTCAACGGCGGACGGCCGCCGGCGCCCTGTGCGCGAACCATGCCAGGCATGGCCAAGCCTGTTGCGCCGGCAACGGCGCTGGCCAGCAGATAACGGCGGCTGAGATGATTGCGGCGCGGCATGGCGATCTCCTCCTTATCTTTGGCAAAATGCTAGAAAATGATCGTGCTGGCGGCAAGCCTTTGGTGAACAAGCCTTTGGCCAAACAGGCGCGCAAATAAGAGCTTTGACCCCAGATCACGCAGCAAATAATCGCATCACGGCGTCCGCAATTCGCAATAGCCGGAGGTCCTGGCCATTGCGCGCGACCAGCATCAGGCCGACCGGCAGGCTTGCAGAAAGCGGCAGGGAAATCGCGCACAGGTCAAAAAAGTTGACCATGCTGGTGTTTCGCAGCACCGCTGCATTGCGCACGGCGAAAACCTTCGCATCGTCGACCTCAGCGATGGTCGGGGCAACGATTGCGGTCGTTGGGATGACGAGCGCGTCAAGCCCGTTCACCCGCGCATCCATCGCCGCAACAAGGCGGCGGCGCTCGCGTAAGATTTCGGCCAAATCCGCCTCGCTCACCGCGCAGCCACGCTCGATGCGGACACGAACATTCGGATCGATATCGGCGGCGCGACGACGCAGCCGGTCACGATGAACCGCGCAAGCCTCCGGCGGAATTACGCCGCCGCGTTCATTCACCGCGACCCAGTCATCCAGGAGCGGCAGCTTTTCATGGCTGAGGCGGACGCCGCCCGCATCGAGACGCGCGACGGCGGCCGCGAACGCCGGAGCGACAATGTCGTCGAGCCGTTCCAGCAAAAGCCCTTCGGGGAGACCAAAGCGGACCCCGGCAAGTGCGCTCGTCTCGAGTGGCGTAAATTCTTCGCCGGCCATGATCGCATCCGCCTTGGCGCAATCGGCGACGTTGCGCGCAATCGGTCCTATGGAATCGAGCGTCTTGCTCAGCGGAAAAGCGCCCTCGGTCGGAACGCGCTGGCGGCTTGGCTTGAAGCCGACCACACCGCACAGGGCGGCGGGAATTCGCACCGACCCGCCGGTATCCGTACCGATCGCAATGTCGCACATGCCGTCGGCAACCGCGACCGGCGCGCCAGCTGAGGAGCCGCCCGGCACGCGGCCCCGATCGCGCGGATTGCGCGGCGTGCCGAAATGCGGATTGGCGCCGATCCCCGAAAACGCGAACTCGGTCATATTGGTCTTGGCGACGATGACCGTACCCGCCTGGCGCAGCCGCTGCACGATGAGAGCATCAGATGCGGCTGGGGCCGCTTCCTCGGCCAGGATCTTCGAGCCGGCCCTGGTCGGCTCGCCGGCAACATCGAAGAGATCCTTGATACTGACGATGACGCCGTCGAGAGATCCAAGCGAGCGGCCGCGCGCGGCGCGCGCATCGCTGGCATCGGCGGCCGTCCGCGCGGTATCGCCGTAGACAGTGAGGCAGACGCGCGCTCCCTCGCCTTTCGGATCGGCGATGCGCGCCAGCGCTTGTTCCAGTCGGTCGCGACAAGGGTGAGCTGTCATGATGACTCGCCAAGGATTATGCGGGAGATGACTCCGCGGCAATGCGGGGCCAAGGCTCGATTGCGCACCATATAGCAAACCTGCAGCAAACCTGCGATCATTTGCGGCAAAGATGCGAGTAACGCGCCGCAACTACCGCGCCGTACCCAAACCTTCGCGAGGAATGCATGGCCAACGGCAAACCGAGAATCGCTTTCATCGGCTTCGGCGAAGCCGGCCAGGCGATCGCCGCGGGACTGCACGATGCGAGCGCGGCCCAGATGACCGCCCGGGATATTCTTTTCCCGCAAAGCGCGACGGGTGACAAGCTACGCCGCGCCGCGGATGCGAGCGGGGTGCGTTGTGCCGTTTCCGCCGCGGACGCGGTGCGGCAGGCCGAGTTCGTCGTTTCCGCGGTCACTGCGGCATCGAGCGTCGAAGCGGCGGAATCGGTGAAGGCGCATTTGCACGGAAAACCGTTCTTCCTCGACATCAATTCGGTGTCGCCCGGCCGCAAGCACGACAGCGCCAAACTGCTCGACGGCGCCGCACGCTATATTGACGTTGCCGTGCTGGCGCCGATCTACCCGGCGCGCCATCAGACGCCGTTGCTCATTGCCGGACCGGACAGTCAAGCGGTCGCGCCGACGCTCGCTGGCCTTGGCATGCGCGCCAGCATCGCCGGCGCCGAGATCGGTGCGGCGGCGGCGATCAAAATGGTGCGCAGCGTGATGATCAAGGGCATCGAGGCGCTCACGCTCGAGTGTTTTTTGGCAGCGGCGCGCGCCGGCGTCATCGATGAGGTCGCCGCATCGATGCGCAACAATTATCCCGGGCTCGATTGGGCGAAGATCGCGCCCTACAACCTGGAACGGATGGCGGTCCATGGCGAGCGGCGCGCCGCCGAAATGGAGGAAGTTGCCGAGACCCTGCGCGAGCTCGGGGTCGAGCCGCTGATGACAAACGCCACGGTCAAGCGCCAGCGCGAAATGGGCGAAATCGGCCAGCAGCAAACGGTTCGCAGCGTTCTCGACAAAGACCGCGCCGCCATACTCGGGGCGATCAGCGCCGCGGCGCGCGACCGTCATTAACGCAAAAGCGAAAATCATTTTTAGGTTGATTCGGTATTTCGCTTTAGCTTCTTTGTTTGCGCATGATCTTTTCCGAAAACCGGTATCCACCTTTCGGGATCATGCTTTGGCACTGTTATCGCCGGCGGCCCTTGCGGCGTTCGCGCGCGGCGCCGCGCGCCGGCCGCGCCATCGTGCGGCGCGGCGCCTTGGCCGGCATTCGGCGCGGCGGCAGGCCGCCGCTCGCTTCCAGTCGCGCGGTCCAATATTCCCACGTCCTGGTCACGACATTCGGCATCGCGCTCAGCGTGCCGGCCAGTTTAATTTCGCCGCGATGCAGCGGTTGCGGGGCGCCAAGGGTGAGCGCGCGCAGCTGGTACTCGGCGTTCTGGCACATGAAGATCGCGCGCGCCACGAGCTCTTTCAGATTCGCGCCGACTACGGTCGCGCCGTGCCGGTCCATCAGCACCGCGGAATATTGACCAAGTGCGCGGGCGAGCGAGCGTCCCTCCTCGGGCTTGACGACCAGAAGATTGGTGGCGCCGAATTCGTCATATTGATCCCAGAACGGCGCCTCCTCTCCCATCGCCGCGCCGAGATGGAAAACCGGAACGATCGGCTTACCGGCGATACAGAACGGCATCACCGCCGGCGCATGGTGATGGCACACCGCGAGCACGTCGCGACGCGCCTGGTAGATGCAGCCGTGAATGACGCGCTCCGCGTAGAGCAGCGCTTTCGGCGGCCGCACCGGCTCGGAATCGAGCGTGAATTCCAAAATGTCGTCGGGTTCGATCAATACCGGCGAGCGCGAGCGCGACAGCAAATAGCGATCAGGATTATTTGGATGCCGTACGCTAACATGGCCGAAAGCATCAAGCACGCCTTCATGCGCGAGGATGCGATTGGCGAGCGCCAATTCCTCGATCGCATATGTTATTCCATTGAGCACAGTTTCCCCCAGCTTTCCCCGCGAATGGCCGTCATTTTACGCGGCCAATTTGATCAGGCCGTCAATCCCCGCACGTTGAAAGCGCGGATCGGCCGGTGCAGACCTTTTATGTCAAGCTCGCCGAGCGCTTCGATCTCGGCAACTTTTTCAACGGCAACTTGGACTCGGCCATCGATCAAGATTTGCCCGTCGTTGGCGTGCCCGCACAAGCGCGAGCCGAGATTGACCACCGTCCCGTTCGCCGAATAATGGAAGCGCCCCGCATAGCCGACGTTTCCTAGCGTCGCATGGCCGGCGGCGATACCGATGCCGAAACCGAGCTCGTGACCGAAGCGGCGCCATTTGTCGGCAAGCGCCGCGACATGGCTGCGCATTTCAACCGCCATACGCACCGCGCGCACCGCCGGATCGGGGCATGGAATTGGATCGTTGAAAATGATCAACAGGCCGTCGCCGGCGAAGTGCTGCAAGGTTCCCTCGAAACGATCGATCGATTCCCCCAGGCAGCGATAATATTCCTGTAAGACAGCGATGATGTCTTCGGGCTCGGCGTGTTCGGCAAATGCGGTGAAGCCGCGAAGATCGCAGAACACCGCGGTAATATCGCGCCGGTGGCTCTCCAACAGTTTCTCGTCCGAGACCACGAGTTTGGCGATCTGCGGCGAGAGAAAGCCTTTAAGCTTGTTCATGCGATCGAGCTCGCAGACCTGCTCGTTGACGCGCTGCTCGAGCGTCGCATTCCAGCTCGCCAGATCCTTGGCTTGGGCCTGGACTTGATCGTGCAGTTCCTTGATTCGCAGCATCGAGCGCACACGGGCGACCAGCGCCGCCTGGTCGATCGGCTTGGTCAGATATTCGTCGGCGCCGGCATCAAGTCCGGTGACCACGTCCTGCGAGGCCGCCCGCGCGGTGCAGAGAATGATCGGCATGAACGGCATGGCCGGATCGTTCTTCAGCCGGCGGCAGACTTCGAAGCCGTCGAGCTTTGGCATTTCGACGTCAAGCAGTATGAGATCGGGGTGATGTTGCGAGGCGCACGCAAGGGCCTCCTCGCCGTCGGCGGCTTGCAGCGTTTCGTAGCCGTGCTTTGACAGCCGGGTGACGAGGATGTCCCGGTTAGTCTCATTATCGTCGACGATGAGGATGCGAGCTGGGTTATGCATATGACCCTGGAACGCTACGGCAAGAACTCTTTGATCTTGGCGAGCAGCTGGCGCGGACTGTAAGGCTTGGTGACGTAGGCATCACAACCGGCGGCGTGCGCTTTGCTGTCGTCGCCGCTCAAGGCATAGGACGTCACGACGATGATTGGAATTTTTTTCAATTCGGGATCGGCCTTGATGCGGCGAGTCGCCTCATAGCCGTCCATCAAGGGCAATTGGATATCCATGAGAATGAGATCCGGGCGCTGCTCTTTGGCCGCGGCGACGCCGGCTTCGCCATCCCAGGCTTCCGTCATTTCGTAGCCGAAGCTGCCCAAAAGATCGCGGAGAATTTGGCGGTTATCCTCCTGATCCTCGACCACAAGTACGCGCTTGCTCATGCCTTCACCGTATGTTCGACGCGCAATGGAACCGTGAAGAAAAATGTCGCCCCATTACCCAGAGTCGATTCGACCCACAGCCGGCCGCCATGCATTTCAACGATCCGCTTGGCGATGGCGAGGCCCAGGCCGGTGCCGCCCTTGGCCTTGGTATGCGTGCTCTCCGACTGCTGAAATTCTTCGAATATTTTGGCCTGGTCGGCCTCGGCAATCCCGGGGCCGGTGTCCCTCACCGCAACGGTATAACTGCCATTGGCCGTGGAGGCTTTTATGGCCACTTCACCGGTATCGGTGAATTTGATCGCATTGCCGACCAGATTGAGCAGCACCTGGGAGAGGCGCCGTTCATCGCCGCGCGCGGGCGGCAAATCCGGCGGCACTTCGAGCTTGAAGTTCAGTTTCTTGTTGCCGGCGAGCGGTTCGACTGCGACATAGACACCCTGCATCATGTCCTTGATCGAATAATCGTTGAGCGAAAGCACGAGCTGGCCTGCCTCGATCTTCGACAAATCGAGCACGTCGTTGATCAGGCCAAGAAGGTGCTTGCCATTGGTCTGGATGCGTTCGAGCACGTTGCGCATCTTCTCCGGCGCGTCGCCGTAAATGCCATCGAGGACAAGCTCGGCATAGCCGAGGATTGCGTTGAGCGGCGTGCGCAACTCGTGGCTCATATTGGCGAGGAACTGCGACTTGTGTTTGCTCGCCTCCTCGACCTGGCGGCTCTTTTCCTGAATTTCCTCGAACAGGCGCACGTTTTCGATCGCGATCACGGCCTGGTCGGCGAAGGTGGTAGCGAGCTCGATCTGCTTATCGGCGAACGGCCGTACCGCCGTGCGGCCCAGAATGATGATGCCGATCGGGTTTCCTTCGCGCATCAGTGGCACGCCAAGGAAAGTATGGAAACCGGCCCGCTGCGAGATTGCGGTCATTGTATATTCCGGGTCGGTCTGCACGTCGGCGACATGAACAGGCTTACCTTCCAGCAAAACCCGACCTGCGACCGTCCCTCGGCCCGCTTCGATCGGATGATTTTGCATGTATTCGCTGTACTCGCGTGGCACGCCGCGAGTGGCGACATGAAGGAATCCCAGGGCCTTCGGTCGGCGAATCGAAACCATATCCGCGTCGCACAGGCGCGCGACCGATTCGACAAGCGTATTGAGCACCAATTGCAAATCGAAGGTCGAGCGGCTAATGATCTTGAGCACCTCCGCCGTCGCGGTCTGTTGCTCGAGCGATTCGGAAAGCTCGCGCGTGCGCTGCTGCTCGGCCTCGAACAGCCGCACGTTCTCGATCGCGATCGCCGCCTGATCGGCGAAAGTCGACAGCAGCGTGATATGCTTTTGCTCGAAGGGCCGCACGTCAGTGCGGCGTATTGCAATGGCGCCGAGCGCGTGGCCCTCGCGGATCAGCGGCACGGCTAAAGTCGTATGATGGCCGAATCTTTTTGCCAATTGCCGCCCGCGTGCAAATTCGTCACCAGCTTGCTGCACGTCCTCGACATGGACCGGCTGCCTGTCCATAACGCTTCGTCCCACAATCGTTGAGCGGTCCAACGGAAACGGTTCATCAACGGGCCGTCCAATCTCGCCGAAACCGGCAACAACGCGCAGCACGTCATCTTCGATAATGAAAATGTCCGTATATTGCGCCTCGCAAATGCGGGCCGCGTTCTCGGCCACCGAATTGAGCACCGGCCGCAGGTCGTTCGGCGAGTTCGAAATCACCCGCAGGATTTCGCTGATCGCCGTCTGCTGCTCGAGCGATTCACTTAGTTCGGCCGTACGCTGCTCGACTTTCTTTTCAAGGTCGGCGTAGGATTCCTGCAGCTTTCCGGCCATGTCGTTGAACTGATTGGCCAGGGCTTCGACTTCATCGCCGCTCTTGATCGTGATGCGCTGCGCGAGATCGCCGCTGCCGATGCGTGCCGCACCCGCCCGCAGCGCCTGGATCGGCACCACCATCCGCCCCGCCAGGAACATGCCGGCGATGAAGGCAAGCGCAAGCGCGCCGAGCAACACGTAGCCCATGCGCTCGAGTGACTGGTAAAGCGGCGCGTAGGCTTCTTCGATCGGGGTCTCGACAAAGACGAACCAGCCGAGCGGATTGACCGGCGCGTAGGCGGTCAGCACTTTGTGGCCGCCGATATCGTCGGCTTCCTGCACGGCCTCGGTCGCGGAACCCGCACGCGCGCCGCGCACCTGGTCCAGGCGCGACATATCGGTATTGCGCAACACCAGACTGATGTCCGGATGCGCGATCAGCCGACCGTCGGAATCCACCACATAGGCGCGGCCATGCGCGCCAACCTTGATCTTGGAAACCACATCCCAGATCAACTTGAGATTGACCTGCGCGATGCTCACGCCGGTGTCGCGCCGGGTGCCGGCGAGCGACAACGTCATGTACGGCTCGGATTCCCGGCGAAAATAAACCGGGCCGTAATACACTTTGTGCGCCACCGCTTGTGTGAATTCCGGCTTGTGCGAGTAGTCGATACCGCTACCGACCACGTCCATTGTCAGCCGGGAGACCTTGAGCTGCTCGCGGCCGGCAGCATCGATTTGAGCAAGCTCCGTGATCGCCGGTACTTGGCGCAAAAGCCGCAACGCATCGAAGCGGCGCTGATCGAGCGTGCCGTCGGTCCACGGCAGCTGTGTGGTCCAGCCCACTTGGCTCTCGATTTGAGTGATGAACTCTTCGATCTTGTCGGCGGCAGCAGCCGCCTGCTGCTCCTGGATGCTGATCAAGGAATTCTTGTGTTCTTGATACGAGAAACGGACTTCGAACCCGCCACTGGCGACCAGCGCCAGTACGACGACGGTCACGAACAAAAAGGTATATTTGAAAAATAATCGGCTGCGCATGATCGAAGCGCCGACGCCCGAAGGCGCCGTACTGGAGCGCTCGGACAAATCGGCTTTAAGTCCGCCGCTTTTTTCGTCGACGTCGGCTTTCATGGGCGCATATTAGCATTTTTGGCGCCTCCCCCCTTGTGGGGGAGGGATGGGAGGGGGTAGCAAGGTGCCGTGACAGCGACGACGCCTGTGAGCCGTTCTACCCCCACCCCTGACCCCTCCCCACAAGGGGGAGGGGAATACGGGAGAGCATCTTCTCATTCGATCACTTCGTCGGCCCTGGCAAGCAGCGCGGACGGGATTTCGACCCCGATAGCGCGCGCGGTTTTTAAGTTAACAACGAGCCCGAACGTAACCGGCTGCTCGATCGGAAGCTCGCCGGGTTTGGCGCCGTGGAGAATTTTGTCGACATAGCGGGCGCCGCGGCGAAACAGATCCGGCAGGCTCGTGCCGTAGGACATCAGCCCGCCGTCGACGACATTGCGCCGGAGCTGGAACATTCCCGGAATCCGATTCTTGAGCAGGAAATCGATCACCTGCGCCATATGGCTCTGATGCATCGCGTCGTTGCTCGTGAGCACGGCATCCGGCCGGTTCGACAGTATCGCGGCAAAGGCTCGCGGAAAATCGTCGGCGGTGCGCGCCTCAACCGGCGTCAGGCTCATCCCGAAATAGGGCGTGGTCTTCCACAATTCATCTAATATCGCGGCGCTTGATGCATTGTTTGGATTCCAAAGCAAGGCCAGGCGCGAGACGGTAGGAATGGCGTCGCGCAAGACCTGCAGCCGTTTGGTGACGATATCCGGACCGAGAGCGGTGTTGCCGGTGATATTGCCACCCGGATGCGCGAAATTGGCGACCAGCCCCGCGGCGCCAAGATCGCCAACGGCGATGACGACGATGGGAATGGATTTGGTCACCTGTTGCGCCGCCTGCGCGGCGGGCGTGCCATACACCGCGATGACGTCGACGGGAATCTGGGCCAATTCGCGCGCCGCGGCGGCCAGCCGATCGGGCATTCCGTCCGCCCGCCGATATTCGAAAGCGATGTTTTGGCCCTCGATATAGTTCAGTTCGTGCAGTTCCTCGCGAAAGGCGTCCCAGTCGGGCCCGTCGTCGATGATACCGACACGGGCGGTCTTTGCCGCCCCCATACTGCCACGCGGCCATGCGGTCGCGGCTGCAAAAACTGCCGATCCGCCAACGAGTCTTATGATCTGCCTGCGGTCCATCACTATCGTCCCGAACGCCGGACAAGGCTAGCACATTCCGCACGGACCTTTACCGCGCGACCGTACCCGCAAGCGCGCCAGACGGCCCTTAAATGGGAACGCCGTACGCCGTCCCATCACGATGGGATATCTCGACGACCCGTGCGCGCGCCGCGAGCGCGTCGACCAGCGCGTCCGCCTTGGCCTTGTTTGCGCTGTCGAGATTGGCGTCCCATTCATCAAGCAGATAAACTTCGGCGTCGGTGGAATTGACGATTTCCTCGAGCGATTTCAGCTGGCGCTCGCCGGACGAGAAGCCAAGCTTCTTGTCCATCGACTCGGCGACCACGACGACATCGTCTTCGTCATCTCCTTCGACGTCCACCGGCACGACGCCGCCGGTGAACTTAAACGCCAGCCGGTCAGTCGTCGGCCAATAATAGGCGCGTTTTTTCATCTCGGTCTTTAAGCTTGCCAACAACGACGATTTCCCGGTGCCGTTGGCGCCCCTCACATTGATGCGCCCGGTCGGGTGGGCAAAAGCAATGCGAAGGGCGTCGCCTAACGACGAGACGACGTTGGCATGATCGCCCTCGCGCAAGACCAGCCGGTCGAACTTGATGCGTTTGTCAAAATCGGGCTCGGGTTCGGGCAACATGTTGGCGGCGACGCCGCCGAATCGAGTCCAGATCGCGATAAAGTCGTTCCAGCCGGTAGCGAGCAGATGCAATTCGTAGGTCATTTCGATCTGGCGCGGCAAAGTGGTCGCCAGCCCGATTAGCAGGACTGTGTCGCCGGCATTTTGCAGCGCCACCACGCTGATGGTCGCGAACACGATCGCCAGGCTCACGATCCCGCTCATGGCGCTCATGCCTTCGCGGGCGACGATGGCGCGGATCTGTACGACCAGGCCTTCGCGCAGGCGTTTCTTGAATTCCGCCAGCCAGAGCCGCAGATTGTAGCTGTTGCCGGAAAAGACGTTGTCCCACGCCGTGTAGCCTTGCGCAGTAACGCGATTGTTCATGCGCTGGTTTTCGAGATAGGCATGCGCGATCGGCTTTTGCAGGATCCACTGCATCAGCAACAGCGCGCCTAAGGCACCCACATATGCAAACGGCAGGCTGATATCGATCTCAGTGCCAAGCACGAGCGCATTGAAGACGAGCCCGAGAAACAGCTTCAGCGCGAATTCCAGTTCGTACATTACGTTGAAGAAGCACTGAAAGGTCTCACCGGTGAGGAACGGCTCCACTTGTTCGCGCGCAGGCTTCTCGTTAAGCAGTTTGACCTTGCCGCGGTTCTCGCGCGCAAAACGCAGCATGAATTTGCCAAAACCGCGATAGCCGGCGCGTTCCGCGAAAATCCAGCTGATGACGCCGACGACGTAGGAAGCCGATTGAGCGGTGAGGATCCAGATCAGATCCGAAAGCAGGAAATGGCCGATCGCGACCTTGCGTCCCGCGTTGATGACGAGCCATGTCGTCGCCGCGGCGAGCATGGCTTCGACCACCATCAGGGTCACCATCACGAACAGCGACGGCGAGAGCAGATAGCTGGCCAGATCCAAACGTGTAATCTGCTG
>DATAYT010000141.1:0-4831 GCA_036272395.1 Xanthobacteraceae bacterium
CTCACTCGGCGGCTTGCGTCATCGGCAATTTGGCGCGGTCGAGATCGCGGCTGACGAGCCGCATCACCTGCGCCGAGGCATCACCGAGATAGGCGCGATAATGCGCGGTTTGCCGCGCCAGCACGTTGTAGATCATCACCGCGGGGATCGCCGCGACCAGACCGAACGCCGTTGCCAGCAGCGCCTGCGCGATGCCGGGCGCAACCACCGCGAGGTTGGTGGTGTGCGCGTTGGAAATGCCGATGAAGCTGTTCATGATGCCCCAGACCGTGCCGAACAGACCGACAAAAGGCGCGGTCGAGCCGATGGTGGCCAGCACGCCGGTGCCGCGCGACACTTTCCGGCTCACCGCCATCTCGATGCGTTCGAGCTGCAGCGCGATGCGTTCCTTCAAGCCGTCGGCGCGCAGGTTTGCCGACACTCTGATCTCCTGACCGGCTGCGCGCATCAGCTGCGAGACCGGGCTGTCGCCCTCGCGCAGCTGATCGTGCGCCTGCGCCAGCGTCACGGAGTTGTTGAGCACGCGCAGATCGCGCCGCACCTCGCCCCGGGCGGTGCGCAGTTCCAGCGTCTTGGCAACCCATACGGTCCAGGTCACGAACGAGGCCAATGCGAGCCCAATAATCACGGCTTTGACGACCAGATCCGAATTCTCGAACATGCCCCACGGCGAGAGGTCCTCGGGCAAATCAGCGCCGCTGATCATGTGCTCGCCGGGCAGTGCCGCCGAAGCTGGCGCAGCGGGCGCGGATGCAGTGGGAGCGGCGGGCGCTGCCGCGCTCGAGCCGCCTGACACACCGCTCGCGGGAGCTTCCGTCGGCTGGCCCGGCGCGCTTAGCGCAGCGCCGTTCGCGGGCGCAGATGCGGCCGGGGCACGGGAAGTAGCTGGAGCGGTTCCTTGTCCCGTCTGACTATTGGCCGCAAACGGCAGCGCGATCAGGAACGCGGCGGCCACGAATGTGATCGCATGACGGCGGCCGCTCAGGGGATTGCAATTACGGCCTACGCGTCGCGCGGAAGTTGCCTCGTGCATTGTCATGCGCCTTTTACTATCCGATTTCGCTTGTGCCCCGGCGACGGCAACCGGCTGCCGTCACATCGCATTCGAAGACCTGCACTTATAATGTAACAATATAACACTCGACCAGGGGGGCGCGGCTGCCGTCGACCCTGCCGCGAGCGGCTGGGCAGTATCGCTGCGACGTTCCCTTCGGTCGGACACATCCCTCAATGCTGGCGGTGTCACAGCATTATGTCACGACGCGGGCAGCGGCCGTGAAATTACTTAAGCATTTGGCTCCAGCTTGTTCTTTGCGCATGATCTTTTCCGCGAAAACGGCTTTTTGCGGCGGCCCGCATTAACGGCCGCCCCGCATGCGCCCTAAAAGCTCGGCGGTGGGATAGGAGTCCGCGGGCAAGTTGTATTTCACCTGCATCGCCTTGACCGCCTGTCGGGTCTTCAAGCCGAGGAATCCATCGATCGCGCCAACATCGTAGCCGGCACGCACCAGGCTTGCTTGCAGCGCCTTGACGTCGGCAAAAGCCAATGGCGGTGGCGCATTGCCGCGATGAAGCTCATTTGGGTCTGACCGAGTTCGCCGGCCCACGAGCCAACCATGTCCGACGGAGGCAAGTCCCCGCGCTGGATGAGCCGGAGCGCGTCGAACAGCTGGGCGCGGAAACGATCTGCGCGCCGGCAATCGTAAGCAAGCGAGGCAAGCGCGCTTAATGTGCGGTAATTGCCCATGTTCGCGTCGAAGTCGCTTTCCAGCGCCCAGAACGAGACAATGACCGGCGCCAGCACGCCGAATTGCGCATCGATTTTGGCGAAGACCGGCGCATAGGTCTTGATCAGAGCGGCGCCACGCTGAATGCGGTAGGCCGCCGCCATGCGATCGGAAAATTCCAGGAAGGTCTGGGTGAAAACACGCTGGCCGCGATCGATATTCACGATGCGCTGATCGTAAGTGAGGTAGGGCGCGGCGGCGGCAATGGCCTGTTGCGAAATACCCTGGGAAATCGCCTCGCGCTCGAACTCGGCGAGCCATTTGTCGTAGGGGCCGCCGGTGCGGCATGGCACGGCAGCCGCGCCGCCGGCAAGCCATGCGGCGAGCAAACAGACGATTGCACTTATCGCGCCGCGCCGCCGCATGCGAGATACCAATTGAGAATTTCCTCGCCGGTCCAGTACTGCACGCCGTCGAACTTACGCGCGTAATCGTAGATCGCTTCGAGATATTTGATGCGATGTGGCTGGCCGCTCAGATAAGGATGGATCGCTAGCGCCATGATCTTGGCGCGCTGTTCTCCCTCTGCATAAAGCCGGTCGAACTGATCGATCGCGCGCTTGGTCAAGTACTCGGCTTCGTGGTGGGCCACCGCCATCATGGGAATGTCGTTGAGCTCCATCGTATAGGGCAGCGTCACCAGGGGACCATTCGCGGTGCGGATCGTCGTCGGCTCGTCGTCGTAGACCCAATCACCGATATATTTGATGCCGGCCGCCGCGAGCAGGTCCGGCGTCTCCAGCGTCTGCGTTAAGCCCGGGCCAAGCCAGCCCACCGGCCGCTTGCCGCAACAGCGTTCGATCACGTCAAGCGAACGCTCGATCATCGCCTTCTGGTTCGGCTCCAGATGAATCGGGCCCTGCTGGTAGGAATGACCCATGAATTCCCAGCCGTCATCTTTTGCTTGTTGCGCGACGCGCGAATAATCCTCGCAAACGCGCGCATTGATCGCGAGCGTCGGTCTTATGTTCTGCCGCTTAAACAGGTCGAAGAAGCGCCACACCCCGACCCGCATGCCGTATTCATGCCAGCTCCAGTTCGGCACGTCGGGCAGATGCGTCACTCCGGCGGGCGGCGCCAGCACCTGGCGCGCCATCGGTTTGCCGATGTCCCAGACTTCAAGATTGACAATGCTCCAGAATATGAGACGCGCTTTATTCGGAAGTTTGAGCGCCGGCCGATCAACGATGGCCGAATAAAGCGAACGCTCGCGCGGCAGCATCGGCCGGCGCGGCGCTTTTTTCTTGCTCCGTTTCATGTGCTTGGTCGCTCGCCAGGATCAGGCGTGGCGTCGCGAAATCCTCCCTATGGTGAAATCGCCGCGGAACGCGGCACGAAGGTCACGATCCAAAGACTACACGGCCGTCCGCTATGTCGGTAGGCATAGCTACCAAGCCCGGCAAGGGGTGGCCGCAGGCTTTGACGGGATGCCGAATTGTGCAATCACATCCGCGTTAACCCGCGACGAATTGGATTGCAGAGCCGGCCGGGCAGGCCATCTATGGAACCAATATCGGCGGGTCTCATTATCCTCGCGACTATTGAAAAACCTCGTCAATCCCGCCATTTGCGGACCTTTGCCATGCCAGGCTCAATCGCTTCGCCCCGCCTGCGGACAGCGGACCATGCTTCTACCGAGGCCAGCCCCGAGGCTGCCTCGACGGACCCACAGTCATATTGGCTGCAAGCGTTCCGCAGCGTGCGCGGCGAAACCGAGCGGCGGGCGGCATTTTTGTCAGCCGAAGATCAAGTCGTCCAATCCATGCCGGAGGCGAGCCCGACCAAATGGCATCGTGCCCATGTCAGCTGGTTTTTTGAACAATTCTTGCTCCGGCCCCGCGCCAAGGATTATCGCGTCTTCGACGAGCGCTTCGCCTATCTTTACAATTCCTATTATGTTTCGGCCGGCCCACGCCACGCGCGGCCGCAGCGCGGCCTGATCACGCGTCCCAGCGCCGATGAGGTCACTGCTTATCGTCGCCACGTCGATGACTCGGTCACGCGGCTGATCGAGTCGGCAAACAACCTGGCCGAGCTCGCTCCGATCATCGAGATCGGGCTGCATCACGAACAGCAGCATCAGGAATTATTGCTCACCGACATCCTGCATGCGTTTTCGCTCAACGAAACGCACCCGGCTTACGATCCGCAATGGCAGTGGCCGCAACCCGCGGACACCTCCGCGATCGGCGCAAAACCCAGCACGCTACTCGCCGGCATTCACACCATTGGGCACGGCGGCGCGGGCTTCTGTTTCGACAATGAGCGACCAGCGCATCAAATACTGCTCCAGCGGGTGCGGGTCGCGCCTTCGCTTGTCAGCAATGGCGAGTGGCTCGAATTCATGGCCGACGGCGGCTACGCCACGCCGACTTTGTGGTTGTCCGACGGTTGGGCGACGGTTGAAGCGCAAGGCTGGCAGGCACCCGGCTATTGGCGCAAGCTCGACGGCGCCTGGTTTGCGATGACGCTCGGCGGTCTGCGTCCGATCGACCCGGCATTGCCCGTCTGTCACGTCAGCTATTACGAGGCCGAGGCGTTCGCGCGCTGGGCCGGCAAGCATCTGCCGAGCGAAGCCGAGTGGGAGGTGGGGAACGATTTGCTCGCTGATGCCTTCGGCATCGTCTGGCAATGGACGCGCAGCGCCTACGCGCCATATCCCGGCTACCAAGCGGCGCCTGGGACGCTCGGCGAGTACAACGGCAAATTCATGATCAATCAAATGGTGCTGCGCGGCTCGTCGCTGGCGACGCCGGCCGGCCATTCGCGCGCGACTTACCGCAATTTCTTTTATCCGACCGCTCGCTGGCAATTCACCGGATTGCGGCTGGCGGAATATCAGAATTGAGCGTTTCACCGAAAGTTTAAGTAACCAAATGACAACGATTGCGCAAACCGCGTTGCGCGCGGCTCCCTCCCTCGAAATTTCGGATCGATTTGCCAGCGAGGTGATCGCCGGACTTTCGGCCAAGCCAAAACGGCTGCCGCCCAAATACTTCTACGATCTCGCCGGCTCTGCTTTGTTTGAGCGCATCACGCAACTG
>DATAYT010000142.1:0-3527 GCA_036272395.1 Xanthobacteraceae bacterium
CCGGAAAAATCGCGCTGGTATATGCCGTGGCGCTACGGCCGATGGCGCGGAACGAATTCGGCGCCATCCTCGCCGAGAGCATGATCCCGAAAAGTGGGTACCGGTTTTCGGACCAGATCATGCTCAAAACAAGGTCTTGCCGAACCGGACGCGGCAAGGCGCTGAACAAAGACCCGTTCGGCCACGCTTACCTGCATTCGTAGGCAGCGAGTGAGCAACAGGAGTGAATGATGGTCGCGCTGACCTTTCCCGACGGCGCGCGTCGGGAATATCCGCAAAACACCACCGGCCTCGATATCGCCAAGAGCATTTCGCCCTCGCTCGCCAAGCGCACGGTGGCGATGGCGCTTGATGGCCAGCTCGCCGACCTCACCGATCCGATCGAGCACGACGCTAGAATCGAGTTTCTCACGCGCGAGGACCCGCGCGCGCTCGAACTCATCCGCCACGACGCGGCGCATGTGCTCGCCGAGGCGGTGCAAACATTGTGGCCGGGCACGCAGGTCACGATCGGTCCAGTGATCGACAACGGTTTCTATTACGATTTCTTCCGCAATGCGCCGTTCACGCCGGAGGATTTTGCGGCCATCGAAAAGGAAATGCGCGCGATCATCGCGCGCGACAAACCCTTCATCAAGGAAATCTCGCCGAGGGAGAAGGCCAAGAAAGTTTTCCGCGACAAGGGCGAGTTGTTCAAGGTCGAGCTGATCGACGCCATTCCCGCAGATCAGCCGATCAAGATCTACAAGCAGGGTGACTGGTTCGACCTGTGCCGCGGCCCGCATATGACTTCGACCGGCAAGGTCGGCAATGCGTTCAAGCTGATGAAGGTCGCCGGCGCCTATTGGCGCGGCGATTCAAAGCGCGAAATGCTGTCGCGTATCTACGGCACCGCATTCGCCAAGCAAGAAGAGCTCGATGCCTATCTAAAACAGATCGAAGAGGCCGAAAAACGCGATCATCGCAAGCTCGGCCGCGAAATGGATTTGTTTCATTTCCAGGAAGAGGCGCCCGGCTCGGTGTTCTGGCATCCGAAAGGCTGGATCCTGTTCCAGACGCTGGAAAGCTACATCCGCCGCCGCCAGGACGCCGCCGGATACGCAGAAGTCAACGCGCCGCAGCTCATTGATTCCACGTTGTGGGTCGCCTCGGGCCATATGGCGACGTTCCGGGATTCGATGTTCCTGGTGCAGCCACGCGAGGAGGACGAACGCACTTTCGTGATCAAGCCGATGAACTGCCCGGGCCACATCCAGATTTTCAAGAACGGCTTGAAATCCTATCGCGATCTGCCGTTCAAGGTTTGCGAATTCGGCAAAGTTCACCGCTACGAACCCTCCGGCGCGCTGCATGGGTTGATGCGGGTGCGCGCGTTCACGCAGGACGATGCGCACATTTTCATCACCGAGGAGCAGATCGCCGACGAGGTGATCAAGGTCAATGACTTGATCCTCAGCATCTATGAGGATTTCGGCTTCGACGATGTGACCATCAAATTCTCCGACCGGCCGTTAAAGCGCATCGGCGAGGACGCGGTGTGGGACAAGGCGGAAGCCGCGCTGAAAAAGGCGCTCGAGGCCTCCGGCCGGCCCTGGACTTTGAACAAAGGCGAAGGCGCCTTCTATGGACCGAAGCTCGAATATGTCTTGCGCGACGCAATCGGGCGCGACTGGCAATGCGGCACGGTTCAGGTCGATCTCAACATGCCCGGCCGGCTCGGCGCCTTTTATATCGACGAGCATTCCAACAAAGTCACGCCGGTGATGCTGCACCGGGCGATGTTCGGCTCGCTGGAGCGGTTCACCGGCATCATGCTCGAACATTTCGCCGGCCATTTGCCGCTGTGGCTGTCGCCGGTGCAGGCAGTCGTGGCGACCATCACTTCGGACGCCGACGATTATGCCCGCGACGCTATCGATCAGGCGCGACGCGCCGGGCTGCGGGTCGAGGCTGACCTGCGCAACGAGAAGATCAATTACAAGGTGCGCGAGCACTCGCTGGCGAAAATTCCGGTGCTGCTCGTTGTCGGCAAGAAAGAGGCGGCCGAGCGCACGGTCTCAATCCGCCGCCTGGGCAGCGACACCCAGCATGTGATGGGTCTGGACGCGGCGCTCGCCGCTCTGGCGCAAGAAGCGGTACCGCCGGACCTCAAGCCGATCGCGCAAGCCTGACGCGCGCTTTTACGCGCGCCGGCCGCGAAACCGAGCTTCCCGGTGACCGGCGGAACACCGCCGTCAGTTGATCGAACGTGCCGTCAGCGACCCGGACCCGGAATCGCCGCTACCAGCGGATAGCACGTTGCGCTGACACTCCCGTCCAAATTGTAGCACGACACGCACTTGCAGCCGGGTCCGGCCGAGCACTGCGCCAGCCGCTTATGCTTGAGCACGATCCACGCATGATTGTGCACGTTCACGCCGACCGCACAGGGTTCAGCCGAAGCCTGCGATGCGGACCAAACCAGGCCCGCAGCCAATGCAACTGTCAGACACAGAGAAAGTCCATAATGACGCATGAGTCCCTCTCCCCTCTCAAGACGCGCCTTAGGAAAAGTTACCCTTGGCAATGAATCAGTCTCACACACTCAAAATCGCTGCGCAAGCTTCTAAGCTTCCGCGATGCACTGTGCCGCACAAGCATTTTGAGCGCACTTTCAGAACCGGGTGCGGCTTTGCGCGCCGCCCATGCGGACCTGATCGATGCTATGGCAGGCTCTGCTGATGAGCAAAACCGGGACTTGCCATGAATCCGAACAAGGCACTTTGGGAAAAAGGCGATTTTACCCGCATTGCAGCATCGATGAGAGCGAGCGGAGAGGCGCTCGTGAAAACGCTCGGAATCACAAAAGGGCTCAAGGTACTGGATCTGGGATGCGGCGACGGGACGACGGCCTTGCCGGAGGCACGGCTCGGCGCCGAGGTGTTGGGCGTCGATATCGCAAGCAATCCCGTCGCGGCAGGCGGGCGACGCGCCATCGAGGAGAGCCTGACGAACTGCAAGTTTCAGGAAGGCGACGCCTCCAATCTCCACGATCTCAAGGATCGCAGCTTTGATCTGGTCGTCAGCATTTTTGGCGCGATGTTCGCCCCCAAGCCTTTTGACGCCGCCAAGGAGATGGCGCGGGTGACCCGGCCCGGCGGGCGGATCGTAATGGGAAACTGGATCCCAAACGATCTGACATTGGTGGCTCAAATCTTGAAAATCAGCTCGGCGTACTCGTCGCCGTCGCCGGAAGGCTTTGTCAGCCCGATGACCTGGGGGCTGAGACTAACGTGATAGAGCGATTTGTGGCTGCGGGAGTACCAAAGGAAAATATCTCGTTCCTCAAAGACTGCGGCAAGCGCAAGCTAACTACTTGAACACAAAGCGAAGCTTGGTTGCATCAACGGGCGTAGTCGTTGCGTAGTCGTCGGCCGATGCAAGGTTCTTGCGATGCCAGCGGAGGCAAGCGTTGGACGATCTTGAGGGTTTTCTGGCCCCCTACCGCAGCTCGTAGCAATTGATGGCTGTGCGCGGAGTGCGCGTCA
>DATAYT010000143.1:0-3842 GCA_036272395.1 Xanthobacteraceae bacterium
CCCGAATCCCCGGCGCCCGGCACAATAAGCGGCAAATGCGGCAAGCGGAAGCGGGATTCAGGGGTCAGCAATCAGTGATCAGGGATCTGCACGAAATGAAGACATGAGTGGTCAACGGCTTGATACCTGATGCCCGACACCTGATATCTGATACCCGGCCAAGCTGGAGCCACCGCCATGTTTTCATTCCGCAAGAAACTGGAAATGCCCGCGCCCGAGGACGCGTTGCCGGGGCGCGCGACGCCGATCCCCACTGCCCAGACGCATTTCGTCAATGGCCGGCCGCTCAAAGGCGCCTACCCTGCCGGGCTCGCCATGGCGATGTTCGGGCTCGGCTGCTTCTGGGGCGCCGAACGCAAATTCTGGGAACTTGGCGATGGCGTCTATGTGACCGCGGTCGGCTATGCCGGCGGGGTCACCCCCAACCCGACCTACGAGGAAGTGTGCTCCGGCCGCACCGGGCACAACGAGGTCGTGCTCGTGGTCTACGACCCGAAAAAAATCTCCTACGACCGCCTGCTACAGACGTTCTGGGAGAGCCACGACCCGACCCAGGGCATGCGCCAGGGCAACGATGTTGGCACGCAATATCGCTCCGGCATCTACGTATTCTCGCCGGAGCAGCGCGCCGCCGCCGAAACCTCCAAGGCCGCTTACGGCAAGGCGCTCGCGGCAGAACGGATGGGCCCGATCACGACCGAAATCGTTGACGCGCCGCCGTTCTATTTCGCCGAGGATTACCACCAGCAATATCTCGCCAAGAATCCGCAAGGCTATTGCGGCCTCGGCGGCACCGGCGTGAGCTGCCCGATCGGAACGGGGGTGGCGGCGTAGTCATGTATCAGGAATCAGTTATCAGGGATCAGCTCTAATAACCTGATCACTGATGTGCTGTTACCTGATCCCTGATCACTTCACGTGCTTTGCCAAAAACGCCATTGACCGCTGCCAGGCAAGCTTGGCGGCCTCGGCGTTGTAGCTGCCGCGCTCGTCGCAATGGAAGCCGTGTTGCGCGTTGGGATAAACGAAGATTTCGCAATCGCCGCCGCGCTTCTTTTTGATCATCTCGACGTCGCTCATCGGGATTGAGGCGTCCTCCTCGCCGAAATGCATTTGGGTCGGTATTTTTGGTTTTTCATCGGCGTTCTTGGCGATCTGGCCGCCGTAATAGCAGACCGCGGCCGAGAGGCCGTTGAGCTTGCACGCGGCGAGGAACGAAATGGTGCCGCCCATGCAAAAGCCCATGATGCCGACCGGACCGTTCTTTTTCAGCTCGTCGATCGCAGCCCGCACGTCGCGCAGCATCGCGTTAAAATCCGGGTTGGCGACGAACTTGCGAGCATTGGCGATCTCGTCGGCGGAGTAGCCGGATTCGAAGTTCGGCTGCTGGCGATCGAACACCGCCGGCGCCACCGCGGCGTAACCTTCGCCGGCCAGCCGATCGCAGACCGCGCGGATATGATGATTGACGCCAAAGATTTCCTGAATAAGGACGATGCCACCTTTGGCTTTGCCGGAGGGATCGGCGCGATAGGCGCCGAGCTTGAAACTGTCCGAAGCGGTCAAGGTAAAGTGCTTACCCAATGTGATCCTCCATCGATGTTCTGATTGCGGGTCATTGCCGGGCCGGCAGCCTATCGGCGGCTTTGGCCCTGCTCAACCCACCTTGGCGGCTTGGTGATGAGGCGGCGGCTTACCGGGTCACAACGTCGAAATCGGTGCCTTCGCCGGTTTCGTCGCCAAGACCTTGATCCGAGACGATGAGCGCGGAGCCGGGGACGATCATTTGCGCAATCGCGTCGCTCACCTCGGGCGGAATTTCGATGCGGGCGAGCACCTGCGACGGTGTTTGCGGCGATGGCGTATCGCCTGCCCGCTCTTCCTCGATCTCGCGCCGCCGCACGTGGCCGCGCCGGTCGCGGCGCTCTTCGACATAACGGACACGCTTTGGCGGCTCGCCGGGCAAAGACACGACATTCCAGCGCAAGATGGTGTGCTCGGGTCCGGTGAATTCCAACGCCGTGAAGACATGCGTGCCGAGCGGCGATTCCGGCTCCGTGATGGTCACCGGGACATCGAACAACGGCTCGAAATCCTGGCGAATATAAAGGCGCTGCCGCTTGCGGCTGACGAAAATCGAGATCGGATTTTTCTTGGCCGCCGCGACTTTCGCCAAGTCGGTTGGCGTGGGCGGCGCCGGCGGTGCAATAGCGGCGGCCGCGCCTGCAGTCGCGCCGGGCGCGGCGCTTTCCGTTTTCTGATCGGATTTGATGGCCGGCGCAGCGGCTTGCGGCGTAACGATATCCGACTGCACCGGCAGCGTGAGCGTGTTCGCGTGCGCGGCGAGCTCGGCCGGCTTGGCGACGACGGGCTCGATTTCGTTCGCGACCGGGGCCGCGATTTCCGGCGGCCTTTCCTTGTGCACGAACAAATGCGGGTCGGTGAATTCCGCCGGCTTTAGTTCGGCCCGGGCAATAATGACGCGCGTGTTGAGCTTGGTGAGGTGATACAGCCGCACCGCGAAATCGTGCGGCATGCGGATGCAGCCATGCGAGGCAGGGTGGCCGATATCCCAGCCTTCATGCATGGCGACGCCCGACCAGGTGATGCGCTGCATGAAGGGCATCGGCGCATTGCTGTAGATGTTCGAGCGGTGGAAGACTTGTTTTTGGATGATGCTGAAGACGCCGTAGGGCGTCGGATGCGCGGCGACGCCGGTGGCGATTGAGGTGTCGGCGACGTGGACGCCGTTGCTGTAGAAATGCAGCTTCTGCTGATTGATCGAAATGAAAATCTGCTGCGGGCCTTTCGGAATCTCGATGGCCGGTTCCTTGCCAGCGCGATCGGCGGCTTTCGGCTCGTGCGATTTATGCGCGGACTTGTGCTTATGCCAGCCGCCATACCAGCCGCCGTGCCAGGAAGCGGCCGCCGCAGGAGATGCACTCGCCGCCAGCGCGAGACACGCGGTGACAGCGATCGCGCAAAGGGCCTTCCCGACAACTCGGCGATCCCGCCGAGACGACGCCTTGTGGTGTCGCGCGTGCAAGATAAGCAATTTTGCCCCCGACCAACGTGGAATCGTCTTGAGCCCAGCTGCAGATTCTAGTGGACGGGATCAGCTTTCGCCAAGTCGCGAGTGTGACGCGGCGGTGGCGAATTGCGGCAAAACTTCGATCACGAAAACGCAACGGAACGCAGCGGAGTGACGCTACGATTTATAACGCACCGCGGACAAGACCATGGATTCCGGTTCGGTTTGCTTGCCATGCGCAATTGCGCATGCATTGTCAGCGCTGCGACTCAATCAGCGGGGCAAGGCAAATGCCTCCGCCAAAAGCTCATAGGAATGCCGGCGCGCGGCATGATCGTAGATCATGGTGGTAACCATAAGTTCATCGGCTCGCGTCGCCTGCGTCAAGGCAAGCAGGCGATCCTTCACGGTGCGTGCGCTGCCAACCGCCAAGCGGGTGCGCTGTCGCGCCATCCGTTCGCGATCGACGGGGGTATAAGGATAAGCGGCAGCCGCTTCGGCCGATTCCAGCGGCAGGTATTCGCCTTGGGCGCGCCGCACATAATGTAGTTGGGCGCTGGCGGCGATGCGCTCGGCTTCGGCATCGCTGTCCGCGGCGATCGCCGCGGTCGCGAGAATGGCGTAGGGCCGCGGCTGCATTGGGGTCGGTTTGAAACGTTCGCGGTAGCTTAGCATCGCGCTCGCCGCGTCGTAATCGGCGAAATGATGCGCAAAGGCGAAGCCCAGTCCGAACGCTGCAGCGAGCTCGGCGCTGTAGCCGCTCGAGCCGAGCAGCCATAACGGCGGTAGTGGCACGTCGCTCGGCACCGCG
>DATAYT010000144.1:0-4373 GCA_036272395.1 Xanthobacteraceae bacterium
ATCAACAAAGTCGATCGCTCCGACGCGCGGCCGCGCGAAGTGGCCAATGCCGTGTTCGACTTGTTTGCGGCGCTCGACGCGAGCGAAGAGCAACTCGATTTCCCGATTCTCTACGGCTCGGCCAAGCAGGGCTGGATGGCGGCCGACCCCGCCGGCCCCAAAGACCAGGGCATGGCGCCGCTGTTCGATCTCGTGCTCCGCCACGTCGCGCCACCGCGGGTGGAGGACGGGCCGTTCCGCATGCTCGGCACGATTCTTGAGGCCAATCCCTATCTCGGCCGGGTCGTCACCGGACGCATCACCTCCGGCTCGGTGAAAGCCAATCAGACCGTCAAGGTGCTCGATCGCAACGGCGCCCTCGTGGAGGAAGGCCGCGTCACCAAAGTGCTGGCTTTTCGCGGCTTGGAGCGGGCGCCGATCGAGGAAGGCTTCGCTGGCGACATTGTCGCCATTGCCGGCCTGCCCGAAGCGTCGGTTTCGCACACCTTGTGCGCTCCGGAAGTGACCAAGCCCCTGCCGGCGCAGCCGATCGATCCGCCGACGCTGACCATGACATTCCGCATCAACGATTCGCCGCTCGCCGGCACCGAAGGCGACAAGGTGCAAAGCCGCGTCATTCGCGAGCGGCTGTTGCGCGAGGCCGAAGGCAATGTGGCGCTGCGCATCGCGGACTCCACCGAGAAGGATTCGATGGAGGTCGCCGGCCGCGGTGAATTGCAGCTCGGCATTTTGATCGAGACCATGCGGCGCGAGGGCTTTGAACTTTCAGTGTCGCGGCCGAAAGTGCTGTTCCGGCACGATCCGTCCGGCGAGCTGCTTGAGCCGATCGAGGAAGTGGTCGTCGACGTCGACGAGGAGCACGCCGGCATTGTCGTGCAGAAACTCGCCGAGCGCAAAGGCGAGATGATCGAGATGCGCCCGTCGGGTGGTGGACGCGTGCGGCTCATCTTCTATGCGCCGACGCGCGGGCTGATCGGCTATCACGGCGAGCTGCTCACCGACACGCGCGGGACCGCCGTGATGAACCGGCTGTTCCACGCTTATGGCCCGCATCGCGGTGAGATTACCGGCCGGCGTAATGGCGTACTGATCTCAACTGACCAAGGAGATGCGGTCGCCTATGCGATGTGGAACCTGGAAGATCGCGGGCCGATGATGATCGAGCCCGGCTGGAAGGTCTACCGCGGCATGATCGTGGGCGAGCATACCCGCGGCAACGACCTCGAAGTCAACGTGCTCAAAGGCAAAAAGCTCACCAATATCCGCACCCACGCCAAGGACGAAGCCATCAGGCTGACCCCGCCGATTCGCATGACGCTGGAAAAGGCGCTGGCCTATATCGAGGACGATGAGCTGGTCGAGGTGACGCCGAAAGCGATCCGGCTGCGCAAGAAATTGCTCGATCCGAACGAGCGCAAACGCGACGAGCGGCGCAAAGAAGCCGAGCGCGTTTAAGCGCGCCCGCGTTCTCGTCGCACCGCCGTCGACGATGAATCGACCCTATCTTGTCACAAAATCCGGCGCTTGGAATGCGAGGGCGGCGAAAAATCCGCAACCGTGACGCTATTGCAACAGCGAGACAGGATTGCGCGGCAGAGCCGTATTTTCCTGTTTGCAATTCTGGCATGTCCCATGCTTTTTCGCTAATAATCGATAGCGTAAAAGTGACGGGCGAATCCTTGCAGGCCGTCGCCCTGCCGGATTTGATCCCGCGAAAGTGTCGGGCGAAAGTGTCGAGAACCGCGTCATGAGCTTCGCATCATGAACACCGTCCTCATCGAAATACGCCGCGCCAAGGCGAGCGATGCCGCCGCGGTTGCCGAAGCACACGATGAGGCGTGGCGGACGGCCTATCAGGGAATCATTCCTGGCGCGGAGCTGCGGCGGCTCATCAACCGTCGCGGCCCGGCATGGTGGGACAGCGCCATCCGCAAGGGCAGCCGCATCGCGCTCTTGCAATTCGGCGACAAGATCGCGGGCTACGCTAATTACGGCCGCAACCGCGCGCGCAGCCTCTATTACGACGGCGAAATTTACGAGCTGTATCTCCGCCCGGAATATCAGGGCCTAGGCTTCGGCCGGCGGCTGTTCACGGCGGCGCGGCGCGATCTGGCGCAGAGCGCGCTCAAATCGCTGATCGTCTGGGCGCTGTCGGAAAACGAACACGCGGTCGAATTCTATCGCGCGCTGGGCGGCAAGCCGGTGGCGCGGTCTTCGGAAAAATTCGGCGCCCGCGTGCTCGACAAGGTCGCGTTCGGCTGGAGCAACTAATCAGACTTCCGGCGCCGGCAGGCCGGCCTGCATGCAGGCGGCGCGCAGCGTATTAAAGAGCAGGCACGCGATCGTCATCGGCCCGACGCCGCCCGGCACCGGGGTAATGGCGCCGGCGACGTCAAGCGCCTCGGCGAAATTAACGTCGCCGACAATGCGGGATTTGCCGCGCACGCTGATCCGGTTGATGCCGATATCGATCACGGTTGCGCCCGGTCTGATCCAGTCGCCGCGAATATATTCGGCATGCCCGATGGCGACGCAGAGGATCTCGGCGCGGCGGCACAGTGCCGGCAGATCGCGGCTGCGGCTATGCGCGATCGTCACCGTGACATTTTCCTTGAGCAGAAGCTGCGCCAGCGGATTACCGACAATATGCGAGCGCCCGACCATCAGCGCCTCGCGGCCCGCCAGCGAAGCATTCACCGTCTTGATCAGCTTGATGCAGGCGATCGGCGTGCATGGCGCCAGCGCCGGCAGGCCGGTGAACAATCGCCCGGCATTGAGCGGATGAAAGCCATCGACGTCTTTATCCGGATCGATGCTGGCGACGATGCGTTTGGTACTGATCTGCGGCGGCAGCGGCATCTGCACCAGAACGCCGTGCACCGCCGCATCGGCATTGAGCTTGTCAACGAGGGCGAGCAGCTCGGCCTCGCTCACGGTCGCCGGCAAATGATGGTCGAACGGCCGCATGCCGACTTCGGTTACGGCGCGCGATTTACTGGCGACATAGGATTGGCTGGCCGGATCGTCGCCAATAAGCACCACCGCCAATCCCGGCACGATGCCGCGCGCGGCAGTCAGGCGCTGCGTCTCGGCTTTCACCGCGGCGCGCAGATCGGCGGCGATGGTCTTGCCGTCAATGATGGTCGCGCTCATGTCCCGCCTTGTGCACTGACTTTGGTCAGCCGATTGAGCGCCGCATCGAGCATTTGCGGATCGCCGGCGATGCGCAAGCGCTTGATGCGCGCCCCCTCGCCCGCCGCGATCTCGACCCGCCGCGGCGCAAGTCCGAGTTCATGCGCAAGAAGCCGGCACAGCGCCTCATTGGCCTGTCCCTCGAACGGCGCGGCGCGCACGCGCGCCTTAAGCACGATGCGGCCGTCGGCGCGACGCTCGACGCCTTCTATCGCGTCACGTCCGCCGCGCGGCGTCAGCCGCACGTCGAGCGCAACGCCATCCGCCGATCGCACCCATGGCTTTGACTGCAAAGTTCCTTGACCCGTTTGAAGATACCGACACTCACTAGATAAACAGCTTGGCGATATTGGGCAGGATGACCGATTGAATGAAAAGAATAATGAGAAACAAAATGATCGGCGAAATGTCGATGCCGCCCATGTTCGGCAACAGGCTGCGGATCGGGCGCAAGACCGGTTCGGTCAGGCGGTAAAGCAATTCGGCGATCATGTGCACGACCGGATTGCGCGTGTTGACGACGTTGAACGCGATTAACCAGCTCAAGATCGCCATGGCGATGACGACATAGACATAAATCGTCAGCAGATAAGAGATGAATTGAAGAAGCTCGATCATTGCTCGCCCCAGCTCGAGTGCCGTGGCGCAGGGTTTAGCGGTGTTGCTGCGCCGGAACAAGCCGATGCCGCCGCGCGCACGCGCCATCCTTGACACCCGAAACCGGCGGTCCTAAATGGCGGCCACTCGCCAAAACCCGCGCCAAATCGGCCTGGTTTATACGTCCGGCGGGGCCGTAGCTCAGTTGGGAGAGCGCCTCGTTCGCAATGAGGAGGTCAGGGGTTCAACTCCCCTCGGCTCCACCAACTCGGGCGTAAGGCTTTGAAACAATTCAACAGCATTCTGGATCAAGGGCTTAGCATGTACTTGTGGGACACCTCGATGGTACACAAACAGGGAATCACACCGGTGTCCAAACAGCGTCTGCAACGCCGCAATGGCGTCTACTACTATCGTCGCCGCGTTCCGCTCCAGCTCGTTGCCAAGTTCGGCAAGAAATTCGTGCAGGTCTCGCTTCAGACTACGAGCCTGAAGGAAGCAAAAAAACTCCGCACCCTGTGCGATCTCGAATGGGATGCCAAGTTCGCCGCCTGTTCGAGTCCGGCGCATGGCGGGGACGGTCC
>DATAYT010000145.1:0-8536 GCA_036272395.1 Xanthobacteraceae bacterium
GTTTTGATCGCGCATTCGCAACGGTGCAATCGGATCCATCATGGCATTGTCATCAATTGCCCTGCGGGCATGACGTGATGATCGATCTGCCGGACCGTCTCACCGAACTGCTGCTCCAAGCCGCGGCCTGAACCGCTCGAAATGCAGCGAGCCGTCACGTTCGATGCGCGGCAAGAGATCGACCTCCCAGGTCAGATATTCCTGCATCGCCGCTTTGGTATCACCGGAGCGCTCGTAGGGCTTGCGCCACTGATCGACCGCCTCGTCGGCCATCTTGGCGTCGCTCGACAACGGCTGGCCGGCTGCTTGCCACGCCGCATTGCCGCCTTTTAGAAAGCGCACCGGCCGATCAATCAGGCTCTCCGCTTCGGCCACTGCAAGCGCGGCAAGCGCGCCATCCTCGGACGTGAGCACGAGGGTGTTTCCGATTGGGATTTTCTCCAGCGCCCGCGCCAGCCGCGTCCTGATCGCAAACCATGCGCCTGGAATGTGCCCGGCGAGATAATTGCGGCTCAGCGCAAGATCGAGGACGGTTGCTGCGTTGCGTGACACAAGGCCCGCAAGCGCTTTCGCTTCAATTGCGGCATCGCCGCGTGTTTCATTTTCAAGCACGGGCGCGGCTGGCCAGCCAGTTTCATTGCCGGCTTCCGCCAGCAAAAAGACTTCGGCGAAACCCATCTGGCGCAGCCACGATCCGGTCATGGCAGCGCGCACTTCCAGATCATCGACCAGGACAACCCGGGCGCCGAGCGTGCCGATATATTGATCCGTTGCCTGGACCAATTGGCCTCCCGGCGCTGACGTCGCGCCGGCCATGTGGCCTGCTTCGTATTCGGCCGGGTCGCGCACATCGAAGAGATAGAGCGTGCGGTTTTTGTCTCGCCGCAAAGCCTCGAGCCTGGCCCGATCGATGGTCTCGACGCCGCAGGCTTGCGCCACCCGCCGCGCCGCACTCTTCGCCCACGCCAATTGTTCGCGGGACACTAGCGGCGCGCGCTGATTTTTCCCGCGCTCGCAGGTCAGGCCGGCAAGGCTCCAGCCCATCGTGCCGTTGCGCAGCGCCACGACTTTGTTCGGCAGGCCGGCATTGATCAGGGATTGCGCGCCGATAATGCTTCGGGTGCGACCGGCGCAATTGACGACGACCATGGTTTCCGACGACGGCGTCAGCTCGCGCGCGCGGAGTACCAGTTCCGCGCCGGGAACGTTGGTCGCACCCGGGATCGAGACCCGCGCATATTCATCAAACGGCCGGCTATCCATGATCACGAGATCGGCGTCTTTGCCGATCAATCGCGCGAGTTCATCGGCGGCAATGCTCGGCGTGCCGTCTTCATGTTCGATAAATTCGCCGAACGCCTTGCTCGGCACATTGACACCGGTGAAGAGCTCGAAGCCGGCCGCCGTCCAGGCCTCTACGCCGCCGGCAAGGACGCCCAGGTCGGAGTAGCCGTTACGCGCGAGAACCGCCGCCGCGTGCTCGGCAAGGCCGTCGTTGCCGTCGCACAGCACAATGCGGGTCGTGCGCCGCGGCGCCAGCGCCGCGAATTTCAGCTCCAGCCGGCTGAGCGGCGCCGAGCGCGCCAGCAACAGATGGCCTTGCGAAAAAATCAGTTCTTCGCGGACGTCGACCAGCGCAAGTTCGCTGCCATCCTCCAACATGCCCCGCAACGCGGCGGGGCTGACCGGGGCCGTCACGTCGCCTGCTGCGGCGTCATCTGTTTGACTTCGCCGGTATTGAGATCGAAACGCACGCGCTGGATGCGATCGAGATTGGTTCCGGTTATCCGAACGAAGCGGGCGTGATCGGGATAATCGATCGAGTGGATCTTGCCGTCCTGATAAATCCCGGCTTGTCCCGGCATCAGCCGGTACTTTTTCACTGCTTTGAGCTTGGCGTGCTGCGGATCGCCGCCGTCATCCTCGCGCTCCCATTCGGTCATGTCGGTGTAATGGGTCGCCTGACCGTAAATGGCCCAGGAAGCACCGTGATCATGCGGCGGCGATACGCGGGCCTTGTCGTTGATGTGAGCGAGCACCTGGAAACCGAGCTGCGGGTCCTCATAAAGGACGTGAAGGCCGCGTGGCGCCTCTTCGCAATGCCGGCGCACAAAGTCGGGATTTTGCAACAGGTGTTCGAGCTGGGCGCGCACCTGTTCGCGGCCCTTTGGGCCCGGATCGCCCGCTAGAATGGACCGGCAATCGGAAATGAACTGGTCGAGTTCGTAAGCCATTGCAATCACTCCTGATGGAGCTTCGACCCGTTGAGTGTCGCGCATCCGCGCGCCGAGCGCCAGTGTCGGGTATGGGCGGGTGGATGCGAATTTCAGGTTCAAAAGCGACCGCAAATTTGGCGCGACTCAGCCGGATCGCTACATTAGCTGCATGTTTGGTCTGCCCCGAACTCATGAGCGGCCCCGCAACGTCCGGCTGGACACGCTGATCCGGCTGCGCTGGCTCGCGGTCTGCGGGCAATTGGCCGCCGTTGTGGTGGTGCATTTCGGCCTGGAATTTGAAGTTCCGATTTGGGCCTGCCTTGCGGTTATCGCGTTGGCGGCGCTGCTGAACGTGGCGCTGCGGGTGAGTTTCCGGCAGACGCAATGGCTCGAGCCGGACCGCGCGGCCTGGCTTCTGGCCTTCGACATCGCCGAACTTGCCGCGCTTTTGTACCTCACCGGCGGCCTGGAAAATCCGTTCGCTTTTCTTCTCCTTGGCCCGGTCTTGATCTCGGCGACCGCGCTGCCACCGCGCATGACCTTGCTGATCGGCACGTTCGCAATGTTCTGCGCCACGATGCTGGTGTTCCTGCATTACGATTTGCCCTGGGATGCCGAGAACCCGCTTGAGCTTCCCGAAATTTACATGGTGGGCGTCTGGCTCTCGATCCTGCTCGCGATCGGCTATATCGGCGTTTACACATGGCAGGTTGCCGAGGAGGCGCGCCAGCTGTCGGACGCGCTGGCCGCTACCGAACTGGTCTTGGCGCGCGAGCAGCATCTGTCCCAGCTCGATGGATTAGCCGCCGCCGCCGCCCATGAACTTGGCACGCCGCTAGCGACCATCACCGTCGTGATCCGCGAGATCGAACGTTCGCTCGAGCCTGGCTCGCCTTACGCCGAGGACGTCAAGCTCTTGCGCGAGCAGGCCCAGCGTTGCCGTGAGATCTTGGCCAAGATCACCGAACTGCCCGCGGGTGAGCCGTTCGACCGCATGCCGCTCTCGGCGCTGATCGAGGAAGCGGTGGCGCCGCACCGCAATTTCGGCGTTTCAATCGCGGTCACTTACCCGTCCAACCGCGCCGGCGAACCGGCCGGTGAGCGCAATCCAGCCATCCGTTACGGCCTCGGCAATCTCATCGAAAACGCGGTGGATTTCGCCCATAGCCGGGTCGAGATTGCCGCCGGCTGGACGGGGGAGGAGGTCAGCATCACCATCAGCGATGACGGGCCAGGCTTTGCTCCCGAAGTGGTCGATCGCCTCGGTGCGCCCTATGTCACCCATCGCCGTCCGGGACCCCGCGGTTCGGAGGCCGATGAAACCGCGCTGTTTGGGCTCGGACTCGGGTTTTTCATCGCCAAGACACTTCTGGAGCGCTCCGGCGCCAAGCTCTCGCTGATCAATCAAGCGCCGCCGCTGCATGGCGCCACCATTACGGTGACCTGGAACCGGGATGATTTTGAAACGCCGCTCGCGCCGCCTCCACTTGAGGCCGAGGCGGTCTCTTCTTAACTGTTAGTTGCCGGAGGCTAAGGGGAGGCAGACTGGGAATAGGGCGGAACCGGACGGTTGCCCGGGTGTATTGTCGACAAAACTGGATTTGCAATGACCGATTCAGCAAATTCGCTCCCGAACGAACGCTCGCTCCTGATCGTCGAGGACGACAAGTCGTTCCTGCAGCGGCTCGCCCGCGCCATGGAAGGGCGCGGCTTCACGGTGACGACCGCTGAATCGGTCAGCGACGGTCTTCTGCAAGTAGAAAAGGCCGCCCCCGCCTTCGCGGTGGTCGATATGCGGCTCGGCGACGGCAACGGTCTCGATGTTATTTCGGCGATGAAGAAGCGCCGCCCGGAGGCGCGCGCCATCATTCTCACCGGTTACGGCAATATCGCGACCGCGGTGAATGCGGTGAAGATGGGCGCGGTCGATTACCTGGCCAAGCCGGTGGACGCCGACGATGTCGCCGCGGCCTTGCTCGCGCTCGACAACAGAAAGATCGAGCCGCCGGAAAATCCGATGTCGGCCGACCGGGTGCGCTGGGAGCACATCCAGCGCATTTATGAACTGTGCGGCCGCAACGTTTCCGAAACCGCGCGCCGCCTCAACATGCACCGCCGCACGCTGCAGCGCATCCTGGCCAAGCGCGCGCCCAAATAATCCGTCTATCGGCCGCCGGATCGTTCGCCGCGGCGGACACGTGCCCAGCGCCTAGAACTCGGCGTTGTAAGGCCCTTGCGGATCGGCAACCGCCTGCAGCCGCAGCGCCGCCGCATGGGCAAAGCGCAAGGTCACCGATCTGCGGGTGGCGGCGGCAATGCGCTGTTCCGGCGCTTCGCTCACGATCGAGGCGCCGAACGCGTCAGCCACGATCAGCCCGGCCTCGGCGGGAAAAATCTCGCACGGCACGCCGGCATGGGTGGCGAAGAACAGCCGATCGCAATGCCGCCGGTAGTCCATCCATTTTTGGTCGGCGCGGAAATCGGCCACCGAGGATTTTATTTCGACAATGATGATTTCACCGTCGGCGCCGAGCGCGACGAGGTCGGCGCGCCGCCCCGACGGCAGCGGCAGTTCACTGACCACGCAATAGCCGAGCGCGTGCAGATAGCGCGCGGTGCCCCGGGCGATCGCGAGCGCGGTTTCCGATTGCCGCCCGTCCACCAAAGGCGAGTCTGAAGAGACGATCCTGGCGGTCACGCCGGCTGAAGCATCGGTGTTCATGCTGAGAATTCCAGGAAGCGGCACGTTCGAAAGCGGACGATGGAGAAGCTTTGGCACGCAACGGACTCCACGCGAACCAGACTCACGAGACTCACGGTGCTCATTCTGCCGCGCCGGCGCGCTCCGGAAAAGCCCTCGCCAGCGCCTCGCGTGAAGCGGCAATCACGCTGCGTTCGGTGATAAGCCCGGTTATGAGCCGCGCCGGCGTGACGTCGAAGCCGTAATTGGCGACCGGCGAGCCCTCGGGCACGATCCTCACCGTCACAATGCCGCCTTGCGCGGTGCGGCCGGTCATGGTCGCCACCTCGTCGGCGCCGCGCTCCTCGATCGGGATCTCGGCAAGCCCGTCGCTGATCGAAAAGTCGATGGTCGGCGACGGCAGCGCCACATAAAACGGGATATTGTTGTCGCGCGCCGCAAGCGCTTTCAGATAGGTGCCGATCTTGTTGCACACCTCGCCGGCGGCGGTGACCCGGTCGGTGCCGACGATGACCAGATCGACGAGCCCATGTTGCATGAGATGGCCGCCGGTATTGTCGGCGATCACCGTGTGCGGCACGCCGTGTCGGCCGAGTTCCCACGCGGTGAGCGAAGCGCCTTGGTTGCGCGGCCGCGTCTCGTCGGCAAAGACGTGAATGGCGATGCCGTTATCGTGCGCCCGATAGATCGGCGCGGTGGCGGTACCGACATCGACCGCCGCCAGCCATCCGGCATTGCAATGGGTGAGCACGTTAACCGGCTGGCCGGGCTTCTTGCGCCTGGCGGCCGCTTCGATCAGCGGCAATCCGGTTTTTCCGATGGCCGAGTTGATGGCGATGTCCTGCTCGCAGATTTCGTGGGCTCGCCGGTAGCCGGCGGCAACGCGCTCGCCGCGCGCGCGGTTGCGCACCGCGGCGACCATTTCGTCGAGCGCCCATTTGAGATTGACCGCGGTCGGGCGCGTCCGCAGCAAGGTCGCGCAGGCGCGATCGAGCGCTTCGTCGGACGGATCCGCGCGCAGCGCCAGGCAAACGCCATAGGCCGCCGTCGCGCCGATCAGCGGCGCGCCGCGCACCAGCATGGCCCGAATCGCATGCGCCGTGTCTTCCAGATTGGTGAGACGGGCGGTCGTGAGCCGGTGCGGCAGCGCGGTCTGATCGATAATCCCGACCGACCAGCCGTCGGGTTCCAGCCAGATGCTTCGCATCGATTTGCCGTCAACTCGCATCGCGTTTCCTTTGGCACCCTTTTTACCGGGCGGCGTTTCTCCCGCAAACCATTGAGTTTGCGGTTTATCGAACGCGCGCCCGCAGCCCGCCGCAACTTGCCAGCGCCGAAGACATGCCGCAGATTTGCCGCGCAATCCGCATGGAGGCTCAGGTGGCCGCGATCGACTACGAAGTTGAATATAACAATCGCGCCCGCGTGCCCGAGCACCCCGAGATTTTTGCCCGCTGGACCTATAAAGCGGAGCTGTACCGGGCCGAGATGCTCAAAAACGGCCGCGCCGAGCTCGGCCTGACCTATGGCAGTACCCCGCGGCAGACGATCGATCTCTTCCTGGCGCAGGGGCAGGAGAATGCGCCGCTGGCGATTTTTATTCATGGCGGCTGGTGGCGCTCGCTCGAACCGTCGATGTTCAGCCAAATGGCGCGCGGGCCGAACGGGCGCGGCATTTCGGTTGCGGTGGTCGGTTATGACCTGTGCCCCAACGTCACCATCGCCGATATCGTCGAGCAAATGCGCCGCATGTGCGCGTTCCTTTTTCAGCGGGTTGGCCGGCGCATGACGGTCTATGGCCATTCCGCTGGCGGGCACTTGGCCGCCGCCTTGCTGGCGACCGACTGGCGCACGCTCTATCCGAAAGCCCCCGCCGATCTCGTTCCGGCGGCCTATTCGATCTCTGGCGTGTTCGATTTGACGCCGCTCATTGAGACCAGCGTCAACCAGGATCTCCGCCTCGACCCGACGCAAGCGCGCAAGTTATCGCCGCTGTTTTGGCCGGTGGCGGCTGGCCGGATTTTCGATGCCGTGGCCGGTGGGCTTGAATCCAGCGAGTTCAAGCGGCAGAGCCGCACGATCGCGCAGACCTGGCAAAAGGCGGGTGCACAAGCGCGCTACGAGGAGGTCGCCGGGACCAACCACTTCACCGTGATCGATCCGTTGTCCGATCCGCAAAGTACGATGGCGAGCCGCGTCGCCGATCTGGCGAAGATAGCCGGAGCGTGAGCTCTGACCTTAGATCATCACGCCTGCGAGGCGGTCTCGACCGCGCTCTGGCGCGTCAGCAAAACGCAAGCCGACGCCACAAAGATCAGCGCAAAGCCGATCATGTCGGAAGCCGTCGGCACCTCGCCCAGAATCAGAAACGATCCGATGACGCCAATCACGGGCGAGGCGAGCACGCCGAGCGAGGCGGTCGCTGCCGGCAGCCGGCGAATAATGGTGAACCACAGCGCATAGGCGATGCCGTTGCCGGCAATCCCGACCCATGCCGTCGCCAGATAGCCGTCAAGATGCGCGCGGCCGAAATCCGGCCCGCCATCGAAGATTAGCATCGAGGCAACGAGAATGATGGCGGCAATTGTCATTTGCCAGCTGCCGATGCCCATCTGATCGGCCTCGATATGCGCCCATTTCAGGTAAACCGTGCCACCGCCCCAACACACCCCGACCGCGAGCGCAAATACGATCCCGAGCGGAATCCCGTTGGCGATCAGCGGATAGATCAGGATGGCAAGCCCGGCGATGCACAGCACAAGCGCGGTGGCTTGCACGCGATTCGGCCGTTCGCTTAAGAACAGCCAGGCCAGCAATATCGCCCAGATCGGCATCGTGTAGGCGAGGACCGCCACGCGCGAGGTTGTGGCCACAAGCTGCGCGAAGGCGCCGAACAGGCTGAAGGCGACGATGTTGAGGAGCGATCCGACCAGGATATGCGGCCAAATCTTCGGCGCTGGAATCCGCAAGGAGCGCCGCATGAAAACGCACATCAGATAATAGGTCACCGCGCCAATAATTGCCGCGGTCCCGCGCATGGTCAGCGGCGGGATTTCATTGAGCGCGATTTTCAGCACCGGCCAGGTGATGCCCCAGATCAGGCCAAGCGCGACGAGCATGACCCGTGCGCCGATATCGGCGTGTGCTGCGCCGCCGCTTTTAGGATCGGGATTTCTCACGCAGCTTTCGGCCCGGCGGCGATGAACCAATCGGCGATCTGCGCGCCGGTCCAGAACAGTACGTCCGGTTTCTTGCGGATGACTTCGAAAATACGGCGCAGATATTTCACGCGATGCGGGGCGCCCATGATGTAGGGGTGCATTGACAGCGCCATGATGCGCGCGGAAGCAGCCGAATCGGCATAGATCTGTTCGAACTGATCGAGCGCGCGTTCGCAATATTCGGACGCTTTGTGATGCTGGATCAGCATCATCGCCACGTCATTGCATTCCTGCGTGTAGGGCAAATTAAGGATCGGCTTGCCGCGGGTCTTGAGCCACACCGGCTGATCGTCGAGCACCCAGTCGGCGACATAGTCGTAGCCTTCCTCGGCCAGCACGTCCGGGGTCTGCCAGGTTTCGGTCAAGCCGGGGCCGAGCCAGCCGCGCGGCCGCTTGCC
>DATAYT010000146.1:0-18854 GCA_036272395.1 Xanthobacteraceae bacterium
ACTCCGCCCAGCACATTGCCGAGCAAGCCGGTCTCGGTCATCAGCGCCAGCGTTGGCGTGGCGTGCGGAGCAAGCAACAGTTTCAATAATTCGGTTCTTATCCGCTCGCGCGACAGCGAGTCGATTCCGGCCCGCCCGCGGATGCAGGCGTGCAAGCCCGCGGGATCGGGTGCACCCTCGGCATACCAAGCGTGAAAACGGAAGAAGCGCAGAATACGCAGATAATCTTCGGCGATGCGCTGGTTCGGATCGCCGATGAAGCGGACCCGGCGCGCGGTGAGATCGGCCAGACCGCCGACGTGATCGTGTATCTGACCGTCCGCCGACAGCGACAGGGCATTGATGGTGAAATCGCGCCGCGTGGCGTCGGCGACCCAGTCCCGGCCGAACACGACCTTGGCCTTCCGGCCGTAAGTTTCGATGTCGCGCCGCAACGTCGTCACTTCGAAGGGTTTGCCCGCGATCGAGACGGTGACGGTGCCGTGCTCGATGCCGGTGGGAACGGCCTTCCAACCTGCCGCTTCGACGCGCCGCACGACTTCATCCGGTAGCGCCGTGGTCGCAATATCGATTTCATGAACAGGCAGGCGCAGCAAGGCGTTGCGGACAGCGCCGCCGACGATGCGTGCTTCCTCCCCCTCGCTGTCGAGAAGTTTGAGCAGCGGCGCCGCTTCACCGCGCACGAGCCAGACGGCGTCACCCAGAGATTCGCCTTTGCTCACCGCGTCGTCCCCGGTACGAACTTGCCGTTTTCAATATGCGCCGGAATGTAAGTCGAGCCCGGCGGAGCCCCGGAGAATTGCGCGAAAAAGACAAAGCTGCCGAGCATCAGAACAAATCCCGCGATCCCAAGCGCAGCGATGCGTCGCGCGCCCCAAGCCGATCGCTGCAGCGCGCCCCTGGAGGTCACCACAAGCAAAATGGCGTAGATGACGAACGGCGCGATAAATAATCCGATCTCAATCAGTATCGGCCGGATCATGCGCCATAAACCCGCTCATAGAGATTCCGTAGAATACCCGCGGTGATGCCCCAAATGTAGCGATTCTGATAAGGGATCGCGTAATAATCGCGTGCAAAACCGTTCCAGTCGCGCGTCTTGCGCTGGTGATTGGCCGGCGTCATCAGAAATTTCAACGGCACTTCGAATGTCTCGGTCACCTCCTGCGGATTGAGCAAGAGAGTGAAATCGGGTTTGACCCGCGCCACCGTCGGCAGAATGCGAAAACCGGAGAAGGTCAGATAAAGATCGAGGTAGCCGATCGGCTCGATCAATGCAGGTGCAATGCCGGTCTCTTCGCGCGCTTCGCGTAGTGCCGCGGCCACCGGGCTTTCGTCCGCTGGCTCGATCTTGCCGCCGGGAAACGCCACCTGGCTGGCGTGGCTTGCAAGCTCCGCCGTGCGCAATGTCAGAAGCACGGTCGGTTCGCTGCGGTCGATGATAGGAACGAGCACCGCGGCGGGCCTCGTCGCCTTGACGCCGCCGCGCAGCCAGATTTCCGGATTGAGATCGAGATCGCCGCGCACTCCCTGCGCGGACGGATCGGTCAAACCCGGCGGCACTTCAAGAGTGAGCCGCTCGCGCGCACGATCGAAGAAATCGCCGATTGCGGCGGCGCCTGCGCTGTCGGCTCGTTCGTTCACGCCAAATCCTTTACCTGATCGGCAGGCGCCATCGGGAAAAAGACACCCATCGAGGCGACACCGAACATCGCTTTATCCGCGACCTCGCATTCTTCGCCGAGCGCGACAAGGTCGAAGAACAACGACCGCGTCACCTTGGCCCACAGGCCGCGGCGCACATGCAAATAAGGTTTCAAACCCCCGGTCCCCACCTCGGGATCGAAACGCAATTGGTGCGCTGGTCCGCAGGCGATCCATTCATCGACATTGGTCCGAAAGTTGAGCACCTGTCCGGCATCCCCGTCGGTGACTTTCAGCTCAACGGCAACAAACGGCGCGTCCTCCACTTGGAGGCCGCATTTCTCAACGGGCGTGACCACGAAGTAATCGTCGCCTTCGCGCTTGAGTACGGAAGCGAACAGCTTGACGAGCGCGGGCCGGCCGATCGGCGTCTTGAGATAGTACCAAGTCCCGTCCGACGCGATGCGCATATCAAGGTTACCGCAAAACGGCGGGTCCCATAATTCGACCGGCGGCGGGCGCCGGCCCGCCTCGGCTAGCGCGCCTGTGATCGAGTCCAGGCCGAATTGCCCTTCCTTCGCCATGGTTTGCCTTGACTTTGAAGCTTAAGACATCGGCGTCGGCATGGTCATTTTGGCTTCGCGTTTGCCGATCGCTATCGGGGCAGCGGCTAAACCTCAGTTGTGTTCCGGTGGCTTACGAATCAGCGCAAAATCTGCACCGGGCAGATGGCGCATATGTTGCATTTCATAAGCCGAAAACGGGGTACAAATGCCTTGTCGTTGGTTCATGTGATGCAAATCTGATCGGTGCAACGCTTAAAAGCAAGGAGTTGGCCATGCCCGCTACTGGCGGCGAAGGGCTCGAAAAGATCGAAGACATGATTGTGCGCGCGGCGGAATCCACCGCGGCACATGTGCGCGCCGCCAAAGCGGCGATCGGCATGGTCATATTCGGTCAGGATAAGGTCGTCGAGCAGGCGCTGGTTACCATCTTGTCCGGCGGCCACGCCCTTCTGCTTGGCGTGCCCGGTTTGGCGAAGACCAAGCTCGTCGACACAATGGGCACCGTGCTCGGTCTCGACGCGCGGCGAATTCAGTTCACGCCCGACCTCATGCCCTCGGACATTCTTGGCACCGAAGTCCTGGAGGAGAGCCAAACCGGCAAACGCAGCTTTCGTTTCATCTCCGGCCCGGTCTTTGCGCAACTACTCATGGCCGACGAAATCAACCGCGCCAGCCCGCGCACCCAGTCGGCGCTGCTACAGGCGATGCAGGAACAGCACGTGACGGTCGCGGGTACCAGACACGATCTGCCCAAGCCATTTCATGTCCTCGCCACGCAGAACCCTCTCGAGCAGGAAGGCACGTACCCGCTTCCGGAAGCGCAGCTCGATCGCTTCCTGATGGAAATTGGCGTCGGCTATCCCGACCGCGAAGCCGAGCGGAGGATCCTGTTCGAAACAACCGGCTCCGAGGAAACCCGGCCAAAGCCGGCCATGACGGCCGAGGACCTGATGGCGGCGCAGCGCTTGGTGCGCAGGCTTCCGGTCGGCGATTCCGTCGTCGAGGCGATTCTGGCGCTGGTGCGATCCGCACGTCCGGGCGCCGATGGCAGTGGTGACGCCAAACTCATTGCTTGGGGCCCAAGCCCGCGCGCGAGCCAGGCGCTGATGCTCGCGGTGCGCGCCCGCGCGTTGCTCGACGCCCGGCTGGCGCCCTCCATCGACGACGTCATCGAACTCGCCGAGCCCATCCTTAAGCACAGGATGGCGCTCACCTTCACGGCGCGCGCCGAAGGCGAAACGATCGAAGCCGTGATCGGACGATTAAAGGCGCGGATCGGATAGGCCGATGGCAACGGAGACCTCGTCTCCACATTCGCGCACACCACAGCGCATATACCCGGACGGTGCGGCGGTCGCCCGCGCGTCCGGCGAAGGCCGTACGCTCGCAGCCAGCATGCCGCGGCTTATTCTCGAAGCGCGTCGCGTGGCGGCCACCGTGATCCACGGCTTGCACGGACGCCGCCGCGCTGGACCGGGTGAGAATTTCTGGCAGTACCGCCGCTTTGTTTCCGGCGAGCCGGCCTCACGAGTCGATTGGCGTCGGTCGGCGCGCGACGATCATCTTTATGTGCGCGAACAGGAATGGGAAGCGGCGCATACGGTTTGGATCTGGCCCGATCGTTCGCCCTCAATGTATTTTGCCTCGTCGCTCGCGCGCGACAGCAAACTTTATCGGACACTCGTTATCGCGCTTGCCCTTGCCGAGGTCCTGGTCGAAGGCGGCGAGCGCGTCGGAATTCCAGGCTTGATGCGTCCGACCGGCAGCCGCAACATCATCGAGCGGATCGCCCAGGCCATTGTGGTGGATCGCGACGAGCGTACGAGCCTGCCGCCGGATTTTGCGCCCTCTCCGCTCGCCGAGGTGGTTTTGCTCTCCGACCTCTGGAGCGACATTGCCGACGTGCGGCGGATCATCGCGCAGCTCTCCAGCGGTGGTACCCAGGGACATATTGTGCAGATCGTCGATCCGGCGGAGGAGACATTTCCCTATTGGGGCCGGATCGAATTCATCGAGCCGGAAGACGGCAGACGCATCACCGCGGGACGCGCCGAGAACTGGCGCGCCGATTACGTCGCCCAGATCGCGCAGCACCGCGCCGCAATTCGCAGCGAGGCCGACCGGCTCGGCTGGAGCTTCAGCATCCACCGAACCGACCGACCGGCGGCCGAGCTTCTGCTGGCTTTACACGCCCGCATCGGTGCCGGCGCAGGTTACGAACGGATGCAACCGCAAGCGTCCCCACGATCGGCGGTATCGGCATGATCAGCGCGCTTTCGCTTGGCTTTACCGAACCGCTGGTGCTGACCGGGCTAATCACCTTGCCGGCGCTATGGTGGTTATTGCGCTTGATCCCGCCACGCCCGCGGCGCATCGACTTTCCCCCGACCAGGCTTCTCTTCGCAATCGTGCCGAGGGAAGAAACGCCGGCCCGCACCCCATGGTGGCTCACGCTGTTACGGCTTGCACTCGCGGCGACGATCATCATCGCGGCCGCCGGTCCGCTTTGGCATCCGCCGGTGACGGCGACCAAGACCCGCGCGCCGCTTGCAATCCTGTTCGACGACGGTTGGACGGCGGCGAGCACGTGGGAGGTGCGGCTGCGCACCGCCGATGACATCGTTATGCGCGCGGCGGACGACCGGCGCGCCGTGGCGCTGCTGCCGCTATCCCAGGGCGCGCGTGACATTTCGCTCGAAACCGCCGACTCGGCGCGGGTCCGGTTGCAGCAAATCAAGCCGGTCCCCTATCGCGTCGACCGCGCCGAGACCCTGCCATCGCTGTCACGCTTCCTCTCGACCGATCCCGAGATCGAACTGGTCTGGCTTTCTGATGGAATAGATCTCGGCAACGGAGCGACCTTTGTCGCCAACCTGGAACAAACAGTCGGTCATCATCCGCTCACGATCGTCACCGGTGGAATCCCGCAGCCGCGCGCACTCAACGAAGCCGACAATGCCGCCGGCGCCTTGGCTGTGAAGGTCCTGCGCGCGACGCCCGGTGCACCCGACACCGGCACGGTGCGGGCGCTCGATTTAAAGGGACTGCCGCTCGGCGAAGCACAATTTACTTTCAGGCCGGCCGATCGGGAAACCGAGGCGCGTTTCGAACTGCCGGTCGAATTGCGCAATGAAATTACGCGACTTGAAATTGCCGGCGAGCGGTCGGCGGGCGCGGTCCAGCTTTTGGACAAGCGGTCGCGCCGCCGCACCGTCGGCATCGTCTCGGGCGCAAACGCCGACGTCGCCGAGCCGCTGTTGTCGTCGAGCTATTATTTGCAGCGCGCACTCGAGCCGTTCGCCGACGTGCGCCTCGCGCAAGGGGAATCGCCGGCCGATGCCGTGTCGCACTTCCTTGACCAAAATCTGCCGATGCTGATCCTCACCGACGTCGGCAATGTCGGCGACGCGCATGACCGTCTTGCCCGCTGGGTTGAAGACGGCGGCGTTTTCGTGCGGTTCGCGGGTCCGCGGCTTGCCGCGTCCGAGGACGACCTCGTGCCGGTCAGGCTGCGTCGCGGCGGCCGTATTCTTGGCGGCAGCCTGAGCTGGGACAAACCACAACCGCTGGCGGCGTTCTCGCGCGACAGTCCATTCGGCGGCCTGCCGGTGCCCGATGACGTCACCGTCACCCGCCAAGTGCTCGCCGAACCGGATGCGACGCTCGGCGATAACACTTGGGCGACACTCGCCGACGGTACGCCTTTGGTCACCGCGGCGCACCGCGGCAAAGGTCTCATCATACTGTTTCATGTCACCGGCGATACACGCTGGTCTGACCTGCCGCTGTCCGGCGCCTTTGTCGATATGCTTAAGCGCATCGTCGCGCTGTCCGTCACGACCATGACAGCCGAGGGCGCGGCGGCAGCAAGCAAGAATGCGCGCGCCGTCGCCGCGCCAAGTCACATCCTGGATGGCTTCGGCAGCTTCGTGGCGCCGCCGCCGACCGCACGGCCGGTGCCGGAAGATTTTGCCGGTGGCGCCACGCACGATCATCCGCCGGGATTTTACGGACCGCCCGAGAGCCTTCTGGCCGTCAACACTTTGGCGGGCGGCGATCGCCTCGCCGCGCTTGATTTTTCGCCGCTCGTCAATGCCAGTCGTGAGGTTTACCGCATCAGCGAGCCGCAGGACTTGCGCGGACCAGTCCTGCTTGCGGCTATCGCCTTGCTGCTGCTCGACTCGATTATTGTCCTGTTCCTGGGCGGCGGCATACAGCGCCTCATCCCGCGCCGTTTGCCCGCCGCCTCGGCATCCATTGTCGTGATCGCGGCTTTGACGCTGACATGCGTAAGCGCCTATGCGCAGCAATCGCCGACGGATGTGCCGCAGTCAGCGCTTGAAACCAAACTTGCCTACGTCATTACCGGAAATGCCGAGGTCGATTCCATCAGCAAGGCCGGGCTTTCCGGGCTCACGTTATTTCTGGCGCAGCGCACCGCGCTTGAGCCCGGCGATCCGGTCGGGCTCGACATCGCCCGCGACGAGCTGGTGTTTTATCCGCTGATCTATTGGCCAATCGTGCCCGGCGCGCCGCGGCCCTCCGACGCCGCGCTCAAGCGCATCGATGCCTACATGAAAGACGGCGGCACTGTACTGTTCGACACCCGCGACGCCGTCATCGCACCGGCCGGCCAAGGCGGCGAAACCCGCAGCCCGGGGATGCTCGAACTGCGGAAGATTCTTTCATCGCTCGACATTCCCGAGCTCGAGCCGGTCCCGCGCGATCACGTTTTGACCAAGACCTTTTATCTGCTGCGCGATTTTCCGGGCCGGTTCGACGGCGGCCAGCTCTGGGTCGAGGCACTGCCGTCGGAAAGCGAGCAGGAAGCCTCGGGCCGCCCTGCCCGCGGCGGCGACGGCGTCTCGTCAATCATTATAACGTCGAACGATTTTGCCGGCGCCTGGGCGACGCGGCCGGACGGCCAGCCGATGCTACCGATGGTCGACGGGCAACCTCGCCAGCGTGAGCTCGCGTTCCGCGCCGGCGTGAATATCGTCATGTACACGCTCACCGGCAATTACAAAGCCGATCAGGTGCATGTGCCGGCGCTGCTTGAGCGCTTAGGCCAATAGACGTCGGACCGGGAGAGAGCTTTTGAACATCGGTATTGCGTTCGCTCCTCTGGTCGCCGCGCAAATCCTGTGGGCGGTGATCGCGGCGGCGGTCCTGTTCGCGCTGGTTCTATTTGCATCGCGCAGCCGCGGGGCTGCGGTGCGAACTCTTGCCTTGGCATTGATCGCGCTTGCGCTCGCCAATCCTTCGTTCACGCGCGAGGACCGCGATCCGCTGACTTCAATTGCGGTCGTCGTTGTCGACAAGAGCCCGAGCCAGAACTTCGGCGATCGCATGGCGCAGACCGAGGCGGCCCGCGCGAAGATCCTCGACGCGCTGCATCGAATTCCGGGATTGGAGGTGCGCGTTATCGAGGCCGGAGAAGCCGACGGCGAGACCGACGGCACGCGTTTGTTCACCGCGCTTAACTCGACGCTGGCCGATGTCCCGTCCGATCGTTTTGCCGGCGTCATCATGATCACCGATGGCCGCGTGCATGATGTGCCGGCTGATGCTGGCGCACTGGGTTTTTCCGCGCCCGTGCACGCCCTCATCACCGGTCATGCGGACGAACGCGACCGCCGCATCGCCCTGATCGCGGCGCCGCGCTTCGGTATTGTCGGTCAGCCGCAGACGATCACATATCGCGTCGAGGACCAGGGCGCACACGAAAGCACCGCGCAGGTAACCGTTCGGCGCGACGGCGACGTCATCGAAACACGTAATGTTCCGATCGGGACTGCGCAGAGCGTCACCGTGCCAATTCCTCACGGCGGGCAGAATATCGTCGAGATCGAGGCATCGCCGCTTGCCGGCGAACTCACTCAGGTCAACAACCGCGTCGTTGTGAGCATCGACGGTGTGCGCGACAAGCTGCGCGTTCTCCTCGTATCGGGCGAGCCTCACGCCGGCGAGCGTACCTGGCGCAATCTTCTCAAATCCGACCCATCGGTCGACCTGGTCCACTTCACGATTTTGCGGCCGCCGGAAAAACAGGACGGCACGCCCATCAACGAGCTGTCGCTGATCGCATTCCCCACGCGCGAGCTGTTCCAGCAAAAGATCGATGATTTTCAGCTGATCATTTTCGACCGGTACGCGCGTCAAGGCGTACTGCCGATCATCTATTTCGACAACATCACCCGCTACGTGCGTGACGGTGGCGCCGTGCTGGTGGCCGCCGGTCCGGATTATGCAAGCTCAACCAGCATCTGGCGCACGCCGCTCGATGCGATCCTGCCGGCCGAACCCAGCGGCAACGTCACAAATCAAGCATTCCGCCCGGAGCTCACCGAGCTCGGCCGGCGCCATCCCGTCACCCGCGGTCTTGAAGGCTCCGAAGGCAAGTCGCCGCACTGGAGCGAATGGTTTCGCGTCGTCGACACTCGCAGCGCGACCGGTACCACGATCATGCAGGGGCCGGATGCAAAACCGTTGCTCGTCCTCTCGCACGAAGGCGAGGGTCGCGTCGCGCTTCTGCTCTCGGATCACATCTGGCTATGGGCCCGCGGCTTTGAAGGCGGTGGGCCGCATCTCGACCTGCTGCGCCGTCTGTCGCATTGGCTCATGAAAGAGCCCGACCTGGAGGAGGAAGCGCTGCGGTTGACAGTCAGCGGTCACGACCTTCTCGTGCGCCGCCAGACGATGGCCGATCAGGTCGCGGACGTGACGCTGACTTCGCCTTCGGGCGCAGCGCGCACCCTCAAACTCGATGCGAAGAACCCGGGCGTTTGGGAATCAACCGTCAGCGCCAATGAACTCGGCCTTTGGCGCGCCACGGATGGCAAGCTCAACGCTCTAATCAATGTCGGACCGGCAAATCCACGCGAATATGCCGAAGTGACCTCCACCACGCAGGTGCTGGCGCCGCTGGCCAACGCCACAGGCGCCGACGCGCGGCGTCTCGAGGACGGCGGCGGATTGAACGTGCCGCGCATCGTCGCGGTCCGCTCGGCCGATACCTACAAGGGCGACGACTGGCTCGGGCTTAAGATGAGCGATGCCAGCGTGGTCCGCGGCGTCGGCGTACTGCCGGTCTTTGCCGGGCTGCTCGGCTTGCTTTTATTGCTCGGAAGCATCGCCGGGACCTGGGTGCGCGAGGGGCGCTAAAGCGAAATAACCTTAACCGATCCGGCATTTCGCTTTAGCTTGTTGCTTGAGCATGATCTTTTCCGAAAACCGGTGTCCACTTTTCGGGATCATGCTTTGGCGGCTTAATCCGGCCGTATCGGGCCGGATACGCCTTCAAAGGCGCCGTCCTTCAGTTCCGCAAGCAACAGCCGCGCGGGATCGACCGGACCAGGCATGATCGCGCGCCCACGCGGAATGCGCTTGAAGCCGCATTTCTCGTAATACGCTTCGTCGCCGACCAGGATGACGAGGCGATGGCCCTTGTCCTTCGCGTCCTTGAGCGCGCGTTCGATCAAGGCTTGTCCCACGCCGCGATCGCGAAACGCCGGCTCAACGGTTACCGGGCCAAGCAACAGCGCCTTAGCCTCACCGATGCGAATGGGCGAAAGCCAGACCGAGCCGATCAGTAACGTCCCGATGCGGGCCGTAAACGAGAGTTCGCGGATGTGCTCAACCTGCTCGCGCAACCGGTATGCCGTTTTGGCGTAACGCCCTGGACCGAACGTGCGTTCGTGCAGACGCTCGATCGCGACCGCATCGTCCGGCGCCTCGGGCTGGATGCTCACCGAAATGTCATTCATCGCGCCGCCGCCTAGCATCCCGTTTCGCTGACGTCCAGTTATGATCCGGCGCGATGCACTATCGCGACCATCGATAATCATTACATTGGATGCTTAGGGATTGGAGAGACCGATGGGCTTACTCGTAAACGGCGCCTGGCAAGAAGATATTTCCCGCACCAAAGAAGGCCGCTTTATCAGGCCGGCGTCGGCTTTTCGTAGTTTCGTCACGCCGGACGGCAGTCCCGGCCCATCGGGCCAAGACGGCTTTGCCGCCGAGCCCGGACGCTATCACCTCTACGTCTCGCTCGCCTGCCCATGGGCCCACCGCACGCTGATCTTCCGTGCCCTAAAGAAGCTTGAACCGGTCATTTCGGCCTCAATCACTGAACCGCTCTACGGCAAGACCGGGTGGGAATTCGGCACTGCGCGCGGCGGCACACAGGACACGGAGAACGGCAAAGCGACGCTTGCCGAAATCTACTTGTTGGCTGACCAGCACTATACTGGCCGAGTTTCGGTCCCGGTGCTGTGGGACAAGAGGCGGCGAACGATCGTCAACAATGAATCATCCGAGATCATCCGCATGCTCAACTCGGCGTTCGACGCCCTCACCGAGGCGCGTGCCGATTATTATCCGGCCGCGCTGCGGCACGAGATCGATGCCGTCAACGATCTCGTTTATCCAAACATCAACAATGGCGTTTATCGCGCCGGTTTCGCGACAACCCAGGACGCTTACGAGGAAGCCGCCCACGCCATTTTCGAGACTCTCGACAAACTCGAGAAACGGCTATCGCAGCAGCGCTATTTGGTGACCGGCCAAATCACCGAGGCGGACTGGCGGCTGTTCACCACGCTGGTGCGGTTCGACACGGTGTACTTCAGCCACTTCAAGTGCAACCTGCGACGCATCGCCGACTATCCCAATTTGTGGAATTACACGCGCGATCTCTACCAGATGCCGGGAATCGCCGAGACTGTGAGCATCGATCATATCAAGCGCCATTACTACGGCAGCCAGCGCCAAGTGAACCCGACCGGCATCGTGCCGATCGGGCCATCAATCGACTTTACCGCTCCGCACGACCGCAAGCGTTTCGGGTGAGATGAAAGGGTAAACGGCAACGCTGGCCGTTGGCGGATCACCAGGTTTCGGAAACGGTGCGGCCGGTGACGACCTCGGCAATACGCTCCCGCGTCGCGGGTGACGTGGCGGCGGGCAAGTCCCGCATCGCGAAAAACCCGTGCGCTATGATTTCGTGATTTGGTTTGGGCGGCGCCGTCTGCCGGAACGATCGCACCACATAAAGCGCGACATGGTCGCGCGATGAAATCCGCCGGTTGAAATACATTGCATGGAGCACCGGTGTGTCGTTCAATTCGATATTGCCTTCCTCGCGCAACTCGCGCGCAAGCGCTGCAAGTAGCGTCTCTCCCTTCTCCACCCCGCCGCCTGGCAGATGCCACCCGGCGACATAGGAGTGCTTGACCAAGAACACGCGCCCTTCGCCGTCCAAAACCAGGCCGCGGACGCCGATCGTGAGGCCGCGCGAGAATCGCCAATAAGCGTGGAAAAGCACGCGAATAAGCGGCTCCAAGCGGCGACGAACAGCGCTCAATGGCATCCTGCGATCCGCTTGCGATCCGGGCTGGCCTCTCCAATTAGAATGGCTCTAAAATAACCCGTCTTCATCGCCCAAAACACATTAGCTCCACGGGGAAATTTCTTGAAACGGTTCGCCGATCTCAATGAGCAGGAAATCCTTGCGCTCGCCATTTCTAACGAAGACGAGGACAACCGGATTTACCGCTCATTCGCCGACCGGCTACGCAATGCGTATCCCGAGACTGCGGAAATGTACGACAAAATGGCGCTCGAGGAGATGAACCATCGCGACATACTGCTCGACTTGCATCGTAAGAAGTTCGGTGACTTCCTGCCTCTGATCCGGCGCCAAGACGTCAAGGGATTTGTAGCGCGGCGGCCGATTTGGCTGAACCGGACGCTGAGCATCGATGCAACGCGTAAATTCGCCGAGGAAATGGAATATGAGACCGCGCGGTTCTACCGGCGCGCCGCCGATAGTGCCCACGACGATACCGTCCGCCACTTGTTGCGCCAACTCGCCGCCGCGGAGGACAAACACGAATCCCTTGCGCATGAGCTCGGCGAAAAGATCACGCCGCGTGCGCGCGAAGCGGAAGACAGCACCGCGCGGCGAATGTTCGTGCTGCAATACGTCCAGCCGGGGCTCGCCGGACTCATGGATGGGTCGGTTTCGACGCTGGCGCCTTTATTCGCCGCCGCGTTTGCTACCCGCAACACTTGGTCGACATTTCTGGTCGGACTTGCCGCCGCACTCGGCGCTGGCATCTCGATGGCCTTTGCCGAAGCATTGTCCGACGACGGCTCGCTCACGGGACGCGGTGCGCCGGTGGTCCGCGGCGGTGTTACCGGGGCAATGACGGCGATTGGCGGCCTCGGCCATGCGCTGCCTTACCTCATTCCGAATTTCTACGTCGCGACGTCGCTCGCTTGCGCGGTCGTCGCAATCGAGCTCGCTGTCATCGCCTGGATCAGGACGCACTACATGGACACGCCCTTCCTACAGGCGGTGTTCCAGGTCGTCGTGGGGGGCGTGCTGGTATTCGCGATCGGTATCCTCATCGGCAGCTCGTGATTTATTATCCCCCGTCGGCGATCGCGGGCGCCGATTATCGCCGCTGAGGCGCCCCGATGTTCACACTTGCGCATCTGTCGGACCTGCATCTGGCGCTGACGCCGAAGGCGTCCGAGCTCGCGAGCAAGCGCGGGCTGGGCTACATCAACTGGCAGCGTAAGCGAAAATACATCCATCGCCCCGACGTGCTGGCGGCGATCACGCGCGATTTACTGGCGCGATCCGCCGAACACATCGCCGTCACCGGCGATCTCACCAATTTTTCGCTGCCTGGCGAATATGCCTGGGCCAGACGATGGCTGGAGTCCATCGGGCGGCCCACGGACGTCACCGTGATTCCCGGCAATCACGACGCTTATGTTCGAGATGCGGAGGAATTGCCGGAAAAATTTTGGGGCGATTACATGCGCGGCGATGACGGCGTCGAGCGCTTTCCATTCGTACGCCGCCGTGCCGACGTGGCGTTGATCGCGCTTTCGACCGCTGTGGCGACGGGTCCATTCATGGCAACCGGACGGCTTGGCGAAAGGCAGCTCGCGCGGCTCGCCGAAGCGCTCGAACAAACGGGCGGTAGTTTCCGTATCGTCCTGATCCATCACCCGCCACTTAGTCCGGCGCGGCGTTTTTTCCGGCGCCTCATCGACGGTCCGGATTTACGCCGGGTTCTGGGCGCAAAGGGCGCCGAGCTTTTGCTGCACGGCCACGATCACCGGCGGTCGCTCGTCTGGCTCGAAGGCGCCGGCAGCAGAAAAATTCCGGCCGTTGGCGTACCCTCGGCTTCCGCGCCGGCGAAATATGCAAACGAAGATCCGGCCGGTTACAACATATTCCGAATCGAGGGCTCGCCCGGCAGCTGGCGGTGCGAGACTGTTTCGTACCAGCGCAGCAGCGACGGCGCGATAGGCGAATGCGCCCGTTTCCGAATCTATTGAGAGCAGAAACGATCAGCCAGGCGACAAAACGGCCGCGAGTACGAACAGCGTCGCCACGCCCGCGAGAAATCCAAGCGTCAAGATTGCCAGCGTTCGCCGGCGCCGGCGCCATCGGTAATGCCGCGCCATCTTGTTTGACACGCGCGCCAGCAGATCAGGATCGGCCTCGAGCGCCCGCTGCCGCTCGACCAGCCGGCGTGCAACATAGGTTGTAACCGCCTGCACGACGTCTGGGATTTCATAGGATTCCGCCAGCACGCGGCGTCCCATTCGGCTGTCATGCAGAAAACGATAAAGTCGCTTGTCGCGGCCCATCGCGACATGGGCAAGCGCATCGATCCACAAGCGTGGTGTCTCGCCGCGGCTGATGCCGCGATCGAACAGATCGACTTCCGGCGATACTTCCGCAAACAGCGGATTGAGCGTTTCATTAAGAAGCTCGAGCCGCGCCAATTCGGCATCGCACAGATCGATGATGACATTGGTGCGTTCGGCCGCTTCGACCCGCGCTTGATGGATCGCCTCCTTTAACTGCGAAGGCGATTGTGCGTCTGCCGCCGCGGCGTCTTTCGGTTTACGACCCCACATGCCGTCCACATCGTCCTGCCCGGCGGACGATACACCAAGACCGGCCAAGCAGGAATGCCAGCCTATACGCCGCGGCCACCATCGACCTCCATGATATTGCCGGTGAGGAATTTGGCCTCGGCCGAGGCCAGGAATAAAGCCGCATCAGCGATGTCCTGCGGCAAGGCAAGGCGGCCCATGGGAATCGTGGCCACGAATTTGTCCCGCATTCCCGGCGCCGAACCGAGAAAGGACGGCAGCAGCGGCGTTTCGGTGGCGACCGGGGCGATGGCGCAGACGCGGATGCCGTCAGGCGCGAGTTCGACGGCGAGCGACTTCGTCAAGACGTGGACGGCACCTTTGGTGGCGTTATAGGCCGAGAGCCCGGGCCGCGGACGCAATCCGGCGGTCGATCCGATATTGATGATGACGCCCCCACCCTGCTTCCGGAGCGCCGGGATAACCGCCTGACACGCGAGAAAAATCCCCTTCACATTGACGGCAAAAATTCGGTCGTATTCCGCCTCGCTTATCTCCAGCACCGGCTTGTTGACGTGCGTCGCTCCGGCATTGTTGACGAGAATATCGAGGACGCCAAACGCCGCCAGCGTCTCCTCAACCACGCCGTCGATATCCGCTTTTTTGCTCACGTCGCAGCGTAGCGCGATCGCGCTATTGCCGATCGTGCGGGCGGCGGACTTGGCGGCATCGCCGTTGATATCGGCGAGCACGACGCGGGCACCCTCGCGCGCGTAAGTCTCGGCAATGCATCGACCGATGCCCGACCCGGCGCCGGTCACAAGCGCACCCTTGCCATCGAGGCGCATGAGTAACTCCGTTTTACGAGGGCGATTCCTCGCCCCGCTCGTCCGCTTATGACGCCCCATTTGCAAGTGAGCCAGCGGGCTCACTGAGGCTGGCTTTGCGCCCCGTCCTCATCTTTGCCCACTATCCTGCCCACTACTGGAGTGGGCAGAATTGTGGTTGACCGCAGCCCACCAACTTGGTTCGCTACGGCGTTGCCGCGCCAATGACAATTCCAACGACAGGGCGCGGCTGGGGAGGCTTCCGAGGACCGGCGCTTTCCGCCGGTGACGGGCAATGAACGCACAGCAGCTGCTCCAGGAAATTTCCGATTACTGCCGGCGCACCGGCCTTGCGGAATCGACGTTTGGCCGGCGTGCCGTCAATGACGGCAAACTGACGGCGCGGCTGCGCAACGGCGGCCGCATCACCACCGACACGCTCGACCGCATTCACGGTTTCATGGCGGCGCACCCCGCGCAGACCGGCCGGCCGGCGATCATCGAGCGCACGCGCGAGAGCCGCGCTGGCTCGCCCTCTCCGCCGCCGGCGCCAAGCAAGGCCGGCGACCCGCAACGCAATTTCCGCTTCTTCGACAACCGTCAGAAATATCTGCTGTTCGTCAACACGTGCAGCGAAAAATGGGAAGTCGCGCACCGCGTCTCGGAAGAGCTCGCTCACATCCATCCGCGACCGCCGGCGGTGCGGGTGTTCGACGCCGGCGTCGGCGACGGCACCGTACTGGTGCGGGTCATGCGCGCCATGCACGACCGCTTTCCGCACATGCCGTTCTACATGATCGGCAAGGAAATCAGCCTCGAAGACGTCCGGCTCACGCTGCAAAAGATGTCGGACCGGTTCTTCGAACATCCGGCGACCGTGCTGGTGCTGACCAATCTCGCTTATGCCGACGCGCCGTGGCTCGCGGTCAAATCGATCAATGCGGCGTCGAGCCTGGTTTGGCACGAACTGCCGCTGCTCGGCAATTCGGCGCACCAGTTCGAGAAGCAGATCATCAGCCTTGAGTCGTTCTTGGGTGAGAATTGGAAAGCGACGGTGAGCGCGCGCACCGGCAATCCGATCTATGAGCGGCCGGTCGTCCTCGTGCTCTATCGCGAAGACCATCGTTTCCTGCTCGACCCGATCATTCCGCGGCCGGGCGGCACGCAGGCCAATTACGACCTGGTGATCGCTTCGCAACCGTACCGAGCGCGCGCGCCGCTCGAATTCAAGGCCAAACGCGTGATCGCGCCGCTCGCGCGGGCGCTCGGTCCTGGCGGACGGCTCGTCGCCATTCACTCCCACGGTCACGATCCGGGGATGGAGATCATCCAAAGGGTCTGGCCCGACGATCATCCGTTCATCCACGATCGGCACCAGATCCTCAAAGGGGTGAAGCACGAACTGGGCCCGGCCGGGCGCGACCTCAACTTCAACGCCTACGCCGACAATCGCGCGCTGTTTCGCTACGTGATGCACACGCTGCCGTCGGAAATTTCCGACTCGATCGGCACCTCGACGCTGTTCGCCGCTTGGAACGCCGCGATCTACGTGGCGCAGGTTGAGGACGACCGTTTGGCGGACGTCGGCAACCGCTACATCGACGCCACGCGCTCGGTGCTGCGCGAGCGCGGTGGGCTGTGGTTCTTCGACGAATCCTATGTGATCTCACACCGGCGGAATTAGGCGCGCATCGAAACTCCCGCTTATTCCCGCGGCAGCGGGAATCCAGAGAAACTGTCACGACGCCCCTGGGTCCCCGCTTTCGCGGGGACGGGCGGGGATTGTCCATCCAAGCCAACCAATTTTTGCGGTACAATAGCGCATGCTGTTCGTCGTCCACGCGCTCGACAAGAAAGACATTCTGCCGACCCGCGCCAAGCATTATCGCGACCATCGCATCCATCTCGACCGTACCGAGGCGCATGCGGTCGACGTGGTAACTGCGGGCACACTGGTAGCTGACGACGGCGAAACGCCGGTCGGCAGCATTTTCGTCATCGACGCCGCCGATCGCGCTGCGGTTGATGCGTTTACCCGCAGCGATCCCTATCACATCAACGGCGTCTGGGAGCGCGTGACGATCCACCGCTACAACAAGAAGCGTGGCACCCCGATCGTGAGCTGGCGCTGATCGATCTCGCCGCGGCTCGTGAAATCTCGACGCAGGCCAGCCTCCTCCTTTACGCTACTGCCTTAGCGATCCCTGCCCTGCTTTTCATGAGCGGCTGAATGAATTTTCCGAATTTCTCGATGCCTTCGATGTAATCATCGAAGACCAGCATGACGCCGTGGACCCCGTCGATTTGGGCCATGTCAGCGTGGGCGCCGATGAACGACACCATATTTGCTGGAAGTGTTGCGCCTTCCGCTTTGAAACGGTTGATGTTCGAGTCCGCGCCGGCGCTCGTATCTGCGCCTGCTTGCGAAGCGCGGCGGGCAAGCGCCTCCAGGTCGGTGCCAGCTTTGTAGCGGTCCCACTTGGCGAAGGCGGCATCTGCCGTCTCCTCGGCAATCACCAGCGAAAGCACCAATGCCCCGCAATCGCGTCCAGCGGCCTTGGCTTCGGCAACGAGGCGGGCAATCGAGGGCGCGACCTTGTGCGGCTCGTTAATGCAACTCCCGCTGATAAAGTAATAGTCTCCGTCTTTAGCGGCAAATTTCATCCCCGACTCGCTCTGGCCGGCGCAGACAATCTCAATTTTTTCGGACGGCAATGGTTCGAGGCGGCAGTCGTCCATTTGAAAGAATGGCTTTGAAGTCGCTTTTCCCGATCTCCCAAAGCTCCTGCAAAATCTGCGTATACTCCGCGCAATATTGGTAGCGCCGCCGAAAGTGGTCCTCGCCCGGCCAAATTCCCATCTGCTCGTATTCCGCCTTTTGCCAACCCGAAACAATGTTGATGCCGCATCGTCCCGGCGCCACCGAGTCGATCGTCGCGACCATGCGGGCCGCAAACGGCGGCGGCATCGTCAAAACCGCAACCGACGGAAAAAACCGGATGCGCTTGGTGACGGCCGCCAAGGCGGCCGTCAAGGTGAATGCTTCCAGGCACTCGTCCCAATGCCTGGTCACTCCGCCACAGCCGCGCAGCTTGATCATAGCGAGCGCGAAATCAAAGCCACATCGCTCAGCCGCGATCGCGACGTCCCGGTTGAGATCGTAGGTCGGGCTATATTGAGGACTTGCTGGGGATTTGAGGTAGCCGTTCCTCGCAATCGGAAGAAAGACGCCGATTTCCCCATCATCCCGTTTCCCCCAGTTAGGCGTTTGATTTGCTCGGGTTGCAGATGATCTCATGTTGGTCGCGCCTCAACATTGAACACATGCCGGTTCAAAATGCTTCCCAACTGCTTGTTGGAGGGGAGCTATCGCCGCGGGTCCCAAATCGTCAGCGCAAGAGTCCTTCCGCAACCTCGCCAGTAATTCCTGCCGCATGTCGTCACAGTTGATACCGACGGTGCGGCCATCGCGGACAACCACGCGCCCACCCACGACGAGACAAGCTATATGGCGAGCGGCTCCTCTAGAGAGCAGAAGATCGATTGCGTCCAGATCATCTCGCAAGCGATCATCGTTCAACGTATTCCAGTCCAACAACAGCAGATCGGCCGACGCGCCAACGGCGCATGGGAACAGCGCGCTCAACTCGCCACCTTGCTCCTTAAGCCGATACGCTCGAGCCGACCAATCACTTCGTCAATGAAATACGGCAGCTCGTCCAGGTAATTGACGAGCGAGATGGCAATACCGGTCAGACCGGCTTTGCTTAGATCGGCGATCTGCGCCGCGACGTGATCCGGATCGCCGACGATCGGCAAGCCGCCCATGCCTTGCGCATAGTGACTGCGTTGCGTGAGATATTCCTGCATCGGCACGGTCTGCGGCGAAATATTTTTCAGCGCCAGGATG
>DATAYT010000147.1:0-1564 GCA_036272395.1 Xanthobacteraceae bacterium
ATGGCGGTGGCGACGTCGGAGACCTCGGCGCGCGTCGGCACCGGGCTGGAGATCATCGATTCCAGCATCTGGGTGGCGACCACGATCGGCTTGCCGGCGCGGCGGCACGCGCGCGTCATCTCTTTCTGCACGCCGGGAACCCGTTCCAGTGGCATTTCCACACCCAAGTCGCCGCGCGCGACCATGAGCGCGTCAGCTATTTCGAGAATGTCGCCAAGCCTCGCCACAGCTTGCGGCTTCTCGATCTTGGCCATCACCGCGGCGCGACCGCGGGTGAGCTTTTTCGCCTCGGCGACGTCCTCCGGGCGCTGAATGAACGACAGCGCGATCCAATCGACGCCGGCGTCGAGAGCGGCTTCGAGGTCAGCAATGTCTTTCGATGCCAGCGCCGCGAGCGGCAGCACCGTATCCGGCAGGCTGACGCCCTTGCGGTTTGACACTTTGCCGCCGACTTCAACACGCGCCGCGATCCGCTGCGGTGTCACCTCGGTTGCTTTGAGGCGAAGCTTACCGTCGTCGACGAGAAGCGTATCGTCCGGCTTGATCGCGGCGAATATTTCCGGATGCGGCAGCTGCACGCGGTTGGCGTCGCCTGGCGCCGCGTCGTCATCGAGCGTGAAATCCTGACCGGTATCGATATCGGCCGCTCCATCCTTGAAAGTGCCGAGGCGCAATTTCGGACCTTGCAGATCGACCAGGACGCCGATCGGCCGGCCATGTTCGGTTTCGATGGCGCGGATCGTCGTCACCAATTCGCGCATGCGCTCGGGATTGGTGTGGCTCATATTGATGCGGAAGACGTCGGCGCCGGCCGCAAACAGCCGCTCAATCGTGACGCGATCTGAAGAAGCCGGTCCGAGCGTGGCAACGACCTTGGTGCGGCGTCGCCGCCTCATTGCGTTCGTGCTCCCGAGGGCGGAAGGCTCGGCGCGGAGCCGGCGCGACCCGGCGGCAGCGCGATCGCCGGCGTTTCGCCGGGCAGCGGAAGCGCGCCGGATCCACCCGAAGGTGCGCCGCTTACCGGGCCGCCAGGCGACGCCGGTTTTTGCACCGACTGTTTGCTCGATTCCGTCAATTGCACGGTCCAGGCCCGTTGCCCCCCGGTATCAACTTCGAGAAACCCGGTGCGGTCATGGTGAACTCCTTGTCGCGAGTGCACATAACGGCCTGTCGCCGCCGCGATCGTAGTCGATGGCGTAGACATAATAACGACTTCGCCACGGCGCACCCCATACACACCCGGCATAGGACCCCCCGTGTTGCTCTTGGCACTTCTTCAGCCACGCATCCTGTACGGGCTTTAGCAATGTGTGCAGATCAGAGCTTGTAAGCACAAAAAATTCAGCTGGCGCGAGATCGTCGCGTGGTAAGTAAACAAGCACCCAGATCGAATTTCGTGGACATATCAGGCGGCAACACTATGGCGACCAGTGAAGACGCCGTCCACAAAGCCCTTGCCGCGGTGCGCCGGGATCGGGTTGTTTATGGACGGCCGCAGGTCATCCGCATCGAGCGCGCCTGACGCGCCAAGAGCCACGCGCCACGGAAGTTTTGTCGCTACTGG
>DATAYT010000148.1:0-11759 GCA_036272395.1 Xanthobacteraceae bacterium
GGGAAATTTACACGCGAGTGTGGTCTTGCCCCGTCCGGGGTCGCCGTAGAGCAAGACTATGGGCGCGCTACCGCACGTCGCTTGTGTGATTTTCATTTTCAGACTTTCAGGAGGGCTGTGGCGATCTGAGAAGACAACGTCGCGCGTTCGGCCTCGGTGGCGGTGAAGAACCACGCATCGGTAAGTCCCAGATTGTCGATCAATCCATCGGCATATAAGCGGCGCGCTACCGTCTGATATGCAGGAGCTGACGGATCACCATGACCAATCAAATAGTGACGCAAGTCATGCCGCCGTTTGGATCGTTGCTGCGCGCGGAATGCAGCCTGTAAATCACTTAGGTGCACGATTGCCATTTGCCCCAACCCCCTCAAGCTCTGACGCGATGCGCCTTGCGCTGTCACGTAGCTCGAAACCCGTAAAATTCGGAACCGCCGCCCGCACAACGGCTTCAACGATCAATCGCGCTTGCCCTGGACCAACCGGACCCTTCGTCATCAACACGCCGATCAGTTCACCGGCCTTGGCGACGGCGTCGTCGATCCGGTTGGCGCGGGCGTCACTCATGGACGCCGTGATAGCGCTCGTGACAATCGCGACAGATGGCGACGAGTTGCCACAAAAATTCATTACCCGCGTTTTCGTAGCTCAGATGATGAACTTCTACGGCCGGGTGGAGTCGGCAGCCCTCACAGAGACCGCCGGCCCGCTTGAGGACTAACTCTCGCCTCGCCGCCCATTCTTCGCTTTCCAAATACGCTTCGTAGTTGGCGTGCCACTCCGCCCTTTGCGCCTCTCTCTCGATTTCGCGTTGACGAAAACTCTCATTCCGCAGTCGTTCCGCCCGCGTTACCTCTTCGAGGCTAAGCGTTGGGGTGTCGTCGGTCGGCAGCGAGCGTTTCAACGCGCTGCCCACTAGCCACCCGCAGTCATCGCAAAAATTTCGTAGCTGCGGCCTTTGATATTGGTCGCCGTAATTCGAAAACTTCGTCCAAACGACTCGCTGATTCGGGTGCGCGCAGCGGAACAGACGATCCGTGAGAGATTGCGCGACATCGCCGATTTGCTGCCAGGTCATCGTGTCGCTCCCGCTTCCGCATGGGAGCGCATACGCTCACGCTCTTTCTCATCGAGCGCGGCGTCATCAAAAAACAGACGGTTATTGATGTTGATCGGCTGCGGCAGAATTCCGGCGTCAATCCATCTGTAGATGGTGCGCGGTGAAACCCGATAGCGCCGACACAGGTCTCGCGTGTGGCTGTATGTTCGCTGTGTAACTGTCATGGCGCGACCCTTTCGGTAACGTCGCGCCAGTAGAACCAGATTTATTTTTTCAATGTAACTGTCTGAGATCGGCTATCTGATGTCGTGACATCAGATGGGATATCTGGTGTCGTGTCCCAGGGTTGACGGTAGAAAGAGTCCTTATATTTCGCGTAAATTCTCTCTATATGCCTTACGCTGACGCCCCAGCCATCCGCGACCTCGTCGATTGCCTTCCGGTAGGGCTTGCCGTCATCGCGCAGGTGCTGCACCACTATCGCGAGGCTAAAGTCGCGCCACTCGTTGGAATGTCCCTTACCGGTCTTCTTGAAGACTACCGTCTGCTGTTGGTTAAACTCTTTTGGCAGCTTCTGGGGGTTAAAAAGCGCCGCAATAAGCCGTCGTCCGTCTTTCTCGGTATACTCGTAGTCGCTTAGCAATATACTTGTGATAGCCGCGCGAATCTCTGTATCCGTAAAGGGTCTTCCCTTCAAGAATTCGAATAGCTTAATAGCGCCAGCAGGCGAGGGCGTCGCGACGTCAAGCCAATCCCTTTTCTGCTTGTTCGCAAATTTGGAGACGTAGTCGGACAGCACTGTCCGCTCCGATATAGCGTCAAGCCAATGTTTTTTCTTGTTGCTCATGATCGCATCAGCGCGGTGACGTGATCGGCCCATCGCTGCAACGCCGCGCGCTTTTCGCTAGCGTAATCGTGCCTCTGATAAACGCTCACAATGCCCGCGAAGCTGCCGCTTACATGGTTCAACACTTTCTCGATTACCGGCAGGCTCACGCCTAGCTTTGCCATACCGCTTGCGCATGTACGTCGCAGATCGTGGAAGACCCAACCGGACACCCCGGACGCTTCGTCTATGAGCCCCTTACTAAAGCTCCAATTATTGATCGGGCCCACCCCGCTTGCGGAAAACACAAACGGACTGCCGGTAATGCGAGGTGACACCTTAATGATTGATACCGCTTGGTGACTTAGCGGAAGTTCAAGCAAGCGGCCGTTTTTAGTCCGGGTGCCAGGTAACGTCCACAGGGCCGCACCTAAGCCCACCTCATCCCACCGCATACCCGCAACCTCGGATTTGCGAGCGCCCGTCAGAATCAATAGCTGCACTACACAGCCGAAAGGACCACCCATTTTTTCAGCCCCGCGCCAGACGGCCGCAAGCTCGCGGTCATCAAGAATGCGCTCGCGGGCATGTTCCACCGCGAGCGGCCGAAGCCCGTTAACGGGGGATGCCGGGAGGATGTCGTGTTCGACGGCCCAACCGAAAAACTTGCGGGTGATGCCGTGCAGACGATTCGCGGCGACCGGAGAATCTTCGACGATGCTTTCCAGCATGTCGCGTACATCGCGGCGGGTGATTTGGTTGATCGGGCGGCTACCCCACCGCGCCACGATATAGTTGTTGAGGTATCGCTGGGCTTCACGAAGCGGCCGGGGGCGATACTTGCGTTCGCAGTGACGCTCGACAAATTGCGCAACGACGGCGGCAACGCTATCGCCGTGTGACGCAATTAGCTGCCTTTTGGCTTCAAAAGGATCGCGCCCCTCGGCGACGGTACGCAACGCTGCCGCCCCGAGCTTCCGTGCCGCAGCTAGGTCAACGGCGGGATAGGGCCCGATAGTGTACTTTCGGCTTCGACCGCCAAAGCGATAGCGAACGGCCCATGTCCTGGCACCCGTGGGCTGTACTATGAAGTAGAGGCCCCGTAGGTAGGCATCGGGGATTTCTCGCCTATCCTCGCCCGGCTTAATGGCGTCCAGGCCCCGAACCGTAAGCCCCCTAGACATCGAATCCCCCACCGGGTAACACCGGGGTAGAAACCTACTCGCGTCTGGGGCTGTCAGTCAATGTCCATGACAGAGGCAGACAAAAGCCTGTTAATTAGCCATAACATAGCGTTATCGACGCTTTTACGGCAGTCCTTGACCGTCTTTGTCCGCGGCTCATACCTGTCGGCGCAACAGCCGCGACGGCCGCCGCCGTGCGATCGTACTCCGCCGGCGGCGCCGCCATGTCGGCGCGGCGATCCGCAGCCGTCCAATGCGCGCGAACGCCTCGCGCATCGTCCCGTCGGTGTCACCGATCAACAGCGGCAAGTCGAGCACGCGACCCCAAATCTGCCATTCGGCGACAATGTCGTCGGTATCGGTCGATGCGAACAGCGGCAGCGACAAGGCCGCGTCGGCGTGTTCGAGTGTGACCGCGACAAAGGGCGGCGTCTCGGTCGTGGCATCGAGCCTGATGGCGACGCCGCGATAGGCGGCGACCGGCAAATTCACGGCCATGCGCGTGCCGGACAGCGCGCGGCGCAGCACCACCCGTTCGCGATGCAGATCGACAATGCACAGGCCTTCGTCCGCCGCCTCATCGGCGGTGGCAAAGCGCGCGGGCAATGAGAAAGGGTCGAGCCGCCACGGGTGCGCAGTCGTGCTTGCACGATGCGCCCCGGTACGGCTCGACCCGGCAGCGGGCCTGCCGGCTTCCATTTGACGCCCCGAAACTCCCGCCGGGCTGTTGCCGCCCGGTTGCCGCCACCCTGCCATCGCGCCGTCGCGATCAGCTTAAAAAGCCTGGTTAAAGTCCGGTAGCATGGACGCAAATGCGCGCATGATTGACGAGAGGTTGCTGAAATGCGGACAAAACATGCTTCCCAATCGATGGCCTGGCGTCGCGTCCGGTGGCGGGCAATACCGGTTCGCAACGGGTTGAATCCCGCGTCTTTGGCCCACATCTTCGCGATAACCGGATCGTTCGCTATCCTCTAGAAGCGGTCGGTACGGCGTCTTGTCTTGCGCTCGCCGGCCCCGTAAACCGATTGCCAACCACAATGACATCGCTGCTCGATCAGTCCGCATTATTGAATCTTGCCGAACGGCTGGTCGCCGCCGCCAAACGCGCCGGCGCCGATCAGGCCGATGCCGTGGCGGTGCGCTCGGTGTCGCTTGCGGTCGAACTGCGCGACGGCGCGGTGGAGGAATCGCAGCGCTCGGAAAGCGACGATATCGGGCTTCGCGTCCTGGTCGGCCGCAAGCAGGCGGCGGTTTCGACCAATGACGTCAAGGCGAACGGCCTGGACGGGCTGGCCGAGCGCGCGGTCGCTACGGCGCGCGCGGCACCGGACGACCAGTTCGCCGGCCTCGCCGATCCGTCGTTATTGGCGCGAGCATTTCCCGATCTTGATCTTCTCGACCCCGACATGCCGTCCGTCGCCGTGCTCGAGGAACGCGCGCGCCGTGCCGAACAAGCCGCACTGGACGTTGCCGGAGTTGCCAAATCCGGCGGCGCGTCGGCGTCGTCCGGAATCGGCGGCATGGTGCTGGTAACGAGCAACGGTTTCCGCGGCGCAACAATCGGCTCGCGGCACTCGATCTCGATGTCGGCGATCGCCGGGAGCGGCACGGCGATGGAGCAGGATTATGATTACTCCTCGACATTGCATGCCGCCGATCTGGACAGCGCCGAAACGATCGGGCGCAACGCCGGCGAGCGCGCGGTGAAGCGGCTCAACCCGCGCAAGGTTGAGACGCGGCGCGTGCCGGTCGTATTCGATCCGCGGATTTCCGGATCGCTGATCGGTCATCTTGCCAACGCCGCGAACGGCGCCGCGATCGCGCGCAAGACCAGTTTCCTCCGCGACAAGCTCGGCGAGCAACTGTTCCGCCGCGGCATCGCCGTGATCGATGATCCATTGCGCAAGCGCGGCCTGCGTTCGCGGCCATTCGACGCGGAAGGGGTCGCCACGCACGAGCTCAAGCTGATCGAGGACGGCGTGCTCAAAAGCTGGCTCCTTGATTGCGCGACCGCGCGCGAGCTTAGCCTGCAGACGACTGCGCACGCCCATCGCGGCGTGTCGTCGGTGCCGTCGCCGGGGCCCAGCAATCTCTATCTGGCACCTGGCCCGCAGACGCCTGCCGAGTTGATCGCCGATATCAAGGATGGCTTCTATGTCACCGACCTGATCGGCGCCGGCGTCAACCTGGTGACCGGCGATTACAGCCGCGGCGCGGCCGGATTTTGGATCGTCGACGGCGCGCCGACCTATCCGGTCAGCGAGGTCACAATAGCCGGACACCTCGCCAAGATGTTTGCCGGTCTTCAACCGGCCAATGATCTGGTCTTCCGCTATGCCACCAACGCGCCGACCGTACGCGTGGAGGGTCTCACCGTTGCCGGCCATTGAGGCCAACGGCACGGCGGAGATTTCTGCGCGCGCTGCCGCGCAGCTCAATGCCGCGGTCCGCGATGCTGGCAGCTTGGCCCTGTCGATGTTCGGCAAACCGATCAAGCAATGGACCAAGGGTCCATCATCGTCGCCGGTCTCCGAGGCCGACATTGCGATCGATGCCTTGCTGCGCGAGCGGCTGACCGGCAACGCCTTTGCCTGGCTGTCGGAGGAAACTGCCGACGATGCCGCACGCCTGGCCGCGCGCTACGTCTGGGTGGTCGATCCCATCGACGGGACGCGCGCCTATATCGCAGGCCAGCCGGACTGGGCGATTTCTGCGGCACTGATCGAACAGAGCCGTCCGATCGCAGCCTGCCTCTATGCACCCGCGCTTGACGAGTTCTTCGCGGCACGGGCCGGGGCGGGCAGCACGCTCAACGGCGTTGCGATAGCGGCGGCTCCCGGAGCGGCTCTGCGAGGAATTTGCATCGCCGGGCCACAGAAGTTTTTGGAGCGCCTAAATTCGATCCTGCCGCCGTTCACCAAGCTACCCAGGGGGCATTCGCTGGCGCTGCGGCTTGCACGCGTCGCTCAAGGCACCTGCGATGCCGCTTTTGCCGGCGGCAACAGCCATGATTGGGACCTTGCGGCGGCCGATCTTTTGGTGCACGAAGCGGGCGGCGCGCTCACGCCGCTGGCGGGCGGAGCGATTGCCTATAATCGTCCTGTGCCCAGGCACGGGACGCTTATCGCAGCCGGCCGAGACAGGCACGCGGCGCTCGTTGGACTTCTTGGGGACGAACGCCTCGCCTTGCGATAATCGCGAACCGCGCACGCGGTTCGGACATGATGCCGGACATGAGGGGATGTATGCGGCTATGGCAGCACATCGCGCGACAACGATGGGCTAAAGCGGCGATCGGGATCAGCGCCGCCGAATATCTGCGGCTCGTCGGAGCCACGACGCGCTTCACGCTCGAGCCGGACGATATTTACGAGCGCGGTGAAGCCGACATGCCGATCATCTTGGCGTTTTGGCACGGTCAGCATCTGCTCGCGCCGGTCGCGCGGAAAGGCCAACATCGGGTCAATATGCTGGTGTCGCGGCATCGCGACGGCGAGATCAACGCGATCGCGGCGGCGCGGCTTGGCGTCGGCACCATTCGCGGCTCGGGAAACCACGGCGGCGGCTTCGTGCACAAAGCCGGCGTCGCGGCCTTCCAAGCCATGCTCGACTCGCTTGCCGACGGCCATTCCATCGCGCTGTCGGCCGACGTGCCGAAGGTGGCGCGGGTGGCCGGCCTAGGCATCATCAAACTCGCCCAGGCCTCCGGACGGCCGATTTATCCGAGCGCGATTGCCACCAGCCGCCGCCTCGTCCTCGACAATTGGGATCGCACCACCATCAACCTTCCGTTCGGACGCGGCGCCGGCGTTGCCGCCGAACCGCTCTCTGTAGCGAAGGATGCAGACGACGCCGCACTCGAAGTCGCACGGCAACTCCTCGAAGATCGCCTCAATGCGGCGACGCGGCGCGCTTACGAGCTCGTCGACGGCGGCGGCGGCGGAGGTGCCTAGCGTGCCGAACACTTTGCCACTCGCATTACGCGCGTATCAGCTCGGCTCCGCGCTCAGCACTCCGATTGCATCGCAGCTGCTGATCAGACGGCAGAAGCGCGGCAAGGAACATCCCGAGCGCTTGAGGGAACGGCTCGGTCAAGCCAGCATGCCGCGGCCGAAAGGTCCCCTGGTTTGGGTGCATGGCGCAAGCGTCGGCGAGATGCTCGCGGCCCTCGCCCTGATCGAGCGCTTGCGCGCGCAGGACTTCGCCGTGCTGGTGACGTCGGGAACCGTGACCTCCGCCGCGCTCGCCGAGCAGCGGCTGCCGAATGGCGTGCTGCATCAGTTCGTTCCGCTCGACGCACCGCGCTTCGTGCGCCGCTTCCTCGATCATTGGCGGCCGGGCCTCGCGCTCTTCGTTGAATCCGACCTGTGGCCCAACCTGATTTGCTCCTGTGCGAAACGCAAAATCCCAATGATCATCATCAATGGCCGCCTCTCCGAGCGCTCCTTCAAAAGGTGGCGGCGGGTCCCCGGCGCAATCGCGGCTCTGCTCAACCGATTCGATCTTTGCTTGGCACAGTCGGCGAGCGACGCCGAACGCTACGCCAAGCTCGGCGCGCCGCGGGTGAGCGCGACCGGCAATCTCAAACTCGATGTCCCGGCGCTGCCTGCCGATGAGGCCGTACTGCGGCGGTTGCGAGACATCATCGGCAAACGCCCGGTCATGGTCGCGGCATCGACCCATTCGGGCGAAGAAGCGGCCGTGATCGGCGCCCACCGCCGGCTACGCACAAAATTTCCCGCATTGTTGACCATCATCGTGCCGCGCCATCCGACTCGCGGCGAAAGCATCGCCGAGGACGCCAAAGCCGCCGGTCTCGCAGCCGCGCTGCGGTCGTGCCGCGCTCAACCGATGCCGGATATCGGCGTCTATATCGCCGATACTCTGGGCGAACTCGGTCTGATGTACCGCCTCGCGCCGATCGTTTTCATGGGAGGCTCGCTCGCGAGCCACGGCGGACAAAATCCGATCGAGGCGATCCGGCTTGGCGCCGCCATCATCCACGGCCCGCATGTGTGGAATTTTGCCGAAATCTACGCCGCGTTGGATACCGCGCGCGGCGCCCAACCGGTCGCCGATGAAGAGGCTCTGGCGGCCCGGCTTAGCGCATGGTTGGCCGATCCGGCGGCGCGCCAGGCCGCCGCTGATGCAGCGACCGCAACCATCAAAAAGCTCGGTGGCGGGCTTGATCGCACCTGGGCCGCACTCGACCCCTATCTGATTCAGCTCCGCCTCGAGGAAACCGCATGACTCCAATCATGTCGGAGCCCACAAATTGATGAGCGAGCCCGCCTTTTGGTGGCGAACCGGAACGGGCGGGCCGATAGCCCCGCTGGCTGCACTTTACGGCGCCGTCGCGGGATTGCGCATGCGAGCGCGGGGGCGGCAAGCCGGCCTGCCGGTTATTTGCTTGGGCAATCTCACCGTCGGCGGTGCCGGCAAAACTCCGGCGGCTCTCGCCGTAGCCCAGCTCCTCCACGCTGCCCATGAGCGTCCGTTCTTTTTAAGCCGAGGCTATGGCGGTCGATTGGCCGGCCCGGTGCGCGTCAACCCGGCGCTGCACCGGGCCGCCGATGTTGGTGACGAACCGATTCTGCTGGCGCGGCTCGCACCCACCGTCGTAGCGCGCGATCGCGTCGCCGGAGCGGCCTTCGCACGTTCCGCTGGAGCGAGCGTCATCGTGATGGATGATGGTTTTCAAAATCCGTCGCTGGCGAAGGACCTGAGTCTCGTTCTCGTCGACGGCCGCCGCGGCATCGGCAATGGCCGCGTCGTTCCGGCTGGACCGTTGCGCGCTCCTTTGAAGCTGCAACTCGCTCGTGCACAGGCGCTGATCGTTGTCGGGGCGGCGGATGGCGCGGCACGCGTCATCGAGCACGCCGAGCGACGCAGGATTCCCCTTTTTCGCGGCAGGCTCGAACCGGATCGGGCCGTCGTCAGCGCAATCGGCCGACGCAAGGTCCTGGCCTTCGCAGGCATTGCCGATCCGGAAAAATTTTTCGCAACGCTCAACTCCGCCGGCATCCAGATAGCGAACCGGGCGGGCTTTCCCGATCACCATCGGTTTAGCGCAGCCGAAGCTCTCGACCTCCTCGCCCAGGCGCAGGCCAATAATCTGATGTTGCTGACAACCGAGAAAGATCTCGTCCGGCTGGCCGGCGCGCCGGAGCTGCAACAGCTTGCGGCACGTGCCAGCGCGTTGCCGGTGCGGCTTGTGATCGAAGACCAGGATCGCTTACGGAAAATGATCCTAAGCGCGGTCGCCAACTACCGGGCGACCGCTTTGCAGCGCAAGGCATGACGCGAGCGGACCCGCTGCGCTACCGTCCGTAACGCGACCCCATTCGCTGCAAGACCGCTTCCGGCGTGGCGTAAGCCTCCTGCAAATCGACGCTCCAATAGCGAAGCTCTTCCAGCGGAATGGATACGCCCGTCACCGCGCAGCGGACGAAGGTGCCCGGCCGCACCACGCGGAAGTCGCCGTCAAGGTATTTGACTTCGGCCTCGCCCGGCATTGGCGCGGGACGATCTATACGATTAAGCACCGCCACCTCCGTACATGCGATTTGGGCGCTTTATTGCCCGTGCGGGCGCGTTTGCGGAAGCCAAAACATAATAGCGCGGGCGTCGCAACGAAAGGCAAGCCTGCAGCCCGGCTCGACCACCAGTTTGTGATCTGACCGCCCTGCGCGACCGCGACGCGGCGTGATAATTTCACCGCCGGGCGGCACTTAGCACGCGAGATCTGCAAAACCATGGCTTACCGCACCTTGGGCTTTGTTTTCGTTGCTGCCCTCGCCTGCTCAAATGCGGCTGCGGCACCGGAGCAGGTCGATATTCCGGATGACAGCGTGGTCCTGCATGCGACAGTCTATCGCCCCGGCGGTCCCGGGCCGTTTCCGGCGGTGGTCGCGCTCCATGATTGCGGCGGACTGAACCAGCGACCGAACACCGAGGCACAGCTGTATTCGAAGTGGGCGGATAAGCTGGTGGCTGACGGTTTTGTCGTCGTCTTTCCAGATTCATTCGGATCGCGCGGCCTTGGCTCCCAGTGCCGCGAACATCACCGCACCGTGCACGCCTGGCGCGAGCGCGTCAGCGACGCCAATGCAGCACGGCTTTGGCTGCAAAACCAAAGTTATGTGCGTGGCGACCACATCTCGCTGTTAGGCTGGGCGAACGGCGCCGTGAGCGCGTTGTGGACCATCCGGCTGACCACGGCACGGCATCATGACGCTACGGATTTCCGCTCCGCCGTCGCGTTTTATCCGAATTGTCGCCGCCTTCTACAAAGCGCGTGGAGCGCGCGCGTGCCGACCTTGATTCTTATAGGCAGCGCCGACGATTGGACGCTTGCCTCCACATGCCAACAAATGGTCGCCGGCGCCCGCGGCCGCAGCGCGCATGTGCGGTTCGTCATCTACCCGGAGGCGCATCATGAGTTCGATCGCGCCAATACTCCGGTCACACTGCGTACCGGGCTCGTCAATACGGTCGATCCTTCCGGCAGAGCGCACGGCGGCACCAATCCCGCTGCACGGGCCGATGCGTTTAAGCGCGTGCCGCAATGGCTGGCGCGCTAAAAGAAAACGCCGCGCCGAGAACGATCGGCGCGGCGGATTAGAAGGCCGGTTGGCGGCGCGACTCACCAGCGGCAGTGCACGCGGCCGTAATAGCCGCGCCAGCAATGAGGGTGATGGCGATACCAGCGATGATGATACCAATAGACTGGCGTTACATTGCCCTGATCGGCGGTAACCGCGCTGCTGAGAGGCGCAATCGGCGCGGCTCGCGAGGCGCCTGAAACGGCCACCATCAGCGGCGTTACGACCGCCATCGCAAAGACAGTCCGCGTCATTTTCATTCTCCTTGTTTTTCTCCTCCGGCGCGAACCTGTGCGAGCGCATAACACGCAAAACATGATGGCGGTTCCACGATACTCCGATCTCACTTTGATGAATGGATTGTCAGAATCGTGTTTTGACCCGCCGATAATATTCGCGAGCCAATATGGCGATCTCTGCGATCGCAACGATCTGTGAATTCAATTTGGCGCGTTTAGAACAAATCGCCTTGACCGGAGCTGCCGGCGCGGCGCGCACGCGGTTTGGACGGGGCGGATGCACGTTCCGTTGCCGGATCGTCTTCGGCACGCGCACCGACACGGCCGTCGGAAAATTCAATCTCGAGCGGCATGCCCGCGGTGATCGCCGCGGCCATCCGCAAGGGCCGCCCTTTGCCATCGCGCACCAGAGCAAACCCGCGCGCCAACACGCCTCGATACGAGAAGGCCGCAAGGAGCTCGCCGCCGCGCTCGGCACGCGAGGTGCGCACAGCAATGAGCTGGCGCACGGCGCGCCTGGCGCGTTCGCCGAAGGCCGCCACCCGTTCGCGCCCCTGCCCGATACGGTTGCGATGAACGGCCAGGTTGGCGGCGACGCCAGCGCGCAGTCGTGACGATAGACTGCCGTACCGTTCGCGCCGCCGCTCGATATTGGCACGCAATAAACGATCGTTCAGGCGGCCAGCGATGCGCGACAACCTGACATGATGGACATGTGCATTGGTGCGGAGCGCCCGGTCGAGGCCTGCCGTGGCGTGATCGAGCCGCTGCCGCGGCAGCGCCAGCACCTCTTCCGCCTTCGGCAGCGCCCGGCTTGCCGAACGCAACTCGGTCCATCGCGCA
>DATAYT010000149.1:0-19457 GCA_036272395.1 Xanthobacteraceae bacterium
GGCCGCTATGGCACCGGCGTCTATGTGCGCTGCGCGCCAGAAGGCGTGGCGCGCGCGGGGACCAAGCCCAAACCTCCTGCGCAATAGCCTGCCGCCCGACAGGGCGTCGTCAAAGCCGATTGCCACTGCGCGGCAAGTCGGCGATCCATGATGTCAGCGGTGTTATAACGACGCCGGACTGCTCAGGGCGTCCGGCTCTCGCCTCTGTTTGCCTGCTCGCATTTCCGACTGACGGACGCTCATGCCAAGCCCCGGTGCATTCATTTTCGGTCCCTGGCGCGCGGTCAGCGTGCTTGGCCTTACCGAAATCTTGTCTTGGGGCGCGCTGTTTTATCCGCCGGTCCTGACGGTGCCGTTGATCGCCGCCGACCACGGCTGGTCGCCGCCCTTCGCCATGGCTGGATTTTCCCTCGGATTGTTCGTTGGCGGCCTGTGCTCCCGCTATGTGGGCGGCGCCATTGATCGCGTCGGCGGCCATGTGGTGATGCCGGTCGGCTCGCTGATCGGCGCCGCAGGGCTTGTCGCACTGGCTTGGACGCCCGGTGTCGCGAGCTACTTTGTCGCCTGGATCACGATCGGCATTGCCATGGCGGCTTCGCTCTATGATCCGGCTTTTGCGACGCTCGGCCGAATCTTCGGCAGCGCGGCGCGCACGCCGATCACCGCGCTCACGCTCGTCGCCGGTTTCGCTTCGACCGTGAGCTGGCCAGTAACGCAATTTCTCATTCAAACCGTCGGCTGGCGCGGTGCTTACCTGGTCTACGCGGTACTGCTGGCGGGCCTCGCCGCGCCGCTGCATGCTTTTGCGCTGCCACGCGAGCAAGCTGGGAGCATTTCACGCCATGCGGCATCCACCGACCAAGCGCGAAAAGTTTTCGTGCCGTCGCATGGCTTCGCCTTCGTTCTCGTGGCGGCCGGCTTTGCTTCCTATGCCTTTGTGCCTTCGGCGCTCTCGGCCCAGCTCCTTGCAATTTTCCAGCGCTTCGGCCTCGCGCCGGCGACCGTCGTCGCGATCGGCATGTTGTTTGGCCCGGCGCAGGTCTTGGCGCGGATCTGTGAATTTTCGTTTGCGCGGCGGCTGCATCCATTATGGGTCGCGCGCTGTGCCGTCGGCTTGCTGGTCGCGGCTTTCGTAGTCCTGGCGCTGTTGCCGTTTTCCGCAAGCGTCGCGGCGATCTTCGCGGTCATGTTCGGCATGGCCAACGGGCTTTTGACCATCGCCCGCGGCACGATCCCGCTCGCTTTGTTTGGTGCCTCGGGTTATGGCCGGCTCATGGGCCGCATCGGCGGTCCTTTTCTCGTGGTTCAGGCCTTGGCGCCGGCGGTGGTCACTTTTGTCGCCGACCGCGCCTCTGACGCGATCGGGCTCGCTTTGGTGGCGGCTTTCGCCGCGTTTGCGCTTCTATGTTTCGTGCTGATCCGGCAACCGTCTTAATTCGAAGCGCGCGGCATGGCAGTTAAACCTAATTCCATTTCGCTTTAGGAAATCGAAGCCAGTGCATAGCCGCGCTCGGCCAACAGCCGCGGGAAACGCTCGCCGAGAAAAAATGCATATTCGCGCTCGCGCAAATCGGTCAGCGGATCGAGCTCACGTAATTCTTGATCGACTTTTCCGGGATGACACATCACGAGCCCGCCGTCGGGCAGGCTGTCGAGAAACTCGTCAAACAATTTGCTGAAATCGGCATCGGGGCGAAACGAATAGGTGCCGGCAAACGCCGAATTGGTGCGCACGCCGTGCCGCGCAGCAAGCCGGCGCAGACGCGCACTCAAAGCGTCAAGGATATAGCCTTTCGGATCGGCGAGGCTCTTTGGCGCCGAAGTCGCCCGGCCGCATTGCCGCAACCACGCTTGCGGCGCCTCGTGTTTGATCGCACGCACGAGCGCGTCGCTGATCTGCGGGAAGACGTGAATGTGCTGATGGCCGTCGACATAGTCCGGATTGCGGCCGAAAGCGTCGCGAAACGCCGCAAATTGGCCGGCAATCTCGGTTTGGAGCCGTGATCGGTCGAGGCGGCGCATAAGCGCGCGGCTGCCCATGCCGTTAAGCGGCAGGAACGCGCCATCGCGCCGCGGCGCGAAACCCGTCAGCGGACGAAACGGCGCGGTCAGCGTCAGATGCAGTCCGATCGCCGCGCGCGCGCCGGCGGCTTCGCGCAAACTTGACGCTTCGCGCGCGGAAAAACTTGGCGTCACTACCATGGCCGATGTCGCGTTGATGAGCCGCTGCGCAACCAGCTCGCGGATCGCGGCGCTGACCGCCGGCGATATGCCGTAGTCGTCGGCGCACAGCCAGATGTGCCGCAGCGCTGAGTTCATTCGGCCGCAGTGCGCGCGTCGGCTTGTTTGTCCGCTTCGCTGAGCTTTATCTCGTGCTCGGCGACGAAATAGACCGGACGGCCTTTAATCTCTTCGAGAATCTTACCGATATATTCGCCGACCACGCCGATCATGATCAGCTGGACGCCGCCGAGCACCATCACGCCGACAAACAGCGACGGATAGCCGGGCACCGCGATGCCATAAACAAGCGTCTCATAGATGATCTGGAGCCCATAGAAGAAGGCAACGAGCGCGAGCACCGTTCCGAACAGGGTTGCCAGGCGCAGCGGCGCCAAGGAAAAGGCGGTGACGCCGTCGATCGACAAACCGATCAGGCGGCGGAGGTTCCAGGTGCTGCGGCCTTCCGCGCGCGCCTCGGGCTCGTAGTCAATCCGCATCTGGCGAAAGCCGATCCAGCTCGACAGCCCTTTGAAAAAACGGTTGCGCTCCGGCAGCTGACGCAGCGCACTGGCCGCGCGCGGCGACAACAAGCGGAAGTCGCCGGCATCTTCCGGAATCTTGGGCCGCGCGCCCCAATTGAGGAGAAGATAAAAACCCTTCACCGCGACACGGCGGATCAGCGACTCGTTGGCGCGATGCGCCTTGGCGGTATAGACGACGTCGCAGTCCTCATCGAGCCAATGGCCGACCAGCGTCTCGATCAGCGATGTCGGATGCTGACCGTCGCCATCAATGAACAGCACCGCGCCGCGGCGGGCATGGTCGAGGCCGGCGAGCAGCGCCGCTTCCTTGCCGAAATTGCGCGACAGCGAAAGCACCTGAACGTCGATTGCGGCCGCCGGAAGCTCGCGCGCAATGGCGAGCGTGCCGTCGCGGCTGCCGTCATCGATATAGACCACCTCGCAGGCCAGCGCGCGGGTCTCACGCAGCCGCTTCGCTACCTCCACGAGCCGTGCATGCAGCCGTTCGAGGGTCGCCGCTTCATTGTAAAGCGGCACCACGATCGAAAGCCCGTAAGCGGCGGCATCTGCCGAAAGACGGTCGCGCGGCAGCGGCGTGATTTTGGTGTCGACCGCACCGGTCATCAGTTGCTCCTTGGCGCTCGCTTATAGCGGCTTCCAGGCTGTCTCGCCACGCCACACGTTGTCTCGTCGGTGCGGGTGGCCGGGCCAAAAGAGGTGATCCGGTTGACATAGGTCAAGAGCACCCTTGCGCCGGTGCGCTAAGGCCTTTGTGGGAAGGGCCTTAAGAGGAGACCCGCGATGTCGATCGGTCAGATTATTGTCTTGGCTGCGGTCGTCGGCGCGTTCGTCCTGTTTGCGGCAGTGCTGGGCTGGGGTGATTATTATGCCCAGCAGCAGGCGCGCCGCATCCGCGATCGAGACCGGAAAGACGCGGCTGTTGCCGCTTCCGCAATGGTTTTGAAGAAGGCCGCAGAAGGCGCAGTCGCCGCGTCAAGGACTGCCCAGGCGCGCTGGCCTCAGCCGACCGATGACGAAGCCCATCATTGGGTAAGTTAGGACGAAGCGATTACTCCGCTGCGCTCTCCCTTCCAACGTCCGCCTGCCGACGTGACAACGAAAAGCGCGAGAGATCGCCTTCGGCGATTTCCCAAATCACGCCGCGGGCCAGTCCGGCGAACCCATCATCCGCGACACTTTGGCTAGTCCGCCGCTTGCCCTTTGGCCCGAGCGGCCAGCGGAAAATGCAGCGCGGCCGTGTGGAACATTTGTCGGCTTTGCGATTTGCCCCCTTGCTTGGATTCGGGGGTAGGAGCGATGCCACGGCAAACATCGGGGAAATTCAAAACGCCTCCGTAAGTCGGGACCTGATCTTTGAACGGGTGCGGTCTTGACCTGGGGTAATGCGTGGGCCAACAGGCCAATGGCCCGCACCGAACGGGACGGCTTAACGAGGTCGGCGGGAAACCGCCTGCTTGCCGCCTTGCCCGAAGATGCGCTTCTTCTCCTAGAGCCCGATTTGCGGCAACTCACTTTGCCACAGGGCTTCGTCTGCTACGGCGCAGGCGACCCCATCGATCAGGTCTATTTCCCCCACACCGGCATGATCTCGCAGCTCATCACCACGGGTGATGGCGACATGGTCGAGACCGCCTCGACTGGCCGGGAGGGTGCGGTCGGGCTGCAATGCGGCTTGGGACCGCGACTGTCGTTTACCCGGACAACGGTGCAGATCCCGGGGAAATTTTCCGCAATTTCGGCGGCGCGCTTCGAACACGTGGCCAGCCGCAGCGCGGCGCTGCGCGATCTCATCGTGCGCTATACCGAGACGGTGTGGGCCGAGGCGCAGCAGAACGCCGCTTGCAATGCCGTTCACGACGGCTCGTCGCGATTGTGCCGCTGGCTGTTGCAATGCGCCGACCGGACCGGCAGCGAGCAGCTTTTGCTGACGCAAGAATTCCTTGCGGAAATGCTCGGCGTGCGGCGCACCACCGTGACGTTACTGGCCCAGGAGCTGCAAAAGCGAGGTATCGTCCGCTATAGCCGTGGCCGAATTGCCATCCTCGATCGTTTCTCACTCGAAGCTTTAGCTTGCGAGTGCTACGCGGCGATCAAGCACGAGAACCTTTCGCAGCGGATTGGTGTTGGACTCTGACGGCGGACGCGTTCTGCCCGCCGCCGTTCAGTCGTGCAGGCTGTCGCTGCGAGCAAATAAAGGAACGCGCGAGATCAGCCGGAAGGCTGTTTCAGCTTCCGCTCGATACTGTCGGTGGTCGAGCGCACACCGGACTGGAAGTTGTGCCAGTCCTCGCTGACCACGTCCCAATTGACCATCGGCGCTTTCCCGCCCGCCGCGCTTGCTGCGAGGCCATTGCCGGCGCGCCCGGTCGAGGAATCGTATTCGTAGACGCCGAGGATGGTCACAGCCACTCCGAGAATAAAACCCAGTATCACCGGCATGGCGAACCTCCATCGCTATCCGAACCGCCGCAGGGCGCACCATGGAACGCGCCGGGGCCGGGATCGTTCCCCGCGGGGCGAAATCGGGGCGATCAAAAAGGTCTGGACGGACAAATATTTGCGATGAAAATCTCAGCCGACGCGAACTTTTGCGGTCGGCTGGGCGTTACCGGCCAGAGTGCAATAGAAGACCGAGCAGAGGAGTGTCATGGCTCAAGCCCGTTCCGCGAGCTCCGATTTCAATCAGGCGTTCGGCGAAGCAAAAAAACAGGCGAGTAATCCTGCCGGCGAGGCGTCGGACGCCGCCCAGGATGTCTACGAGCACGCGCGCGATAGCGCCGCCGATCTCGCCGACAGCGCCAATGCGGCGGCGCGCCAGACTGCCGGCTCACTGGAGCGCGCACTCCGTAACACGATCGAAACGCAGCCCTACACGGCGGTGGCCATTGCGCTTGGGCTCGGTTGGCTCCTTGGCCGCACGCATCGTCCGTTCTGAGGCCGTCATGCCGAAAAAAATCCCCGAAGAAGAACGGGAAACCGAAGATCAGATGGCGCGGCGCAAGCTAGGTCCGCGCGGTGAGCCGGGCGCACCCGATCCCGCCAAGATGACGCCGCAGGCCGAGAAAGAACTGCCGAAGTCCGGCGATTTTGACGGGCACGCGGCTTAGGCCGCTCGTTCGGATCACTGAACGCGGGTTACGAATCGGGCCGCGCGAGTTCCGCCGCGAGCCTCGCGTAAAGCGGGTTGTCACAGGTATAGACATAATCAAGACCCGCGACCGAAACCGCCTGGGCGCCGTGCTCGCGCAGGAAATTGGCCAGCGCCTGCACATGCTCCGGCGGGCAGTGCAGGGTCAGCATCCCGGATGACGTCGGGCCGCCGAATGGCGTCGCCACGCCGAATTTATCGCGCGCTGCGGCGAGCAGCTTGTCGTTCAATCCGGCAAAACGGGTGCGGACTTCAGCAAAGGCCTCGGCGCGCTTTTGCGCGGCGATGCGGTCGAGCAAGAGCCGTGCGGTCTCGCGATGCGTCTGTTGCCACGAAGCCGCGCGGGCGGCGACGAGATTCGCCTGCGAGCGCAGGATCACGCCGTCCTCAATCGTCTTCAATCCATTGGCGGCAAGCGTCGCGCCGGTGGTGGTGATATCGACGATCATCTCCGCGGTGCCCGCCGCGGGAGCGCCTTCGGTCGCGCTGGAGCTTTCCACAATGCGGTAGTCGACGATTCCGTGCGCGGCAAAGAAGTCGCGCGTGAGGTTGGCGTATTTGGTGGCGAGCCGCATCTTGCGCTCGTGCTTGAGCCGGAACGCGGTCGCCACGTCGTCGAGATCCGCCATGGTGCGCACATCGATCCAGGTTTGCGGCACCGCGACCACTACATTGGCAAATCCAAATCCAAGTCCGGCGATCAGGATCACGCGTTCGTCGGATTGCGGAATCATCTCGCGCACCAGATCCTCGCCGGTGATGCCGAGATGCACGGCGCCCTGGCTGAGCTGCTGGGTGATTTCCGCTGCCGACAGATACGCGATCTCGACGCCGTCGAATCCGGCGATGGCGCCGCGATAATCGCGGGCGCCGCGCGGCTTGACGAGCTGTAGCCCGGCGCGGGCAAAAAAACTTTCCGCGTTTTGCTGCAGCCGGCCTTTCGAGGGTACGGCGAGAATGAGCGGCCCGTTCACGACACGTCTCTCGCCGCGGTGAGTTCTTCGATAGAGGCCGCAAAACCGACCGCCGGGATCGCCTCGCGCGCGCCGAGCCGCGCCAAAAGTCCGTCATAGCGGCCGCCGGCCACCAGCGGACCGCCAGCGCCCGCCCGGTGCAGTTCGAACACGAACCCGGTGTAGTAGTCGAAGCCGCGGCCGAAAGCGGTTGCAAATTTGATGGCGCGCACCTCGACCCCGCGAGCGGCGAGGAATCCGGTCCGTGTCTCGAACAGATCGAGCGCTTGGCCGAGCGAGATTTTTGCATCGGCGCACAGTCCCCGCAATTCCGCTGCGGCGTCGTCCGGATCGCCGGCAATCGAGAGGAAGCGCTCGATCAGCGCGCGCGTCTCGCGCGGCAGCCGGGTCGGCGCGTTCAGCGTCGCTTGCTCGAGAAAGCGATCGGCGATTTCGGCGACGGTGCGGCCGCCGACCGTGGCAATCCCGGCGATCGAGAGAAGATCGGTGACGAGATGATGCGCGGCTTTGGGGTCTGAACCGGCCAGTGCGGCAAGCACACCCTGATATTCCAGCCGATTGTCGCCCGCCGCCAGCGTGAGCTGATTGAGGTCGTGCTTGAGCGAAGATTTGCGGTTGAAATCCTTGATCAGCCGCCGTTTCCAAGCCGGCGCCAGATCGAGCGCAGCAATAAAAGCTGAGAACAATCCGACGTCGCCGATGCGAATCTCGGGTGCAGTAATGCCGAATTGCGCGGTCGCTTCCAGTCCAAGCGCGAGCATTTCGGCATCGGCGGCGGCCTTGTCCTGGCGTCCGAAGGATTCAATCCCGACCTGGACAAATTCCGCCGATGCGCTGGGACGGTGACGAAAGACGGGGCCGAGATAGCAAAAGCCCGCCGGCTTGCCCGCCGCCGCCGATTGCAGATAGGCGCGTGACACCGGAATGGTGAGATCCGGACGCAGGCACATTTCGCGGCCGTGCGGGTCGGTGGTCAGAAACATACGCCGGCGAATGTCTTCGCCGGACAAATCGAGGAACGGCTCGGCCGGCTGCAGCAGCGGCGGATCGATCCGCACATAGCCGGCGCGCATATAGGCACCGACGAGCGCTTGGGCCCGCGGGTCCGATCCGTTCTGCGCCGTATTGAACCTGTCGCTCATTACGCCATCGTCCACATTCACAATCGGCCAAGCCGATGCCGGTCTGCCGTCAGCGCCTTGTTGCCCGGCGGCCGCGGCGAAAAAAATGGCGTTCCGCCCGCGACTGCCGCTGGGGTTCGAAGGCGCTGGCGACCGGCCAAGTTCTCCAGCCAAGTTCTCCAGCCAAGTTCTCCGGCCCAGTTCTTCCGCAAGTTCGCCCGCCGGCGCGGGGCTTTAGCACGACATCCGTCGACTTTCGATGAACAACGCCGCGCGCCGTTAACGATCACCGCCAAGCCCCCAATGTAGGGACGCGTTGCGGACGGCGATGTGATGTGATGTGATGTTATATTATAACATTACGCGATTTTTTCGTGGCCGCTGCAGGCTTTATGGGGTCTTTGCCCCCGCCGGCAGTCCCGTGCTGATTCCCCGGAGAATCCGATTGCCGACCCGGCGCCATGTGGTTTCCTTGACCGCCGCTGCGGTCGGTGCCGTCGCGGCGGCGGGCCTCGTTCCGGGACGGGGGCAGAACAAGACGCAAGATCGTCCGCGTGCGGTCGCCACGTTCTCGATCCTCGGCGATTTTGTGAAGAATGTCGGTGGTGAGCGGGTCGAGCTCGCGACGCTGGTCGGGCCGAACGGCGATGTCCATGTCTATGCGCCGACCCCTGGCGATGTGAAGACGATCGCCGCCGCCAACATTGTGTTCGTCAACGGATTGGGCCTTGAAGGCTGGATCGACCGGCTGATCGCCGCGTCGGCCGCCCGCGCGCCGGTCGTGGTGGCGAGCCAGGGCATCAGGCCGCTCAGCGGCGCGCGCTCACAAGATCATGCCGTGAGCGACCCGCACGCCTGGCAGTCGGTCGCGAACGTCAAACTTTATGTCGGCAACATCCGGGATGGGTTGATCGCCGTCAACGCACCGGGGAAAAAAATCTTCGAAACCAATGCCACCGCCTATCTCGCCAAGCTCGACGCGCTTGATGCCGAGATCAAAGCTGCGATCGCGGCAATTCCTCCTGCGCGCCGCAAGGTCATCACGGCTCACAGCGCATTCGGTTATTTCGGCGACGCCTACGGCATCGAATTCGTAGCGGCGGAAGGGCTGTCCACCGACGCCGAACCATCCGCCCGCGCCGTAGCCAGACTCATCGATCAGATACGCCGCGAAAAAATCCCCGCTGCGTTCATGGAAAACATCACTGATCCGCGATTGCTGCAGCGGATTGCCGCGGAGACAGGGGTAAGGATCGGCAGCGAACTTTATTCCGATGCGCTGTCGCCGCCGGATGGGCCAGCAGCCACCTATATCGAGATGATGCGCAGCAATGTGCGCGAATTGACGAGCGCGCTCGTATCGTAATCATGCGCGGTCGAAAAACCGGCATAATTGCTGCGGATGCTGGGGACGTCTTTGAGGGTGTACTCTTGCATCGTTGGCCACTGACGCTGGCTGTTGTCATCGGCGCCTGCCTTCCAGCCGCCGACGCAGTGGCACATCCGCATGTGTGGGTGACGATGCGCACCGCGGTCCTCTATGCGCCCGACGGCGCGGTCACCCGCTTCCGTCAGGACTGGACGTTTGACGACATGTATTCTTCTTTTGCGCTGACCGGCATCAAGGCCAAGAAGAAAGGCCAATATACGCGTGCGGAGCTGCAGCCGCTCGCGCAAATCAATGTCGACTCACTCAAGGATTTTGCTTACTTCACCTATGCCAGGATCGACGGCAAGCGGCGGCAAAGTGACGTCTTTGCTGCGCCGGTCGATTACTGGCTCGATTATGATCCCGAAGCGTCAGAATTGACGCTGCATTTCACGCTTCCATTCAAGGAGCCGGTAACGGCGAAACGGCTTGTGATCGAAATTTATGATCCTGAGTTTTTTATCGACTTCGGTTTCGCGGAGAACGATGCGGTCAAGCTGGTCGGCGCGCCGGCGCAATGCGCCGTTGCCGCTGAAAAGCCACAAGACGAAAACTTTTTCACTTCGCAAAACCTAAATCGTTCTTACGTTCCGTCCGAGGCCAATATCGGGATGGGCAGTAAATTCGCCAACAAGATCTCAGTGGAATGCCCGTGACCGATTCCAGTCGGGCGTCCGTAGCAATTTTGATAATTTTGATCGCGGCGATTGCCGTCATCGCCACCGTCGATTTTGCGTCCGCGCAAACGACGGCATTTGGCGGACCGCGTCCTCTCGCCATCGGCGGCGGTGTCGGATGGGTGCTGGCGAAGCAGGCGTTGTTCTATCGTTCCTTGCCGGGGATGATCCGCACCGCAAAGAGCGATGGTTCAGCGCTGTGGGCGCTGATGGGCATCTCTTTCGTCTACGGAATATTTCATGCCGCCGGTCCCGGTCACGGCAAGGCGGTCATTGCCTCCTACCTTTTCGCCAACGAGGAAACCTGGCGGCGCGGCATCACGCTCTCGTTCGCTTCCGCCATGATGCAATCCTTCACTGCAATCGCGATCGTCGCCGTCGCCGCCGTCCTGCTCGGCGCAACTGCCAAGCTCATGGGTGACACGGTGCGCGTGATCGAAATCGTCAGCTACGCACTGATCGTGCTCGTCGGCGCGCGTCTGGTATGGGTCAAGTGTCTTGGTTTTGTCCGCGCCTGGCGCGCGCTCAAAACAGTGCCGGAAAAAAGCTGCGGCTGCGGCGATCGGCAAAGTCTCACGGTCAGCAAAGCGTCTGACCAAGTCTATCGCTGTGAGCAAGTGGGAAATTCCAAGACATGCGCAGATGAATATCATGACCATGATGAAGAACCCGATGTCCTGCCCTGGGGACATGCGCATGGTCCCGAACCAGAGGAACTCGCCGGGCCGGGCGGTTGGCGCCGCGGCTGGGCGGCGGTTCTAGCAGTGGGGCTGCGGCCATGCTCCGGCGCGATCATCGTGCTCGTCTTCGCGCTCGCACAAGGCTTGTTCTGGGCAGGAATTGCGTCGACCTTCGTCATGGGTCTCGGCACCGCGATTACGGTTGTGATCATCGCCACGCTGGCAGTCGGCGCGAAGGCGATCGCCAAACGTTTCGTCAGCATGCGCGGCGGTTACGGTGCCGTGCTGCTACGCGGCATCGAGGCCGGTGCCGCTGCGGTGGTTCTGATCTTCGGGGTGCTTCTGCTCGCCGGTTACATGGCAAGCGAGCGGCTGGCCGGCATTTAAAGCCGAGCCGTCGCGAGCCGAGACTAGCGGCACTGACCTCGCCGGTGTTGCATCGCTGCCGCACTCATCGGCATTGTGCAAAGGCACACCAAATCCCTCTTGCCCACTGTTACATTTGTAACACTAGCATGCCGGTCGGGTTTGGGTGATGGGCTGGGTTTGTCGGCATAGACGGCACGGTGCGGTGCTGGCGCTGATCGCGCTAGCGCTGCAGATTGCGCTCGCCTTCGGTCACGTCCATCTGCACGCCTTGGCGCAAAACCCGCAGGCGACAAGTCCACAACGCGTCACGCTTGCCGACGCCAAATCGCATGCGCCGGCGCAAAGCCCGGCCGACAATGACAATTATTGCGCGATCTGTGCGTCGATTTTTCTGGCGTCGAGCGTGTTCGCGCCGGCGGCGCCCCAACTGCTCGTGCCCGCGAACTTCCAGCGGGTCGAGCATTCGCTGAAATCCGCACGATTCCTTGCCGATTCGCTTCGGCTCGCTTTCCGATCGCGTGCTCCGCCCACGGCCTAAAGCTGCTGTCCTGCTTTTCTTTGTTGCGACGCATTCTGTTCATGACGCCGGACAATAGTTCAAAGCAACGCGGCGCGCTTCCCCGACTTAAACGTCCCGCGATTTGTTGCGACAGCAAGGCCGCCGTGTATCCGAGGCGTTCCAACAAACATTGCTTGGTAGATTACGATGTTGGTCGAACTTTATCGGTGCCGTCGTCGCGCGGCCATGCTGGGCGGCACAGCCTTGCTGGCGCTACTTAGCGTCTCGCCGCCTGCAAGCGCTCAAGATCAACCCCAAACAAATCCACCAGCGCAGACGCAAGCGTCTCAAGAATCGCCGCCGCCTGCTCCGTCGCCCACAGCGCCTTCGGTCCAGACGCCATCTACGCCTGCATCGACGCCCTAACCGCAAATAAGCGGTCGGGGAGCACCATTGCCTCAAATTAATATACGCGCCGCCAGAAGACCTGCGCCGCGACCTGCGCCGCGCGCCGTCGCGCGCCGTCCAGCGCCAGCGATAATAGCCCCGACCACCGTGCCACCGGTTTCGCCAGCCGAGGCTGTGACGCAGAAAGGCATCAGTTTCGACCAGGCGCGCAGCAATCTCTATACCACAATCGGCACGACCTCGGACACGATCAGCCACGACACTATCGAAGCGCTACCGCAGGGCGCCAATGCGCCGGTCGAGAAAGTGCTGCTGCAAGCGCCCGGCGTATCGCAGGATTCCGCCGCCAGCGGCCTCATTCACGTGCGCAACGATCACGCCAACGTGCAATTCCGTATCAATGGTGTGTTTCTGCCGGACGGCGTCACCGGTTTCGGCAGCATCTTCGATACCAGGTTCATCGGCAGTGTTTCGCTTGTCACCGCAGCACTGCCCGCCGAATACGGTCTGCGCACCGTCGGCCTCGTCGACATCACCACGCGCAATGACATTTTCAACAATACCGGCAGCATCAATTATTACTTCGGCAGTCGGGAGACGATTCAACCAAGCTTCGAATATGGCGGCACGTTTGGCGCCAATTGCCCCAGCACGGGCACGGCAATGCCGACGAAAGCGCCGGTATCGTCATCGACGACGTGCTTCGGCGGCGTGCAATATTATTTCACCGGCAGTTATCTCCAGACCAATGAGGGCATCGAAAACTCGACGCCATTTCTCAACCCGGTCCATGACTTCTCGCAGCAGGAAAGGGGCTTTGCCTATCTGTCGACCTTTCTCGACCCGTATACGCGCTTAAGCCTAATCGCCGGCAGCTTTAACGCCAGTTTTCAGATTCCGAACGTTTTCAACGCGCCGCCTGCTGCTAACATTTCGACCGCGTTCGGTGTTTCCAATTTCAATTCGGCTAAACTCAACGAGCGACAGGACGAGCAAAGCCAGTTTGGCGTTCTGGCGCTGCAGCGTTCAGTCAACGGCTTCGACGGCCAGATTTCCTATTTCACGCGTTATAACAATCTGCACTTTATACCTGATCCGGTAGGCGATCTTTTCCTAAACGGCATTGCCTCCGACATCAGCCGGCAATCCTATACCAACGGCGTCCAAGGCGACGCATCCTACGTCATCAATCCGGCGCATACGCTGCGCGCAGGTTTCACAGTAAGCGCCGAGCAGATTTGGGTTGACAACACGTCATGGGTCGAGGCGCTCGGTGGACCGCCAACGTGTGCAGCACCCCCATGTGGCCTCGAACCCCCGTTCTCGATCACCGACGACGTTGCCAAGCTTGGCTGGCTCGCGGGCGTGTACGCCCAGGACGAGTGGAAAATCACCGAAAAGCTGACGATGAACGCCGGGCTGCGCTTTGACCAGATGTGGCAGTTTGTCGATGCCAATCAGCTAAGCCCCCGCGTCAACTTTACTTACAAGCCGTTCGAGGGCACCACTTTTCATGCTGGCTATGCGCGGTATTTCACGCCGCCGGTTTTGGTCGAAGCGGCCCCGGCGAATATCGCGCTGTTCAACAACACAACGGGCCAGGCGCCGAATACAGGGACAAATCCAGTCCTGCCCGAGCGATCGCACTATTTTGACACCGGCATCAATCAGAAAATTGTTTTCGGTTGTACGACGTCGGGGCTCAAGGACTGCACCACGCTTGATCTCGGCCTTGACGCTTACTACAAGATCGCAAAGGACTTGATCGACAACGGGCAATTCGGCCAGGCGCTCGTGCTCAGCGCCTTCAATTACGACCAGGGCGTCGCTCAGGGGGTAGAGTTTTCCGGGAAATTCCGTAGCGGCAATTTCCAGGCTTACGCCAACCTGGCGGTTAGCCAGGAGAAAGCGACGCGGCCTGTGTCGAACCAGTTCTTATTCGACAACACGACGCCGCTGGCGGACCTAGGCGGCTTGACCCGCTTCCAATACTTGTCGACGCACTGGATCTACACCGACCATAACCAGTATGTGACCGGCTCGGCGGGCCTTGCCTATAAGTGGAATGGCACAACTTTCTCGACCGATATGATCTATGGCTCGGGGCTGCGCACGGGCGACGCTAACATCGATACCGTAGCGCCTTATGCTCAGTTCAATGTCAGCGTGGCGCGCGATTTCGATATGCCGGACCATGAACCGGTGACCGTGCGCTTTGACGTCGTGAATGTTTTTTGACACGGTCTATCAGATCAGAAACGGCACCGGCATCGGCGTATTTTCGCCGCAATACGGTCCGCGGCGTGGCTACTTTATCGGCATCAAGAAGAAAATTTGCGCCGACCCGAGCGCCAGCGATTGCCGGAACACCGCTTCAGACCGCAGGCGAGAATATGCGAGCGGTTTTAAGTGGCCCACCGCTCCTGCTCCCGTAGCGGGCCGTTACAATTGGAGCAGCTTTTATATCGGTCTCAATGCTGGCGGTGCCTTTGGCGTGAATACCGTAACGGCATCCGATGGCGGCGGCAGTGCGTCGGTCAAAGAACCCGGCTTCCTCGGCGGGGCGCAGGTCGGAGCGAATTATCAGACCGGGCCCGTCGTTTGGGGTTTTGAGGCCGACTACGATGCCTCCACCCAAAACAAATCGCTGCCTGCCGGCGTACTAACGGGCAGCACCAGTGAAACGCCCTGGTTCGCAACGCTCCGCGGCCGCGTCGGAATGGCGTTTGATCGCACACTGGTCTACGGAACGGCCGGCGGCGCCGCCGGCGAACTACGATCGATTGCTACAATCCCAGCCGGGACCACCAGCACGACCGTGACCTACGGTACTTGGACGGCTGGTGGAGGCGTCGAGTACGGCATCACCGACAATCTGAGCGCACGCGTTGAATACCTTTATCTTGATAAAGGTCATATCGCGACTGGCGTGATCGGCCCGCCGGCCACGACGGTCACCAGCCGGGTGCAAGATAATCTGGGCGGGCAGGACTGAACTATCGGTTTCCGGTCATGCAGTAGTGGCGGGATTGCTTACACCCGCTGCACTTCGACGGTGACATGGGAGAGCGCGCGGAAGCGGCCGAGGAGCGCCTGGTAGTAATCAGGTCCGCGCTCGCGCCGGGTCGCCACCGAAACGATGACGCCGAGATGACCGGGACCGAGCCGCCAGAGATGCAAATCGGTCAAGTGATCGCCGTCGGTCTCGATCGCCGCGCGCATACGCTCGGCCATGCCGCGATCCGGTGTCATGTCGAGCAGGATCGCGCCGGTATCGCGCACGAGCGTATAGGCCCACGTCGCGATCACGATGGAACCGAGCAGGCCGGCTGCAGGATCCATCCAGACCCAGCCGAACAGGCGGCCGAGGGTGAGGCCGACAATCACGAGGATCGACACCGCGGCGTCGGCGAGCACGTGCACGACGGCGGCGCGGAGATTGTTATCGCGGTGTGCCGCTTGATGCGGATGGTGGTGGTCGTGCTGATCCGCCTGAGCATGGTCATGATGATGACTGCTGTGGTCATTATGGGCGTGCAAATGTTCATGGCCGCCGCTGAGCACGAGCGCGCTCACGACGTTGACGATCAAGCCTAAAGCCGCGATCGGGATTGCTTCGTTGAAGCTGATCGGCACCGGCCAGATGAAGCGCGTCAGCGACTCATAGCCGATCAAAAGCGCGATCATCGCGAGCACGATAGCGCTGGTGAAGCCGGCCAGATCGCCGAACTTGCCGGTCCCGAAGCTGAAGCGATCGTCGTCGACGTGGCGACGAGCGAAACGATAAGCCAGCGCCGCGAGCAGAAGCGCGCTGGCGTGGGTCGACATGTGCAGCCCGTCGGCAATCAGCGCGATCGAGCCAAACAAATAACCGCCGACAATCTCAGCGACCATCATGAGGCCGCACAGGGCGATCACCGTCCAGGTGCGGCGCTCGTTGCGCTCGTGGCCCTCGCCGAGAAAGACGTGGCTATGCAGATTGGCGTCGCTGTGGGGCATCGTTGAAGCAGCTGTTTGCCGCTAGGCGCGGCATTCACTTGAGATAGGCCTGGACCGCCTCGATCAACTCTTCGGCACCACGTGAACGCTCGGCGCCCTTGACCGGATCCACGACGTGGAGCCGGATATGGTCCTCGATCACCTCGGTCATCAGGCTGCTCATGGCGCCGCGCGCTGCGACAATCAGATGCAGCACATTGGCGCAGCCCTGTTCTTCCTCGATCGCTCGCTCGACCGCGTCGATCTGACCACGCACGCGTCGGACTCGATTCAACAGCTTGAGTTTTTCGCGCTTTGTGTGGGACATAATGGTTGACGACCTCCGTTCGATAGGGTAGGGGGTATCGTAGGATAGGGGGTATGGTATAGGCGTCAACGTCGAAAGTCGACGCCCCTACCACACCTCCACGATCCCGAACCGAAAAGCAAATGGGCAGTACCAGCTTGGCCTCCGCTCTGCGGCCAGCAGGGCGGCGGAGCCACAACATGATCGATCGCGGCACAGTTGACCGCGAGGCGACGGGTGGCTGAACCTAGATAGCCATTCCCGCTCGCCTCCGCTGGACCGCGAATGGAGGTGAGGGATGTTCGCAAAAAAAGCGCGATCGCTGAATTTCAGCCGAGACCTTGGACTTCGCCGCAACGCGGCGGCAGTCCGGCCATGCAATGACAATCAACCGGTGCGCCTGGTCGCGCCGTGGGGGCGAAAGCGCCGCCCGGTGCTGTTCTGCCGTTGGCGCGTGACGCCCGCGGGCCAGATCGAATGCAGTTGGCACGACGGGTCGGCGCCTGCGGCCGAAGAGCCGTGGATAAGTTGGTCGCGCGCAGCGCTGCGCCGCTCGAATCGGGCGGCGTTAGCGCGGCGTCGCGGCCAACGTGGCCGGAAAACTACACAGTGCCGGCAATCAACGCGGAGCGCCTTGACAGACTCTACGCGCCCTCATTCAATCCACGGCGTTCAGGTGCGCCGGTTTGTTTGACCGGCCAAAAGGGAATCCGGTGCGACTCGCGTTGCAGTCTAATCCGGAGCTGCCCCCGGCAACTGTCAGCGGCAAGCTATTTTCCGAATGTGCCACTGGGCTTTGCGGAGCAAAGTCTGGGAAGGCGGACAACGGTGACGACCCGCAAGCCAGGAGACCTGCCTGAGCGACGTCATCCTTCTGCCACGCGGGGTGCGCGTGCGGGGCGGGCTTCCGCTGTGATGACAGAGAGAATTGTCACGCGGTGAGCGGCCGTCATGGGCTTGTTGTTACAAAAACTTCAAAAAAAGTCGGACCGGAGCCCGGGCGTCAGCGTCTTTGCCGCGGTGTGCAGCGCCTGCGCCGCGCTCCTGTGCTGGGGTGAAGGTGCCGATGCAGCCGATCTGTCGCGCGCGTTGCCGACCAAGGCGCCGCCCGCAGCGGCTGCGTCCGCAGTGGACGATTGGACCGGATTCTATGCCGGCGGCCATCTCGGTTATGCGTGGGGCAGCTCCAACTGGACTACGCCCGGTATCTCCGGCTCACTCGATCTGGCGCAACCGATCGACGTGTTCGCTGAGTCGGGAAGTTTCTTCGCCGGCGTTCAAGCGGGCTATAACTACATGTTGCCGGACCGCTTTGTCGTCGGTGTCGAGGCCGATGCGTCGTTTCCGAGCTTTCAAAATCTTGCCAGGATTTCCATCGGCGGCAGCTCGACGTTCTCCTCTCCGTTCGGCCCAGAAACCTATCTCGAAACGGTGCTGTCCTCGGGGACGCTGCGCGGTCGTATCGGCTACGCACCCGGACGCTGGCTATTCTATGCGACCGGCGGTTTTGCTTGGAGCTACGACCGGCTGTCACTGGCGAATCTCACGAGCGGTGTGACCGACATGCCGTTTGTGTGGCGTTTGGGTTGGGCGGCGGGCGTCGGGGTCGAAGCGCCGGTGGCGCCGCACTGGACGGCGCGGCTCGAATACCTGTTTACCGACTACGGCAACAGCAATGTGTTTTTTGCGAACAGTGGACAGTCGTTCACTTCCAATTTTTCCGTGCAAGAGTTGCGGGGCGGCTTGAATTATCAGTTCCGCAGCGACCCAACGGCGGCGATTGCATCCACTCCAGCGCTCGCAGACACCGATCGGGTAAATTTCCACGGCCAAGCCACGTTTACCTGGCAAGCCTATCCAGCGATCCGATCGCCCTATTCGGGACCCAACAGCCTGCCGGGCAGCGGCGAGGGTCGTGACACAACAGATGTCACGCTCTATGCCGGCGTCAGACTGTGGCAAGGAGCCGAATTCTGGATCGATCCTGAGATCGACCGGGGCTTTGGGCTTGGCGACGTGCACGGGGCGGCCGGCTTTCCTAGCGGCGAGGCGTTCAAGGAGGGCTTTAGCTATCCTTACGCGCGTGTCCAACGCGCCTTCGTCCGCCAGACCATTGATCTGGGCGGCGACACTCAGAAGGTGGCCGCCGACATCAATCAGTTTGCTGGTTCGCAGACCGCGAACCGCCTTACGCTGACGGTCGGCCGGTTTGCCATCTCCGATATTTTCGACACCAACGCATACGCCAACAATCCCAAAAGCGACTTCCTGAACTGGTCCATCCTTAACGCTGGCACGTTCGATTACGCGGGCGACGCTTGGGGGGTCACTTACGGTGCGGCCGCCGAGTGGTATCAAGGCAATTGGACGGTGCGAGCCGGCATATTCGATTTATCCAAAACTCCTGCTGGCGGCATCAGCCCGGAAGGCATCCACCTCGATCCCACCTTCGGACAATTCCAACTGGTCGGCGAAATCGAAGGACGCTACCAGCTTTGGGATCAGCCGGGCGTGTTCAAAATCACCGGCTTTCTCAGCCGCGGCGCGGCTGGCGATTTCGCCGCCGCCATTGCGCTCTCCCAGGTGACCGGGATGCCGGCCGATATCAACGCGGTACGCGGTTACACCAGCCGGCCTGGCGTCAGCGTAAATTGGCAGCAGCAAGTGACGGACAGTGTCGGCGTATTTGCCCGCGCCGGCTGGGCCGACGGTAATGTCGAGCCGTGGGATTTTACCGACATCGATCGCACGATTTCCGCCGGTGTTTCACTGAACGGCAAGCCATGGGGCCGGCCAGGCGACACGATCGGCATTGCCGGCGTCATCAACGGCATTTCCAAGGTGCATCAGCAATTCTTCAATGATGGAGGTTTAGGCATTCTCATAGGCGACGGCATGCTGCCGCATCCAGCGTCCGAGCAGATCATCGAAACCTATTACAGCTATGCGCTCACCGCCTCGACGCGGCTGACCGCCGACTACCAATTTATCAACAATCCCGCCTACAACACCGACCGCGGTCCGGTGAATGTTTTTTCCGGGCGGGTTCACTGGCAGTTTTAGGAGCTAGCGCACTCGATGGCGGGCGAGCACCTCGCGCAC
>DATAYT010000150.1:0-4056 GCA_036272395.1 Xanthobacteraceae bacterium
CTTTCATCGTGCTGCCTGCGGTCACTCGGGTACCTGAGCCTACCAGCAGGCCGATTAAAAGGGCAGCCATCGGCGGGCGCGAGCCTCAGCCGACCCAAGGTCTCGCGGCACAGGAAGCGTCGTTGTGACGATGGAGGCCGGTCTTGGCGCGGCGCTCAATCAGGCCACGACCGGGTCAACGCAGCCGCATGCTTTCTTCGCACTCGGCTTCGATGGCGGCGTCGAACGCGTGCCGGCGAGCGATCTCGCTTCGGAGGCGCGCGGCTCGGCGCGAGTCTCGTCGGTTCACCGCTTCGAACTCGTCGACCAAAGGCGCTGCCCAGCAACGATTCGGCGCGACAAGGGCGAGGAGTCGCTGGCCGAGATCGGCCGCAGCACAACGTAAGCGGATGGACGATCGGGAGGCTCGCGCCATGACTCGGAAAACCCTCTTTGGCACGCCGCACGAGTATTGCCTTGCCTCACGTCGACAATGACGGCGATTTTTGCGAGCGCGCCGGGGGTTCCGTAACGCCCGATCCGCGCAGCGCGCGCCTCGGGACAGCGCGGTGCGGGCGCGGATCACGAGTCATCGCGGCCGGGCCCGGCTCGGTCACGGGCGTGTCGAAGCCGATGGCCGACGGGTCATCAGTCGACGCATTGGTGCCGGCGGAGCCCCGGCGCGGAAGGAATGCGGAGGGAAGCCGCCATAGCCCCTACGGAGGGACTGCGCCAACTGCGGACATTTGCCATACGTCAACAATCGTAGTCCTGACCATCGCCATGTCGTTACTGCGACGTATTTCGTGATGTAGCTCTACATTTCCGTTAGCCAAATCATCCCTTCGATTCAGCACAACAACTGAACCAACCCGACGATGGTGAGTTATGGCATTACCGTGTCGATCGGCGTTGGGACCGCGACGCCGGATAACAATCCGCCGTGCTGAGAACCAAGCGCGCTCGCCTGCGCCACGGACCCGACGGACCCGACCCGACGGACCCGGGAACCGATATGCCTAAATCGGCGATTTGGGTAAGATTTACAGATGCGAATCATCTCCTATCATCTCCTATCGTGATCTCGCGCCGGGCCAGTTCGCCAAGTCGATCGAGAAAATTAGCGCCGCGCTGACCCGCGGAGATTTCGCCGCGGCCGGCCTTAAGAAGTTGTCGCCGACGCCCTACTGGCGCGCCAAACTAAACGACGAGGCGCGGCTCTTGATGCAATTCGCGCCGCATCGGGGCGAAACGGTCTGCCTGTTTCTGGAAGTGATCCCGAATCACGCCTATGAAAAATCCCGCTTTCTGCGCGGAGCCGCGATCGACCGGTCGAAGATCGAGAGCGGTCCCGATGATGCGGCGCCGCAGCCGGAGCCATCCGCGCGCGGCGGGCTGGAGCTGCGATGGTTGCCCGCGCAAGCTGCCGAATTCGAACTCCTCGACAGACCGCTCGTCTTCGACGATGCGCAGGAAGCGGTGCGCAGCCACAAGGTTCCCCTTGTGGTTGTCGGGTCGGCGGGGTCGGGTAAGACCGCTGTGACGCTCGCCAAGATGCGCGAGGCGACCGGCAGGGTGCTTTACGTGACCCTCTCGGCCTATCTCGCGCAAACGGCGCGCCGGCTCTACAGCGCACACGGCTACGAGAATCCGGCGCAGGACGTCGAGTTCATGAGTTTCCGTGAACTCGTCGATTCGATCGCGGTTCCCGAGGGTGTTGAAGTCTGCTTCGCGACGTTTCGCGCCTGGCTGGAACGCCGGCGCGGCGGCCTCAAAGGCGAATTGCGCCAGCTGGACGCGCATGCCTTGTTCGAAGAATTCCGCGGCGTCCTCAGCGCGCCGGCGGCCGGGCCGCTGTCGGGCGCCGACTATCAAGCGCTGGGCGTGCGACAATCCCTGTTCGCGGCCGGCGAAATGCGGGCGGCTGTGCACGAGCTTTTCCAAAAGTACGTCGCTTGGCTGAAAGACGCCAAGTTGTTCGATTTGAATATCGTCTCCCACGGCTGGCGCGCGAAGACCGAAGCGCTTTACGATTTCGTCGTCGTGGACGAAGTGCAGGACTTCACAAGCGCCCAGCTTGGGTTGATTTTCGATTCCCTGAAGGCGAAGGATCGCTTCCTTCTCTGCGGCGATGCGCATCAGATCGTGCATCCGAACTTTTTCTCTTGGGCCTCGGTGCGCGCCCTGTTCCGGGAGGCCCCGTGGGACGAGACCGTCGAGGCGGCCGCGGCCCGCGACGTCACGGTGCTGCAGGCGAATTTCCGCAACACGCGCGCCGTGACCGCGTTGGCCAACCGCCTGTTGAAGATCAAGCAGGCGCGTTTCGGCTCCGTCGATCGCGAGAGCAATTTCCTGGTCAAATGCGCATCTCACGCGGCAGGCGAGTTACGCTTGCTCAAAGCCGAGGAAAAGGCGTTGAAGGCCCTAGACGCATCGTCACGCGCGTCAGTCCGCAGCGCGGTGATTGTTTTGCGCGACGAGGACAAAGCCGCCGCCCGCGCGCATTTCAGGACGCCGCTCGTCTTTTCCGTCCATGAGGCGAAAGGCCTCGAATATCCGAACGTCATCCTTTTCAATCTGGTCTCCGGCAACCGCGCGGTCTATGCCGATTTGTGCCACGACGTGGTCGCGGCCGATCTCGAGGCAGACGAACTCGATTACCGCCGGGCGAAAGACAAGGCGGACAAGTCGCTGGAGCTGAACAAATTCTACGTCAACGCGCTCTACGTGGCGATGACCCGCGCGATGGAGGGCCTGGCGGTTGTCGAGTCCGACGTCCGGCATCCTCTGCTGGGCCTTCTCGGGCTCGAGGAAGTCGCCGAGATCGCGACGGGCCCGGTTCAGCCGTCGACCAAGGACGAATGGGCGCAGGAAGCGCGGAAGCTCGAGCTGCAGGGCAAACAGGAGCAAGCGCGGTCCATACGGCAAACTTTCCTGGCGAGCCGGCCCACTCCGTGGACCCCGTGGTCTTTGACGGCTTTGGGAGAATGGGCACCCAAGGCGCTCGATCCCAGAAACCCTTCCGCGAAGATCAAGCAAAACATGTTCGATTACGCGCTGTGGCATGGACAAGGCGCCTATATCGAGAAGCTCGCCCAGGAAGCCAAGTTCGCCGCCGCGCTCCCGCTCACTCATGAAGGGGACTTGCTGGGCCGTTTCGAAGGGACGCTGTACGGATGGCGATTCGTCAATCCCTCCAAGGACGATGGCTTCGCCGACGATCCCAAAAACCCGATGGGGCGCGCCACCCGCGCGGTTGCGGCGATGCGCGAGCGGCTGTTGCGGCCCTATCTCGAGCGCTCGCCGAAAAGCATATTGCAAGACTGCGGTCTCTACGGGGTCGACCACAGAACCTATTGCGGCGCGACGCCTCTGATGCTCGCGGCGCGATCCGGCAACGTCGCGCTCGTCGAACAACTCCTCGATCGTGGCGCCGACGAAGATTTGGTCGACGATTACGGGCACACCGCCTGGGTGGGGGCGCTCAACCGCGCGATTGACGATCACGCCTTCGGCAAGGCGCACCTTGGCGGGCTCTTCGAGCGCCTGGGCCCGGATACGCTCGATGTTCACGCCGACGGGCGACTAGTGCGGCTGGAGCGCGGTCAGGGCGAATTTTGGCTGCTGGGTCTGATGCTCGCCGGCTTGAAGACCCATGCCGGCGGCCTGTTTGCGCGGCCGTTGGGACCGCAACGCCACATGCGGGGCTTCTTCTCGGATTCCTTGCTCCGGACGCTCGAATTGCTTCCGGAGCATCTGTGGCCGAAGTCGCGCCGCAAACGGGACTACGTCAGCGGCGTCCTGGCGCGGGCGGAGGTCGGATCGGCCTACCGGCCGGCGCGCAAGCTCTGGAAACGTCGCGAGACCGGCTATTACGCGCCTGCGCCCGACCTGAAGTTGCGCCGCAAGACGGCGGATGGCGAAACGTGGACGTCCATTGCCGAGGCGATGAACCTGGCTGCGGTGGCGGACGGCGCCGGCGGGTGGTTTTTCGACGTCTATGGCCTCGAGGTGGTCGCGGCGACCGCGTCCCAAGCGGAGGCGAACGGGTCGGCATGGTTTTGACCAAACGCACGA
>DATAYT010000151.1:0-20332 GCA_036272395.1 Xanthobacteraceae bacterium
TGGCAATCCGGTGATCTTTCCGTTCTTCCGCACCACCACTACCGAGGATGTGCTCGTGGTGCAAATCAACCCGCTGGTGCGGCAATCGACGCCGATGTCGTCGAGCGAGATCATGAATCGCATCAACGAGATCACGTTCAACTCGTCGCTGATCGGAGAATACCGCGCCATCGACTTTGTCGCGCGCCTGATCGATCAAGGCAAGTTGCCGCGCGGCATCGGCCCGGGCGAGTATCGCCGCATCAACGTGCATCGCATCGTGCTCGACCGATTCGGCACGCATTTCGACACATTCAGCAGGCTTTCGACCGATTACGATTTCTTCGACATGCTTCACGTCAGCGGCAAGCGCGCGGCGCGGCGTTTCCTCGACGAGCACTTTGACGATATCGGCGTGAAGAGCACGGTCGACCTGCGCGCCGAAGCGCAAGCCGAATGGGCGTGATAAACTCGGCGTGTGCCTGCGACGATCGCCAATATCTCCTCGCTTGCCGCAGCCGCAATCGGTCCGGCGCGGCTTGACGTCTGCGTTGCCGACATCACGACGCTTGCAGCCGATGCCATCGTCAACGCCGCCAACCGGACGCTCCTTGGCGGCGGTGGCGTGGACGGCGCCATTCACCGCGCTGCCGGATCGGACCTGCTGGCCGAATGCCGAACGCTACGCGGCTGCGAAACCGGTTCGGCAAAAATCACCCGCGGCTATCGCTTGCCGGCGAGGCACGTCATCCATGCCGTCGGCCCGGTCTGGCGCGGCGGACACGCCGCAGAGGAGGAGCTGCTGGCGTCCTGCTATCGCACCGCCCTCGATCTTTCAGCGGCGCACCGCCTCGGATCGATCGCATTTCCGGCGATATCGACCGGCGTCTATGCTTTTCCCGCCGATCGTGCAGCGCGGATCGCGGTCGGCACCGTCGCCGCGGAACTTGGCGCCTCTGACCGCGGCATTACCCATGTCGTGTTCTGCTGCTTTGCTAAAGGCGCGGCCGATCACCACTTGACCGCATTTGCAGAGCTCGGTCTGACCTGACCAGCCCCGATCGCTCCGGCAAAATAATAAAGAGCGGCGCCGGTGAACGCCGCTCTTCGACTTACATCGATTGATTGAGGCGAACTTACTCGGCGGCGCCCCCAGCCGCGGCTTCGCGCGCTTCGCCAGCTTCGGCTTTTTGCTTGGCTTCGAGATCCTCGCCGGTCTGCTGATCGACCACCTTCATCGACAGCCGCACCTTGCCGCGCTCGTCGAAGCCTAGGAGCTTCACCTTCACCTTGTCGCCTTCTTTGACGACATCGGTGGTTTTCTGCACGCGCCGCGGCGCCAATTGGCTGATGTGCACCAGGCCGTCCTTGGCGCCGAAGAAGTTCACGAAAGCGCCGAAGTCCATGACCTTGACGACGGTGCCGTCGTAGATGTGGCCGACCTCGGGCTCCGAGGCGATCGACTTGATCCAGTTGATCGCCGCTTTGATCGATTCCGCCTTCGCCGACGCAACCTTTACGGTGCCATCGTCCGAAATATCGATCTTGGCGCCGGTCTTCTCCACGATCTCGCGAATGACCTTACCACCCGAACCGATGACCTCGCGGATCTTGTCGACCGGGATCGAGAACACCTCGATGCGCGGCGCGTGTTCGCCAAGCTCGGCGCGCGCCGACGTGATCGCCTTGCCCATTTCGCCGAGAATGTGCATGCGGCCGTCCTTGGCCTGAGCAAGGGCGATCCGCATGATTTCTTCGGTGATGCCGGCAATCTTGATGTCCATCTGCAGCGAAGTGACGCCGCGTTCGGTGCCGGCGACCTTGAAATCCATGTCGCCGAGATGATCCTCGTCACCGAGGATGTCGGACAGCACCGCGAACCGCTCCTCCTCCTTGATCAAGCCCATGGCGATGCCGGCGGTCGGCCGCTTGAGCGGCACGCCGGCATCCATCAGCGACAGCGAGGTGCCGCACACGGTCGCCATCGAGGATGAGCCGTTCGATTCGGTGATCTCCGAGACGACGCGGATCGTGTAGGGAAACTCGGTATGCGGCGGCAGTACCGGATGAATCGCGCGCCAGGCGAGCTTGCCGTGGCCGATCTCGCGCCGGCCCGGCGCGCCCAGCCGGCCGGTTTCCCCGACCGAGAACGGCGGGAAATTGTAGTGCAGCAGGAAAGTTTCCTTATACGTGCCCTGCAGCGCGTCGACGAATTGCTCGTCTTCGCCGGTGCCGAGTGTCGCGACCACCAGTGCCTGGGTCTCGCCGCGGGTAAATAAAGCCGAGCCGTGCGTGCGCGGCAGCACGCCGACCTCGCAGTTGATCGGCCGCACGGTTTTGACGTCGCGCCCGTCGATCCGGGTTCCGCTGTCGAGAATGTTCCAGCGGACGATTTTGGCTTCGAGATCCTTAAAAACGCTCGCGACTTGCAGCACCGGATATTTGGGCTCCGCAACCTCGGGCGGGCAGAAGTGGCCCATCACCCGTTCCTTGGCGGCGTCGACAGCCTTGTGGCGTTCCACCTTCTCCGGGATGGCATAGGCGGCGCGCAGATCCTTTTCGATCAGCTTAAGCATCTCTTTTTCGAGCGCGGCGTTGTCCGCCACCACAAGCTCGCGTGGTTCTTTCGCCGCCTTCTCGGCGAGCTTGATGACGGCCTCGATCACCGGCTGAAAATGACGGTGACCAAACATCACCGCGCCGAGCATGATGTCCTCGGACAATTCCTTGGCTTCCGATTCGACCATCAGCACGGCGTCCTGCGTGCCGGCGACAACGAGATCGAGCTGGCTTTCGCTCATTTCGTCGATCTGCGGATTGAGAACGTATTCGTTGTTGATGAAGCCGACGCGCGCGGCGCCGATCGGTCCCATGAACGGGACGCCCGAGAGCGTCAGCGCCGCCGAGGCCGCGACCATCGCCAAAATATCTGGATCGTTTTCCAGATCGTGCGACAGCACGGTCACGATCACCTGGGTGTCGCAGCGCCAGCCGTCGGCAAACAGGGGGCGTACCGGGCGGTCGATCAGTCGCGAGACCAGCGTCTCCTTTTCGGTGGGGCGCGCTTCGCGCTTGAAATAACCGCCAGGAATGCGGCCGGCCGCGTAGTATTTTTCCTGGTAGTTGCAGGTCAGCGGAAGGAAATCGAGGCCTTCCTTCGGCTGCTTGGCCGCGACTACGGTCGCGATCACTGTGGTGTCGCCGTACGAGGCGAATACCGCGCCGTCGGCCTGACGCGCGAGTCTGCCGGTCTCTAGCGTGAGTTGGCGGCCACCCCAGTCAAGTTGCACACGATGAATATTGAACATTGCGATTGTCTCTCTCGGTTTTCGCGAAAGGGCGAAAGCCAAAAGCAAGACGGCAAGAGGCTGTCATCACCGCAGCCAAGCTGCGATGCTTGTTCAGCATCCGGCGATCCTGCCATGGCCTTCGGACCTTCCTACATTGGGACGGGCGCTCGCCCGTCCCTGAATCGGCAGCTTTGCTGCCGGCAATGGCGGCGGCGTGATTGCGCGCCGCCCAACGCGCGGCTCCTGCCGCGCGCAAATCGTCAACGACGAATGCCAAGGCGTTCGATCAGCCCCTTGTAACGGCCATCGTCGGTGCGCCGGAGATAATCCAAAATCTGGCGGCGCTGCGACACGAGCTTCAACAGCCCACGCCGCGAGTGATTGTCTTTGACATGCGTTTTGAAGTGCTCCGTCAAATTATTGATCCGCTCCGACAGAAGGGCAACTTGCACCTCGGGCGAACCGGTATCGTCGGATTTGACGGCATACGTCTTGATAAGCTCCGCTTTACGCGCGGCTGTTATCGACATCGTCACCAACCTTTGTTTCTGCCGGCACGACCAGCGATGCCGGTTAAATTGAACACGCGCCGGGGAACAATCTCGCCCTGTTCGATCTCGGCAATGGCCACGAGTTGGCCGCTGCAAGCGACCTGAACCATGCCGCGAACAATGGGAGCGTCCCGTCCGCGCAATAATGCGGCTTGACCCCTCTGGAGCCTTGCCGCGTCTGCCGGGCTCACGGCCAGCGCCGGGATGTCGTCCAGCGCGGTCTCGACCGGCAGTAGCGTATCGGCGAGGTGTCCCTCGCCAGCGGCCGCTCTATGGCACAAAGATTGCGCTTGTTCCAGGGGTATCATATCGGGTTCCCCGAATGGGCCGACCCGGCTGCGGCGCAGGGTGCAGACATGCCCCAATGCCCCGAGCTCCCGGCCAAGATCACGCGCCAGCGAGCGAATGTAAGTTCCTTTGCCGCATTCGGCGGTCAAAACCGCGTGGTCAGCGTCGGGAATTTCGACCAATTCAAGCCGATGGACCGTGATCGTGCGGGGGGCGATTTCAACGGCTTCACCATCCCGGGCCAGATCGTAGGCACGCTCGCCAGCGAGTTTCACGGCGGAGAAGCGCGGCGGCACCTGCTCGATCGTGCCGGTAAAGCGCGGCAGTAACCGTTCGATCGCGTTGCGATCGGGACGCTTGTCGCTGGTCGCTACGACCCGACCCTCAGCGTCGTCGGTGTCGCGTTCTTCACCCCAACGGATGGTGAAGTGATAGGTCTTTCGCCCATCAAAAACGAACGGGACGGTTTTCGTTGCCTCACCGAGCGCGATCGGCAGACATCCCGACGCCAGCGGGTCGAGCGTTCCGGCGTGGCCGGCGCGGCGCGCCGCGAACAGATGCTTGATGACCGAGACGGCATGCGTTGAGGTCATGCCGACGGGTTTGTCGAGCACGAGCCAGCCGTGAATGTCTCGCTTTTGTCGCTTGATGCGGGCGGCAGGCGCGTCCTCGCCATCGCGATTAGCAAGCGAGCTGATCGGCTCATTCATATTTCGGAAACCATAATTCACGCTGGCGGCAATTGAACGGTGTTCGGTGCACGCGCAAACGGGCCGGGATTGGTCGGAACGATGTTCATGTTGTCCATTATTTGTCGTCGCGGCTTCTGAGATCGCGCTGGACCGCGGGTGTTCGCAAAAGCTTCTCGATCCGTTCCGCTTCGTCGAATCGCTCGTCGATGCGAAATCTGATCTCAGGTGCAAATTTGAGGTTAACACGCCGGGCGATCTCGCCGCGGACGTATCGGCTGTTGCGGTCCAGCGCGCCGAGCACTTCCTTTTCGTCCCGTCCGCCAAGCGGCATGACATAAATGGTCGCCAATCGCAGGTCGGCGGACACGCGAACTTCGGGAACCGTAATCATGTGATGCTCGATCACTGGATCATGAACCTCGCCGCGCGCGAGCAGGTCGGCCATTTCGTGGCGGATCAATTCGGCAACGCGCAGCTGGCGCTGCGAAGCTCCAGCCGGTTGACCGCGATGCTGACGGCGGCTCATGGGTAAAAATCGGATACCTGTTATGACGGCCCTTTTTGCTGGGCCGTCGACGCCTTGGCGCTTGGAAAGTCTTGGCGCCTGGGAAATTTGAGGTGGAATGCCCGGCACAAAAACCAGGCAGGACGGCTGTCACAGCGTCCGCTGTATCGTCTCCACGCGGTAACACTCGATAACGTCGCCGACTTTCATGTCTTGATAATTCTCGAATGCCATGCCGCATTCCTGCCCGGCCACGACTTCGCGGGCATCGTCCTTGAATCGCTTGAGCTGCGACAGCTTGCCTTGATGCACAACGACGCTGTCGCGGATGAGCCGCACGTTGGCGCCGCGTTCCACGGTGCCGTCGGTGACGCGGCAGCCGGCAACATTGCCGACCTTCGACACCTTGAAAACTTCCAGAATGACGGCGTTGCCGAGCATGGTTTCGCGCAGCGTCGGCGCCAGCAGTCCCGACATCGCTTTCTTCACGTCGTCGACGAGATTGTAAATGATGTCGTAGTAGCGGATTTCGATGCCGGCACGCTCGGCGGATTCGCGCGCTTCTTTGTGGGCGCGGACGTTAAAGCCGATAACGGCCGCGTTCGACGCCTCCGCCAGCGTAACGTCGGATTCGGTGATGCCGCCGACTCCGGCAAAGATGACGCGGGCGGCCACTTCGTTGGTCGACAGCTTTTCCAGGGCACCCACGATCGCCTCGATCGAACCCTGCACGTCGGCCTTGACCACCAGCGGGAATTCCTTGCGGCCGGTGGTCTTGAGCTGGTCCATCATCTGCTCAAGCGAACCGCGCATGCCGGTTTGCCGGGCGGCCATCTTTTCGCGCTTCTGGCGCGCGCGATAATCGGTGATCTCGCGCGCCCGCGCTTCGGTGTCGACAACGGCGAGCCGGTCGCCCGCTTCTGGCGTGCCATTGAAGCCGAGCACCTCGACCGGCATCGACGGCCCGGCGGCGACCACCGAGTGTCCAGTGTCGGAGGCCAAGGCGCGCACCCGGCCCCACTCGCTGCCGGCCACGACGATGTCGCCGGGCTTGAGCGTGCCGCGCTGCACGAGAACGGTGGCAACCGGACCGCGGCCGCGATCGAGGCGAGCTTCGATCACCGTGCCTTCGGCCGGCCGGTTTGGGTTGGCTTTGAGTTCCAGCACTTCGGCTTGCAGCGCGATGGTATCGAGCAGCTTATCGAGATTGGTTTTCTCCTTGGCGGAGACTTCGAGTTCGAGCACATCGCCGCCCAGCGATTCCACCTGAATCTCATGCTGTAGCAATTCAGTGCGCACGCGCTCGGGCTTCGCGTCCGGCTTATCGATTTTGTTGATCGCGACGATGATCGGCACTTTGGCCGCTTTGGCATGATGTATTGCTTCGACCGTCTGCGGCATCACGCCGTCATCGGCCGCCACCACCAGCACAACGATGTCGGTGACTTTAGCGCCGCGGGCGCGCATCGCGGTAAAGGCGGCGTGGCCGGGCGTGTCTATGAAAGTAATGCGGCCGCCGGACGGCGAGGTGACCTGATAGGCGCCGATATGCTGGGTGATCCCGCCGGCTTCGGCGGCGGCAACTTCGGTCGAACGGATCGCATCGAGCAGCGACGTCTTGCCGTGATCGACGTGGCCCATGATGGTTACCACCGGCGCGCGGGGCTGCAGGCTTTCCGGCGGATCCGCGGCGTCGAACATGCCTTCTTCGACGTCGGCCTCGGCAACGCGTCGCACCGTGTGACCAAGCTCCTCGGCGATCAGTTGCGCGGTATCGGCGTCGATCGTGTCGGTGATCTTCGCCATGTGACCCTGTTGCATGAGGATGCGCACGACGTCCACCGACCGCTCCGCCATGCGGTTGGCGAGCTCCTGGATCGTGATCGTCTCGGGGATCGTCACTTCGCGCGCAATTTTTTCCTTGGGCTCCGCGTCGCGATGACCGGTCTTGCGCAGAACGCGGCGCCGGAACGCGGCCTCGGATCGCTCGCGCTCCTCACCGGCGGAAAATGCGGTAACGACGGTCAGTCGCCCGCGCCGTTTTTCAGCGCCGCCGCGCGCCGGCTTAGGCGCCGCGGCGGGCCGAGCGGCCGCGCCGCGTCTGGCCGTGCGTGGCGCCTCGTCGTCATCGGCCTCCAGGGCCGGACGCGCCCCGGGCTTCGCCGTCAGAGCATCGGTGCCAAACCGTTTTTTGGCGACTTCGTCGGCTTTGCGCCGGGTTTCTTCGTCGTGCTTGCGGCGATCTTCTTCTTCACGCTTGCGAGTATCGGCAGCGGCGCGCTCGGCGCGCTCGGCCTCTTCGCGCGTGCGCCGGGCCTTGGCCTCTTCTTCGGCCCGCTCGCGCTCTTCGTGTTCGCGTAAACGCGCATCCGCGAGCGCATGAGCGCGGGCGTTGCGTTCGTCATCGGTCAGCGTGCGTAGCACAACGCCAGACGCTTTCGGCGATACTGTGGTTGGCGCCGAAGCAGCCTTAGCTGCTGCCCCAGCACGTTTGGGCGCAGCGCCGCGTTCGGCCGCCGGCGCCTCGGGCTTGGCCTCGCCTGGTCCGGGGATGCGGCGTTTGACCTTCTCGACCACAACAGCCTTGCTGCGGCCGTGACTGAAACTCTGGCGCACCACGCCCTGCTCAACGCTGCCGCGCTTTAACGTCAGCGTCTTGGTAGGGGTTACGCTCAGCTTTTCGCCGCTATTTTTCGTGGTCTCACTCATTCCGATCCAGTTCCGTACACATTAGCGTCGAACATTAACCTTGGCCGGGCCAGCCTCATCAAGTTCCGCATCTTGGCCGAGCTCGGCGCTCCGAAATCGTTCCAAACGCCGTAAACGCGCCACAAACGTCTCGCTTGCCCGGCCGGCAAGCAGAGCTGCATGTATCACATTTGGGCGGCCCAGTGCCAAATCCAATTGGCCGGTCGTCAATATGCGGACAATCCTCGCCAATTCGCTCTGCCGGCTTTGCCTTAGCGCGGAATCAAGCTTTTTAACTCCGTCCGGCCGCGCTTCGGCCGCATGCAGAAGCGCAATGACGGCGTCGCGCTTGAGAGCGGTCTCGACCTGGGCAAAACCCATGGCAACCAATCCGGCTTTGCGCGCCACCGCCAGGGCATCGAGTGCGGCGCTTTCGAGCAATTGCTCGGTGCGAGCGACGAGATCGCCGACAAGCCGCACATCGCGCCGGAATCCGCGTGCGAAAGCATTGGCCTTGAGGGCCTGATTCAGCGCGCTCCGCGTCGCCGTCACCCACACGCCGCGCCCGGGCAGGTTCTGTTTGAGGTCCGCAACCGCTTCGCCATTTGGCGCGACGACGAAGCGGATCATGTGTTCGACGGGCCGTACGGCGCGGGTCGCCACGCAAAACCGCTCAGCGCCGCGCGATCGCGGTCCATCATCGAGTTCGGTGGCGTCCGACTGTGCCAGCATCCGTGAGCTTTAATCCGTCCGCTTTAAGGTTGCGCCGGCTCCGCCGCCTCCGCGACCGGCTCCGCGGCGGCGGCAGGCGCGGCAAGATCCGCCTCGCTGATCCAGCCGGCCTTAACCCGCGAGCGCATGATCAGCGCCTCTGCTTCATCGCGGCTTAACTCCATGCCGTCGAGAATGCCGGCTTGGCGCACGGCCTCGCCGTCCTTGCGTTCAGTCCAGCCGGCGAGGTCGTCGGTCGCGCAGCCAGCTAGATCCTCGACGGTCTTGATGCCGTTCTCGCCGAAACGCACCAGCATTGCCGTGCTGACACCCTCGATTTCTTTGAGGGCGTCTTCGACGCCGAGCTCACGGCGCTTGGCGTCAAGCTCGGCCTCGATCCGGGCGAGATATTCGCGAGCGCGCGTCTGCAGTTCACCCGCGGTGTCCTCGTCAAAACCTTCGATGCCGGCGATTTCCTTAGCGTCGACCATCGCCAGTTCTTCGACCGAGTTAAAGCCTTCCGAAGCCAGCAATTGCCCAATCACCTCGTCGACATTGAGCGTGTCGATGAACATTCGGGTCCGATTCTCGAACTCGGCCTGACGGCGTTCGGATTCTTCCTGTTCGGTCAGGATGTCGATGTCCCAGCCGGTCAGTTGCGACGCAAGCCGCACGTTTTGGCCGCGCCGGCCGATGGCGAGCGAGAGCTGCTGATCCGGGACGACCACTTCGATGCGCTCGCGCTCTTCGTCGAGAACCACTTTCGCAACCTCGGCGGGCGCCAGCGCATTGACGACGAAGGTGGCAATGTCGTGCGACCAGGGAATGATGTCGATTTTTTCCCCCTGCAACTCATTGACGACCGCCTGCACGCGCGAGCCGCGCATGCCGACGCAGGCGCCGACCGGATCGACCGAAGAATCGCGGGACACGACGGCGATTTTCGCCCGCGAACCAGGATCGCGGGCGACCGCCTTAACTTCCACGATGCTATCGTAGATTTCCGGCACTTCCTGCGCGAACAGTTTGGCCATGAATTGCGGGTGCGTGCGCGACAGGAAAATCTGCGGACCGCGCGGTTCGCGCCGAACGTCGTAAATGTAGGCGCGGATGCGATCGCCGTTGCGGAACACTTCGCGTGGCAACATTTCATCGCGCCGCACGATGGCTTCGCCGCGGCCGAGATCGACGACGACATTGCCGTATTCGACCCGTTTGACGATGCCGTTGACGATGTCGCCAATGCGATCCTTGTACTCGTCGTATTGGCGATCGCGCTCGGCTTCGCGGACTTTCTGCACGATCACCTGCTTTGCCGATTGCGCGGCAATCCGCCCATATTCGAGCGGCGGCAGCGGATCGGCAATGGTGTCGCCGATTTGCGCCGCCGGATGCCGGCGCCGTGCATCCTCGAGGCTGATCTGAGTCGCGGGATTTTCGACCGTGTCGACGACGAGCATGTGGCGAGACAGATGCAGCTCGCCGCTTTTCGAATCGATTTCCGCGCGCACTTCAGTCTCGCTGCCGTATCGCGAGCGCGCGGCCTTGGCGATTGCATCCTCCATGGCGCCGAGCACGATCTTGCGATCGATCGCCTTTTCGCGCGCGACCGCCTCGGCGATCTGCAGCAATTCGAGCTTGTTGGCGCTAACGGTCGCCATTGTCAGTCTCCCTGGTTAGATCTCTGTTTGCTCTTACGCAGCGATTCGGCGACCAGCGCGTCGGTAAGAACGAGCCTGGCCTCCGCCATGTCGTCGATGCGCAGCAAAATGTCGTTTGTTTCCTCACAACGGAGGCGAGCACATTCGCCGTCGGTGCCGAGCAGTTCGCCGCGAAACCGTTTGCGGCCGTCGATCGGGACCTGCATTTCGATCTGAGCGACATGGCCGGCATAGCGGTTGAAGTCGGAACGGCGCACCAATGGCCGATCGATGCCAGGCGACGAGATTTCCAGCCGATACGAGCCTTCGATCAGATCGGTAACGTCGAAAAGCGGCGATAGCGCGCGCGAGGCGGCTTCGCAATCATCGATGCTCATCGTTCCGTCGGGACGTTCGGCCATGATTTGCACGGTGCAACCGGCAAAGCCGGAAATCCGAACACGGACGAGACGATAACCGAGGCTGGCGAGCACAGGCTCGGCCAGCACAGCGACACGCGCCGCGCGCCCAGGCTCGGTTATCAGCCGGGGTTCCTCGGCAAAAGCCGCATCTTCAAGGGTGCTCGATCCAGCTTCCATGTGCTTCGCAAAGCCGCCTGGCCTCAGGTAATAAAAAAGAGCGGGTCCCGAGGGGCCCACTCTCAAAACCGTCCGGATAATCCGACCGTTATGAGGTATCCATTGGCGGACGACACAAATATAGCGCTTTGGCAGTCCGTTGCAAGGGTAAAGCCCGCAGACGCCAGCAAATAAAAGCGCCCAAGCGAGCGACTGCACCGTCAGCTGGCCATTGCCTCGGCCGCCTTCAAATTCTGCGGAAAATCAAAAAACTTGATGAACGTTGTTCGCGCGCAGCCTTGGCGTGGTAACGGGTGCCGGTAAAGCCCGGCCAAGGAGTGCGCCAATCATCGGCGCACTCCGCCGCCCACTCGAAATTGGGATTGCGCATCAGCCGCTGCAGCGTCCAAGCCGCGTACTCCGCGATATCAGTGACAAAACGAAATTCGCCGCGGGGGCGCAGAATGCGCGCCAGCTGTCCGACCGTTTCATCCTGCACGAACCGGCGCTTCCAATGCCGCCGCTTCGGCCAGGGATCGGGATGAATGAGATCGATGCGGGTGAGCGACGCATCGGGGAGCCACGCTATCAAGCCAAGCGCATCATCGAAGTGCAGCCGAATATTCTGAAGGCCTTCGGCTTGGATGCCCGCGAGCGCCTTGGCCATGCCGTTGACGAACGGCTCGACGCCAATAAAGCCGACGTGCGGATAGGCTTTGGCTTCGGCAAGCATTGCCTCGCCGCCGCCAAAACCGATTTCGAGACAAACCGCCGTAACCGGCTCGACAAACAGCGAGGCGAGTTCGGCCGGCGCCGGCCCATTGAGATCGAGGGCCAAACGCGGCAGCAGCGTTTCGAACAACCCAACCTGCCGCGGCCGCAGTTTATGCCCTTTACGGCGCCCGAAGAACGCGCGGACATTGTGGGGTGCGGGATCCATAGCCGTCCTGATCGCGGTTCACCGCGACGATCGACGCCTTTCTCTCAACGCTGATATAGCAAAGGCGCCGACAGCGGGCACGACGCCCGCCAGGCCTCCGCGTCCTGTGGCGGCTTAGCGCAAAGCGCGCTTAAGCGAATCGGCAAGATCCGTTCGTTCCCACGAGAATCCGCCGTCCTTTTCCGGTGCGCGGCCGAAATGGCCGTAAGCGGCGGTGCGGCGGTAGATCGGCCGGCTGAGCTTCAAGGCGCGGCGGATATTGGTCGGCCGCAGCGGAAACAATTCGGGCAAAAGCTTCTGCAGCTTTGCTTCTTCGATATTGCCGGTGCCGTGAGTGTCGACGTAGAGCGACATCGGATCGGCCACGCCGATCGCATAAGCGATCTGAATCGTGCAGCGTTCGGCTAGACCGGCCGCGACGACATTCTTCGCCAGATAGCGCGCCGCATAAGCGGCCGATCGATCGACCTTGGTCGGATCCTTGCCCGAGAAGGCGCCCCCGCCATGCGGGGCATAGCCGCCATAGGTGTCGACAATGATTTTCCGGCCAGTGAGACCGCAATCTCCATCCGGTCCGCCGACGACGAAATTTCCGGTGGGATTGACCAGAAAATCGCTTGGACGCTTCGGCATCCAGCCGCTCGGCAGCGCCGAAGCCACTGTATCCTCGATCATATTGCGGATCATTGCGGGCGAATATTTCTTGCCGTTGCGATTCTGCGCGTTGTGCTGGGTCGACACCACGACCTTGGTGCAGCCGATCGGCTTGCCGTCGACATAGCTGATAGTGACCTGGCTTTTGGCGTCCGGCTGCAAGTCAAACAACGCGCCAGAGCGGCGTTTTTCCGAAAGCACTTTCAGAATCTTGTGTGCGAAATAGATTGGGGCCGGCATGAACGAGCCCTTTTCATAGACCTCGCTTTCGGTGCAGGCGAAGCCGAACATCATGCCCTGGTCGCCGGCCCCCTCTTGCTCGCCATCCTTCTTCTTTTTCGCGTCCACACCCATCGCGATATCCGGCGACTGGCCATGCAGCAGGACCTCGACATCGGCGCCGTAATACGAAAAGCCATCCTGGTCGTAACCAATGTCTTTGACGACGCCGCGCGCAATTTCGGTGATCATTTCCCGGTTCACGACGGCCTTGGCGCCGTGTTTGTGAAACAGCGGGGCTTGGCCACGGCCCTCACCGGCAATGACAATCTTATTGGTGGTGCACAACGTCTCGCAGCCGAGGCGGGTATTTACGGAGCTTTGGTCGGCTATGCCGAGCTTGAGATCGTTCTCGATGAACGCGTCGAGAATGGCGTCCGATATTTGGTCACAAACCTTGTCGGGATGCCCCTCCGAGACGGATTCGCTGGTGAACAGATAATCGGCGCGGCGCAAAGCGAAATACTCCCCTCAAAACTGATGTGATGTGCCGGTCTCTGCCAGTAGGCGCGGTGGCAACACACGCGCGGTCGGTTGGTTGAAGGGGTTGTTGCAGCGTCGCCGCGCGCGGTCAAGATGTGGGCGAAAGGTGGGCGGCTGCCTTGGTTTTGGCTGGCGATGTTGCCGCGGATTCTTCTTCAGCGTTTGTCGCGGCTGGCAATTTGCTCGACGAGATCGACGATGCGGCGCCGCAACTTTGAATCCTCGATCCGCATGAAAGCCTTGGTCAAAGCAAGGCCATCGGCGGTCGCCAGGAAGTCGGAAACGTAAGCGGGTGAGGGCGCTTCGGCCATGCCTTCATGGCGGCCCACGGTCTGAGCGCTGGGCGCGCCTTCAAAGAAAAAAGCGACCGGGACTTGGAGAATGTGAGAAATCTGCTGAAGGCGACTGGCGCCGATCCGGTTGGTGCCTTTCTCGTATTTCTGGATCTGCTGGAAAGTCAGGCCGAGCGAGTCGCCGAGCTTCTCCTGGCTCATTCCCAGCATCATTCGGCGCATGCGAACCCTGCTTCCGACATGCTTGTCGGTCGGGTTGGGCGCCTTTTTTGCTAGCGTAGCCATGGGGCTTCTCCCCCTTTTAGCTCAATGCCGATAGATAGCAAATCTGTCACACTTGAAACTGCTTTCGCGTTGGCGAAAGCCGCAGCCGGCGGGTCTCCTGCGTACCGCGCCAATTCTCACGGAATGAGAAAGCGCACAATTTGCCCGCGTTGGTTGCAGTGTAAGGTATCGCCGCGGTGATCCCAAATTTATTTGTTTCCTCGCCCGGTTCAGGTCTTCGCGATGCCAGAGTGCAGCCGGCCGCGAATGGCAAAAACGAATGCGATCAAAACCAGGGCGGCAGCGGGTGCGTCGCCAAAGCGCGCATAGATCGGCGCACCGATCGAACGCGGCAACGGTGCGTCCAATACGCCTTCGCTGGCGAGCGGCAAAAAGCCGACGATGCGTCCAACCGGATCGACCACGGCCGAAATCCCGGTATTGGCGGCGCGGACGAGCGGCAAACCCTGCTCGATCGCGGTCACGCGGGCCTGCTGTAAATGCTGGTACGGTCCGCTTGAATTGCCGAACCAGCCGTCGTTGGTGACATTGACGATCCAGCCCGGCCGCTCCTCGCTGGACCTCAATTCGCCAGGAAAGATTATCTCATAACAGATCAGCGGCGACGCACTCGGCGCGCCAGGTACAGTGATAAGGCGATGGCGGTCGCCGGCAAGAAACCCGCCGCGCTGCTCGGTTAGCGTCTGCAGGCCGATGCGCTCCAGGAGATCTTCGAAAGGCAAATATTCTCCGAATGGAACGAGGTGCACCTTATCGTAGACGGCGCGAATAGATGCTTGATGATCGATCACATAGATGGAGTTGTACACACCGGATTGCGCCGGATTGTCCGGATCAGCAAGCCGCATCGCCCCGGTAAACAGGAAAGTATTCTGCGGCAAGCCCTGCGCGATCTGCGCGAACGCATCCGCCTCGCGCGTCAAAAAGAATGGAAAAGGCGATTCCGGCCAGATCAGATGCGTGACCTGATCTAGACCTGGCCGCGCCGATAGCGCGAGATAACGCTCCACCACTTCCTGCTTGGCGGCGTAATTAAAGCGAACGTCCTGCTGCAGATTGGGCTGCATGATGCGCAAATGAACGCCGTCAACCAGCTGGGTTGGGGTGAGCATCAATCGGACGGCGCCAAAGCCGGCCAGCGCGGCGAGCGTGAGCGCGGCCAAGGCGAACGGCAGCAACGGCCGACGTTTTTTCGCATCCTGATCGATCAGCGTCGCCGGGCTGGCACAGACGGCGATGGCCATGAAAGTCAATCCCCACAGCCCGAACACCGAAGCCGCTTGCGCCAGCGCCAAGGGCTCGGCGAGGGCATAGCCGAAGGCGTTCCACGGAAAGCCCGTGAAGGCATGGCCGCGCAGCCACTCCATCGCGGTAAGGCAGACGGCCAAGGCCAAGATGCGCGTCGCGCCGCGCTGCCACAGCAAGCGGGCCAGCACGACCCCTAGCGCAGTGTAGATCGCGAGAATCGCCGGAAGGCCCAGAACGGCGAACGGTAAGAGCCAGCCAAAGGTCGCCGCGTCGACAAGAAACGCGTAACCGAGCCAATACAGACCGGCCAGAAAATAACCGAATCCGAACCACCACCCGATATCGGCCGCCGCGATCAACCCATTCCAGCCGCGGCTCGCAATGCCATCGATGAGCAAGACGAGGACAGGGAAGGTCAAAAACAAGACGGGCCAGGCGTTAAACGGCGCCATCGCCAGGGCCGATACAGCGCCCGCAATGAACGCGATCGATCGGCGCCGCCACCCCCAGGCCAGAACGATACTGTCGACCAAGTTGTTTGGCTTCACGGTCCACGCGAGGGGTTAGGATTGAACCGGGCTGTCTCGTCGCGTTGTGCCGCCGGGCGAGGCGCTACCGCCCGCAGCGGTAATGCCGCCTCGCGTGGACCGCCCGGCCGGCGATCCTTGCGTAGATAAATTTTGACACGTTTGACCCGGCGGGGATCGGCATCGAGGACTTCAGCCTCAAACGGTTCCGGGCCCGGCACCAATTCGCCGCGAACGGGCACATGGCCGGCCTTGGTCACGAGGTAACCCCCGAGCGTATCGACTTCCCCCGCGACGTCGCCGACGTCAAATTGGCTGCCGATCGCGGCGCGGACGTCATCGAGGCTGGCGCGGCCGTTGGCCAGAAACGAGCCGTCGCTTTGCCGGGTGATCGCTGGGCTCTCTTGCTCATCGTGTTCATCGGCAATATCGCCCACGATGAGCTCCACCAGGTCTTCGATCGAGACCAGTCCGTCGCTGCCGCCGTATTCGTCGATCACCAGAGCAAGATGAATCCGGGTCGCCTGCATCTTTGCCAAGAGGTCAAGCGCCGGCATCGATGGCGGCGCGTAAAGCATTTCGCGGACGATGTTCGCCGCGGTCAACAGCGCAGAAAGGTCGATATTCGCGAAATTAAGCGCTGCGCTTTTGACTTTGGCGGACCCATCTGCGGCGGTCTCGTCATGGGCGGCGCGGGCCGCCATGAACGCAATCAAGTCGCGGATATGAACCATGCCCGCCGGATCATCGAGGGTGTCGTTGTAGACCACCAGGCGCGAATGCCCGGCGACTTCAAATACCTTGACGAGCTCGCCGAGCGTAATGTCTTGCTGGACCGCGACGATATCGGCACGGGGCACCATGATCCTTTCAATTCGGGTTTCTCGCAGACCGAGAATATTCTTGAGCATCGCCGCTTCTTCGGGCGAAAAATCCGATTGCGCCAGTTCAGCGGTCAGAACGAGTTCGAGATCCGCGCGTGGTGACGGCGCTCGCCAACCGAACAGCACGCGCATCACTCGCGTGAGCCAGCTTTCCGGCTGATCGGCTTGCCCCGACACCGCGACGGGGAGCGAATGACGCTCGGCCTCGGTCGGTTCTGTGCGTGGTGAAGGCTCAGGCATTGGGCATCTTCGCGAGCAGGATCGGGGAGGCTATTTTACGCGTTCTGCCCGGCGCGCGCTCGATCTCTGCCGGCGCGCTTTGCTGGTCGCCGGCCGGCACGCCCAGGTGTCGTGTGAGTTGCACTATAGGGGTCCGGCACCGCGAGATCGCCCAAGATCGCGCGCTCGATTGTCTCCATGCGGCGCGCCTGGGCATCGCTGCCGTGATCATAGCCGAGAAGATGCAAAAACCCGTGCACCACGAGATGGGCGAGGTGATGATCGAACGGTTTTCCCTCGCCGTGGGCCTCGCGCCTGATGGTCTCGTAGGCGAGCACGATGTCGCCCAGGTGACGGCCATGCTGTTCGTCCAGCTGGTCGCTGGGAGTTTTGGTCGCAAAGGACAGTACATTGGTCGGCGCATCGACCCCGCGCCAATTGCGGTTGAGCCTCCGCATCGCAGCATCGTCGGTCAAAACAATGGCGAGCTCAGCGGTTCTTGTTGACAATGCAGTGGCGGCTTGCCTGAGCGCGCGCCGGACCACGCCTTTTGCCGCGGCAGCATTTTTCCAATTTTCCGAATCGACCAGCACGTCGATTTTCAGTCCGGCGACTGCCGTCCGCTTCATTCCCGGCGCTCGCGCTTGCGCCCGGACTCCTCGTCATAAGCCGCAACAATGCGCGCCACCAGTTCGTGACGAACGACATCCGCCGCCGTGAAGCTCACATGCCCGATGCCTTCGATCCCCGCCAACAGGCGCACCGCGTCGGCCAGTCCGGAAGTCTGGCCGGGCGGCAAATCGACCTGGCTGGGGTCGCCGGTCACGACCATGCGACTGTTTTCGCCGAGCCGGGTCAGCAGCATTTTCATCTGCATCGCTGTCGTGTTCTGGGCTTCGTCCAGGATAACGGCGGCGTTCGACAGGGTCCGCCCGCGCATGAAGGCGAGCGGCGCGATCTCGATTTCTCCTGTCTGCAAAGCTCGCTCGACGATGCGCGCATCCATCAAGTCGTAAAGCGCGTCATAGATCGGCCGGAGATAAGGATCGACCTTTTCGCGCATGTCGCCCGGCAGAAAGCCGAGCCGTTCGCCCGCTTCCACCGCCGGGCGCGATAGAACGATGCGATCGACTTCTTTGCGTTCAAATAATTGCACGGCATAGGCGACTGCGAGCCAGGTCTTGCCGGTGCCGGCGGGCCCGGTGGAAAACACCAGCGTGTGCCGTTTAAGCGCGCGGACATAGGCGTCCTGCGCCGCGGTTCGCGCGCGCACGCGCCGCTTGCGCAGGTTGATTTCCTCGAAGCTCTGGCGGGCCGCCGTCGGGTCGAAGTCGAACAGCGAGCCTTGCGACAGCGCCAGCCGGATCGTGCCTTCGACATCGCCAGACACCAGATCGTCGCCGCGCTTAAGCCGTTCATAGAGACTTTCGAGGACGCGTCGCGCCTGATCGCAGGCTTCACGCGCGCCTTCGACCGTCACTTGGTTGCCGCGCGAATTGGCAACGACGCCGAGCCGCCGTTCGATCAGCGCCAGATTCTGACCGTATTGACCGAACAGTGTCGAAGCGAGCCGATTGTCGTCAAACGTAAGAACGATCTGTGCCGTATTGTCTGGCGCGGTGAAAACCGATTCTTCCGTTTCGGGCGTGCGCATTCAGGCTCCTGTTGCAACCAACGTCGTCCCGGCGGGCGCCGGCGGCGCGGTTGCGGCAACGCGGTCGGCGAGCGCGCCGAACAGACTGTTGCTGCCGATCTCGCTGATCGTCACCGCCGCTATCGCGCCGATCAGCGATTTCGGCGCGATGGCTTGCACCGGCTGAAGATAGGGCGAGCGGCCGACCAGCTGGCCGGCATGGCGGCCTTCCCGTTCAAACAACACGTCGTAGGTACGACCCAGACAGCTGCGATTGAACTTTGCTTGGCTCGCATCGATCGCCTGCTGCAGGCGGCCCAGCCGTTCCGATTTTATCGTTTCGTCGATCTGCCCCGCCATTTCGGCGCCAGGGGTGCCGGGTCGTGGCGAGTATTTGAACGAGAAGGCTCCTGAAAAACCGACCGCACTCACCAGATTCAGTGTTGCGGTGAAGTCTTCCTCCGTCTCGCCGGGGAAGCCGACAATGAAGTCGGAGCTCAGTGCAAGCGCCGGGCAGGCGCGGCGCAGACGCTCGACAATGTGCAGATACTCGGCGCGCGTATGCCGGCGGTTCATGGCGGCAAGAATTCGGTCCGAACCGGACTGCACTGGCAAATGCAGTTGCGGCATCAGCTTCGGCAAATCGCGATGCGCGGCCATTAAATCATCATCCATGTCATGCGGATGACTGGTCGTGTAGCGCAGGCGCTCGACGCCCGGCACTTGCCCTGCGCGTTGCAGCAGGCTTGCCAGCGACCAGACGCGGCCGTCCGGACCGATGCCGTGGTAGGCGTTGACGTTCTGTCCGATCAGCGTCACCTCGCGCACGCCGGCCGTCGCGAGCGATTCGATTTCGGCAATAATGCCATCCACCGGACGCGACATTTCGGCGCCACGCGTATAGGGCACGACACAAAACGTGCAAAACTTATCGCAGCCTTCTTGCACCGTGACAAAGGCGCAAGCGCCCCGCGCGCGGGTTGCCGCCGCCTTTGGCGCGGCAAGCGCCGTGAATTTATCGTCGGTTGAAAATTCGGTGTCGATCGCGCGCGCACCATCCGCCGCGCGCGCCAACAAGCCGGGCAGCCGATGATAGCTCTGCGGCCCGAACACCAAATCAACCGCAGGGGCGCGGCGGATAATCTCTTCGCCCTCGGCCTGGGCCACACAGCCCGCAACTGCGATCAGCACACGGCGGTTTTCCGCGGCCGCGGCTTCTTTCAACCGGCGCATGCGGCCGAGCTCGGAATAGACCTTTTCGGCAGCCTTTTCGCGGATGTGGCAGGTGTTGAGAATGACGAGATCGGCATCCTCCGCCGTGCCGGTCTCGACATAGCCGTGCGGCGCCAGGGTGTCCGCCATCCGACGCGAATCGTAGACGTTCATCTGGCAGCCGAACGATTTGACGTAGAGCTTACGGGCTTCCGTCATGCCGCGACCGCCAACCTAACCCTATGTTGCAAATCACGAATTAGCTCCGGCCGGCCAGCCGCCCGCGGCCACCCTGGAGGCCGCTGAACCGGTTTACCGATATTCACGCAATATACACCCCGAAGCCAATGCCCAGGCTGTCACGACGGACGGCGGATGTCATATAGGCATCCGCCTCTTCGCGGCTACTGTTTTGGATCATCCGCTGAAGTCACGACGCAGCACCAGGGCGGTGGCGCCGTCGTCGTAATAGCCGTGCCGGCGGCCGACTTCCCTAAATCCGGCGCGGCGATAGAGCCGGCAAGCCGGCGCGTTGTTTTCCCCGACTTCCAGATAAACGGCCCGGATGCCAAGACCGGCGAGGCGCCGCAGGTGCAGATCGAGCAGTTGCCGTGACAGGCGGCGGCCGCGCCACGCTCGCGCAATCGCAACCGAGAGGATCTCCGCTTCGCCTGCGGCAAGGCGTGACATAATGAACCCGATCAGTTTGCCGCCCGATGTCATGCGTTCCGTCACCACATTGCGGTCGAGCAA
>DATAYT010000152.1:0-21632 GCA_036272395.1 Xanthobacteraceae bacterium
CGATCGCGAAACGCCTCGACAGCCGCGCCGCCGGTGTCGCCGGAAGTCGCCACCACGATGGTGCGCCGCTCACCGCGCGCGGCAAGCGTGTGATCCATCAGCCGCGCCAGGAGCTGCATTGCCAGATCTTTGAAGGCGAGCGTCGGACCGTGAAAAAGCTCAAGCAGAAACGTATTGACGCCGAGTTGGTTGAGCGGCGCCACGGCCGAATGGCGAAAACTGCCATAGGCCTCGCGGGCAAGCAGCGCGAGATCGCCGGACGCAACGCCGTTGTCGGTGAAAGGCCTGATGATCTCGACCGCAACCTCGGCATAGGAGCGGCCGGCAAAACCCGCGATCGCCGCGGCATCGACGCGCGGCCAAGCATCCGGCACGTAAAGCCCGCCGTCACGGGCAAGGCCGGCGAGCATGGCTTCGGCAAAGCCGAACGAGGGCGCTTCGCCTCTGGTCGAGATATATTGCACTTTACCTTTCCGCCGCCGTTTGGACGCCGGCTAGAAGTTTCTAAGTCACTGATATGGCAGGGATTATCTGCCAGGACCAACGGTGTGGCCGCCGCAGCGCAGCGCCGCGCTAGCGGTCACACTAATAGCAAATCGAATGGCTTCACAAGCAAAGCAAGGCGCCGCCAAGAAACCGCTAAGACACCGACGAGGCAGCCAGGCCGACTGGGCGCGCAGGGCGCGTTTTGACCGGAAGAGGGGCCTCCTACGGGCGATCAGCGTGACCGGTGCGGCGGCCGGATGTGGCGGCCCAAAAGCCGAATACAGCCACCAGGACCGCAGCCAAGCCGTACCAAGTCACTGCGTATTGGAGGTGGTTATCGGGCAAGGCGACCCCGAGTTTCCCGGGTTGCGGTAAGCCTCCCGGCGGCGTTGGGGCCTCTTGCTCGACATAAAACGGCGCCACGGCGCTCGTTTTCGGATCCAGACCCTTATCTAGGCCCTTGGCTGCTGCAATTCCCGCCGGGTCGCGCGCGAACCAGAGGTTATGCGAAACGTCGTCCGCCGGGGTAAACCAGTGCCGCTCGTCCGGCCAGCGTAGCGCGCCGACGATCTCGACGGTTTCCGTGATCTGACCTTGGGGCCGCGATTTTGGATCGCGGCGCGCGTCCGGAACGAAGCCGCGATTGACAATGACGATGCTGCCGTCGGCGAGCCGCGCCGGCGTGAACACCCAATAACCCGGGCTTGTGACATCGGGCCGGAAAGCGCTCGCGGCGGCAAAGACCAGCGCTTCGCGCGCGTTGTCCAAATTCGCCGTGAATTTGACCCGGCGGTATTCGTCATCGGCGCGATCGAGCCTGGCCCAATCCTTGGCCGGGGGCAGCGCCTGCGGCGGCGGCGCGAGGCGTTCGGTCAATGAGGCGATCAGAGCTTCTTTCCAGGCTTTGCGCTCGATCTGCCAAGTGCCGAGCACAATAAGCGCCGCGAAGGCCAACAATGCGGGGAAGAACAAGCTTCGCCATGAGCGATTGCGCGTCGCCGGCCGATGCGACGCCGCTTCTGCGCGCGGCTCAGGCGTCATGGTTCTTGATGCTCGTGGTCGTGTTTCTGATCGGGCGCTTGGCCGAATCGACTCTCCGCTGCTTTGTGATGATATTGCAGCGCGATCATCAGGCCTTTCATCGGCCGCAAGGGGCCGAGCGTGACGAGCAGGATCAGCGGCAGCCACAGCGCCGCATGCACCCAGTACGACGGCTGAAACAGAATCTCCGTCACCAGCGCAGCACCAACCACGATTGCGCCGGCCAGGAACATGACGAACACGGCCGGGCCGTCGCCGGAATCGGCAAAGCCGTAGTCAAGTCCGCAGTGCTCGCAGCGCGGCCGCAATTTCAAGAACCCGGCAAACAACCGGCCCCGGCCGCAGCGCGGACAGGCGCAGGACAGGCCCGCCGCGATGGCGCCTGAGAGCGTGGTGATCGCCTCGGTCACGCCAGCAATTTAGATTTCCGCCGGTCCGCGCGAAAGCGGGGACCCAGTCGATTTTTATTGCAGCTGGTTTCCCGCTGGCGCGGGAATGAACGGAGACGGCTTTGCTATCAGCCCGCCTGCGGACCGCCACCCCAAACGTAAATGCAGGCGAACAGAAACAGCCACACGACATCGACGAAGTGCCAGTACCAGGCCGCGAATTCAAATCCGAGATGCTGCGTCGGCTTGAACTGTCCCGCTATGGCGCGGAACAGGCAGACAATGAGAAAGATCGAGCCGATGATCACATGGGCGCCGTGGAATCCGGTCGCCATGAAAAAAGTGGCGCCGTAGATATTGCCCGAATAGTGGAACATCGCGTGCATGTATTCCCACGCCTGCACGCAGGTGAAGCTCAACCCCAAGGCGATCGTCAGCGCCAAGCCCCAGACCAGCCCCTTGCGATCGTTTTCCAACAGCGAGTGATGCGCCCAGGTTACCGTCGTGCCCGAGGTGAGCAGAATGAGCGTGTTCAACAGCGGGAAGTGCCACGGATCGAACGTGTCGACGCCCTTGGGCGGCCAGACGCCGCCGGTATAGGCGATGCGCGCAACGTCGCGGAATTCATCCGGAAACAGCGCGGTGTTGAAATAGGCCCAGAACCAGGCGACGAAAAACATCACCTCTGAAGCGATGAACAGGATCATCCCGTAGCGGTGCGAGATCTGCACCACGCGGGTGTGGTCGCCTTCCACTTCGGCTTCGTGGATGACGTCGCGCCACCAGCCCACCATGGTATAGGCGATGCCGATGGCGCCGGCGCCCAGCACCAATGGCGCGTAAGGGACCATCTGGTGCATCCACATAATGGCGCCGACGGCCGCCACGAAGGCCGAGGTCGCGCCGACCGCGGGCCACGGACTGGGATTGACCAGGTGGTAATCGTGATGCGGTTTGGCATGCGCAGTCGCCATTTTCGTCTTCTCCACCTTGGCGCGATCGAATGCTTCGCTAGCGCGCCGTCCTGGTTACGGTTGAATCATCTCTAGATGTGCCCTGATGAGTTGGCGCTCTCCGCCACCGGCCGGTCGGGAACGCGCACCGGAAAGAAGGTGTAGGAGAGCGTGATATTGTTTACGGCGTTCTGTTCCGCGTCCTGGGCGAGCTTGGCATCGACATAGAAAACCACCGCCATGTCGCGCTTCTCGCCCGGCTGCAGCGTTTGCTGGGTGAAACAGAAACAGTTGATCTTCTCGAAATAGGCGCCGACCGTCGGCGGCGTCACGTTGTAGCCGGCCTGGCCCGTGGTCGCCCGCGCGGATTCGTTTCGCACCGCATAGTAAACCGCGACAACCTCGCCGAGCCGCACGTCGATTGTTCTGCGTTCCGGCTCGAACGACCACGGCAGACCAGGCGCGACGTTGGAGTCGAAGCGGACCGTGATCACGCGCCCGGAAACTTGATTGGGCGCCGTTTTTGCCACCTGGGTAGTGCCGCCGAATCCGGTGGTGCCGCAAAACCATGCGTACAGCGGCACCGCGGCGAAAGACACGCCGACCATCACGGCGACAAATCCGCCGCAGGCAAAGGCCACGACGGCATCGCGGGTCGAGCGTCGTCGCCGGATCATAGCGGCCGCTCCAGCACGCCCGGCCCTTTCACCAGCGTGACGATGTAGAACAGCACCGCCAGCACGGCGAGCGATATGGCAATAGCGATCGAGCGGGCGCGGCGGGCGCGCCGCTGTTCCTCGGTCAGCCTGATGCCGGGCTCCGGCGTTGGGTCGGTGTTGTGCTCGCTCATCGCCGCTCATGCTCCTGTCGGCAAATGGCCCCACAGTGGCGCGAACGATCCGCCTGCCATGCGATCGACCAGCAGCATGGCGAACAACAGAAACAGATACAAAATCGAAAAGCCGAACATTTGTTTGCTGGCCGTATAGCCGCGCGCTTCGGCGCGAACGCGAATGGCGAGCGCGATCATCGCGCCGCCCGCCAGCACGGCGGCAATTCCGTACAGCGCTCCGGCATAGCCGAGCAGCCACGGCGCAACGCCGACCGGCGCCAGCACCAGCGTGTAGCGGAGAATCTGGCGCCGCGTTTCGGCCGCGCCGGCTATGACCGGAAGCATCGGCACCCCGGCGCGGGCATAGTCGTCGGCGCGATAAAGCGACAGCGCCCAGAAATGCGGCGGCGTCCATAAGAAGACGATCAGGAACAGAACCAGCGGTTCGATCGCGACACCACCGGTTGCCGCGGCCCAACCGATCACCGGCGGCAGCGCGCCAGCGGCACCGCCGATGACAATATTCTGCGGCGTCCAGCGTTTTAGCCAGACCGTATAGACGCCGACATAAAAACCGATGGTCACCGCCAAGAGCAGCGCGGCAAAGACATTGACCAGAAGCCCGAGCACGACCACCGAGAAGCCGGCAAGCGTCAGGCCGAAAGCCAGCGCCTCCCCGCGCGCGAGCCGGCCTGCGGGAATTGGCCGTGCCGCCGTGCGCGCCATGCGCGCGTCGATATCGGCGTCGTACCACATGTTCAGCGCGCCCGCGGCGCCGGCGCCGACCGCGATACACAGCAATGCCGTAAACGCCATCACCGGATGCATATGCACCGGCGCCAGCACCAATCCGACGAATGCAGTGAACACCACGAGCGACATCACTCGCGGCTTCATCAGTTCGATGTAGTCGCCGACCCCAGCGACGCTCGGTTCGGCGTGCGCGACGGTAACGCTCATCGGATCAGCGGCAGCGTTTCATATTGATGGAACGGTGGCGGCGACGGCAGCGTCCATTCCAGCGTGGTGGCGCCGGGGCCCCATGGATTGGCCGCCGCGCGCTCCTTGCGGACAAAGGCCAGCACCATGCCGAAGAGGAATACCAGCACGCCGACGCCGGAAATGTACGACCCGATCGACGACACGAGATTCCAGCCGGCAAAGGCGTCAGGATAGTCGACATAGCGGCGCGGCATGCCGGCAAGGCCCAGGAAATGCTGGGGAAAGAAGACCACGTTGACGCCAATGAAGGTCAGCCAGAAATGCCACTTGCCGATTGTTTCGCTGTACATGTAGCCGGTCATTTTCGGGAACCAGTAATACCAGCCGCCGAAAATCGCGAACACCGCGCCGAGCGACAGCACGTAGTGGAAGTGCGCGACGACATAATAGGTGCCGTGCAGCACGCGATCGACGCCGGCATTGGCGAGCACGACGCCGGTGACGCCGCCGATGGTGAACAGGAAGATGAATCCGATCGCCCACAGCATCGGCGTCTTGAACTCGATCGAACCACCCCACATCGTCGCGATCCACGAGAAGATTTTTACGCCCGTGGGCACCGCGATCACCATGGTCGCGGCGATGAAATAGGCCTGCACGCTCGCCGACATGCCGACGTTGTACATGTGGTGCGCCCACACCACGAAGCCGATGCCGCCGATGGCGACCATCGCATAGGCCATGCCGAGATAGCCGAACACCGGCTTGCGCGAGAACGTCGCCACGATCTGGCTGACCATGCCGAAGCCGGGCAGGATCAGAATGTAAACTTCGGGATGACCGAAGAACCAGAACAGGTGCTGGAACAGGAGCGGATCGCCGCCGCCGTCCGGCGTGAAGAACGTCGTGCCGAAGTTGCGATCGGTTAACAGCATGGTGATGGCACCGGCCAGCACCGGCAACGCCAGCAACAGCAAGAACACGGTCACCAGAATCGACCAGACGAACAACGGCATTTTGTGCATCGTCATGCCGGGCGCACGCATATTGAAGATCGTGGTGATGAAGTTGATCGCGCCGAGAATCGACGAAGCGCCGGCGAGGTGAATCGACAGAATCACGAAATCCATCGCCGGACCGGGGTGGCCATAGGTCGACAGCGGGGCATAGATCGTCCATCCGGTGCCTGCGCCATTGGTTCCGGGCTCGCCCTCGACGAACATCGACATCAGCAACAGCGCGAACGACGCCGGCAACAGCCAGAACGAAATATTGTTCATGCGCGGGAACGCCATGTCTGGTGCGCCGATCATCAACGGCACCATCCAGTTGCCGAAACCGCCGATCATCGCCGGCATGACCATGAAGAAGATCATGATCAGGCCGTGCGCGGTGACGAAGACGTCGAAGGTGTGGGTGTCGTGAAAGATTTGCAGGCCCGGATACATCAGCTCGGCGCGGATCGCGATCGAGAGTGCGCCGCCGATCAGCCCGGCCATGAGCGCAAACACCAGGTACATCGTGCCGATGTCCTTGTGGTTGGTCGAATAGAGAAAGCGCCGCCAGCCGTGCGGGATTTCGTGGGCTTCCTCATCGCCATGCGCGGCATGTGCCATCGTATCCATTGCCAGTCCCTTCGTTTACGACCGCTGGTCGGACGCGGCTGCGGCCGTCATCGGATCGCAGGCGCAGCGGTCGCGGCAAGCGCATTATGCGCGGCGTCGTTGTCGATCGCGTATTTTTGCTTGGCGTTGTTGAGCCAGGTATTGAAATCGCCTTCGTTCACGACCCGCACCGCGATCGGCATGAAGGCGTGATCTTTGCCACACAGTTCCGAACACTGTCCGTAGAACACGCCTTCAATGGTGGCCTTGAACCAGGTTTCGTTGACGCGGCCCGGAATTGCGTCCATGCGGATGCCGAACGATGGCACCGTGAACGAATGAATGACGTCGGCGCCGGTCACCAGCACGTGCACGACTTTGTTGATCGGCACCACCATCTCGTTGTCGACGGCGAGAAGCCGCAACTGACCCGGCTTGAGATCTTTCTCCTGCACCATCAGCGAATTGAATTCGAAATTGCCGCTATCCGGATAGCTGTAGCTCCAGAACCATTGTTTGCCGGTCACCTTCACCGTCAGATCGGGTTTGGGCACTTCAAGCTGGACGAACAACAGCCGGAACGACGGCACCGCGATCGCCGCCAGGATAATGACGGGAACGATGGTCCAGAGAATCTCGATCGGCGTGTTATGTGTCGTGCGCGACGGCGTCGGATTGGCGCGGGCGTTAAAGCGCACGATGCAGATGAGAAGGAGCGCCAGCACGAAAGCAGAGATCGCGGCAATGACCCAGAGCAGGAAAAAATGAAAACCGGCGACGTCCGCCATCACCGGAGAAGCCGAGTCCTGCAGGTCCATTTGCCACGGTGTCGGCTGGCCGAGCCCGGCCCAGGCGGCGCCGGCGCTCGCCAATACACCACCCGCGCCTGCCGCGATCGCGGCCAAACGTGACAAAGCCTTCATACCCCGTCCTGCTCCCCTGTTGCTGATCGTGTCACAACCGCCGCCGCAACAACCGCCGGTGCGCGTGCAAAACCCGGATTTCGCGCGAGCCGCCACGGCATGACACCACCGGATGACGCCACCGGTTTGGCGGGCCTTTTCCCGCGGCGCGATGTCCCTGGCGGGCCTCGCCTCGATAAGGGAATTTCCGGTTCCTCCAAACCACAAATCGGCGACTGCTGCAATGCACTCATGATCGCAGCGGCAGCGGCGGCGGATAAGGCCAATCGGCGGTCTTTCGCCGGTCTAAGGCGACCGCAGCAAGGCCTCAATTGACCTTCGGCTGGCCACAATAGCTTGACTTTGATTCCTTGACAGGCCGGGCCCACGCTGTAGGCAGGGCGCGGCGGCCGGATCGCGCCGTGCGATCCACGCTTGCAAGCCTGCGACTGTAACCCTGCCGGGGCGCCATAGTGGCGGATCGAGGGACTCATAATGACGCAATGTGAGGACGCTTGCCGGATCTGGCCGTTGATGAGGCTCGGGGGCGCCGCGGCATTCATCGGACTGACGCTGGGATTGATCCTGGCCGCTGCGGATCGTGCCGGGGCGCAAGGCGCGGTCAAATCGGTACATGGCGACTGGCAAATTCGCTGCGACACGCCGCCGGGCGCGCAGAGCGAGCAGTGCGCGCTGATGCAAAGCGTCACGGCGGAGGATCGCCCGAATATCGGGTTGACCGTGATCGTACTGAAAACCTCGGACCAGAAGAGCCGGCTGATGCGGGTGGTCGCGCCGCTCGGCGTTCTATTGCCGTCCGGCCTTGGACTTAAGATCGACAATCAGGACGTCGGCCGTGCCGGCTTTGTGCGCTGCCTGCCGAGCGGCTGCGTTGCCGAAGTAGTCATGGACGACAATCTGATCAAGCAATTGCGCAACGGTCAGACCTCGACTTTCATTATTTTCCAGACGCCGGAGGAAGGGATCGGCTTCCCGATGAGCCTAAAAGGCTTTGGCGAAGGCTACGACCAGTTGCCGTAGTTTTCATCAGCCGGAACCCGTCCGCCGCGGCATAGCCGAACTCATTCGCCAACCCGCCAGACTTAAGAGCCGCGAACAGGGACAGACGCCATGCGAGCCGTAGGCTTCGTGCCGGCCATAGCCGCGGTGTTCCTGCTGGCCGAGTGCTTAGCGGGATTCTTGGCCGATGCCGCATCGCCTCGTTTGGCTCTGGCGCAGAATGATTATCCCAGTCGGCCGGTCAGCCTGATCGTCCCCTACGCCGCGGGTGGCGTCGCCGACGTCGCGATGCGCTTGCTCGGCGACAAGCTCTCCACGCGGCTCGGACAGCAATTCGTCATCGAGAACCGGCCCGGCGCCGGCGGCATCGTTGCCGCGCAAACTGCCGCATCCGCTCCCGGCGACGGCTACACGCTATTGATGACCGGCAACAACACGGCGATCGCGGCGGCTTTGTTCCAATCGCTGCCCTATAATGTGCTCACGGATTTCACCTCGATTTCCACCGCGGCCTTTTTCGACCTCCTCATTGTGACGCGGGCCGGTTCGCCGCTGCACTCGGTCAATGACGTGATCGCGGCGGCGCGCGCCACTCCCGGCAAGCTCAATATCGGCACCATCAATCCCGGCAGCACGCAGAACCTTGCCGCCGAACTGTTCACCAGCACCGCCGAGATCAAAGCCGCCATCGTGCCGTTCCGCACCTCGCCCGACATGGCCGGCGCGCTGCTGCGCGGCGACATCGACGTGGCGTTTGAATTCTACGCCGCGGTACATGGCTTGCTCGCCGACAACAAAATCGTCGCGCTTGCGTCGGCCGGACCAAGCCGAACCGCCTATCTGCCGCAGGTGCAGACCGTGATCGAAAGCGGGTTGAAGGACTACGAGGTGACGAGCTGGAATGGACTATCCGCTCCGGCGGCGACGCCGGCGCGGGTCATCACGACCCTCAATCAAGCCATCAAAGAGGTGATGCCATCGGCCGACATTCAAACGCGGTCGGCGGAGATGGGCATGGCCATGCGCTGGAGCACGCCAGGCGAAATGAGCTCCCGGATGAAAGCCGATATCAGCAAATGGTCCGCTGTCATCGAAAAGTCCGGGATTGCCAAGCGTGACTAAAGCATGATCCCGAAAAGTGGACACCGGTTTTCGGAAAAGATCATGCTCAAACAGCGAGCTAAAGCGAAATACCGATCGACGGAAAATTATTTCGCTTTAAGCGCCCCTCGCCGACCCGCGTCAAAGCGCCTATCTAGAAACGACTAGGGATGAAACGCACTCGCAAGGGCATCGCATGACCGACACTCCGATTTCGCTCGTCGACCGGGCCGGGCTTGACCGGCAACGGCTCGCAAAAATTGTTTCGCGCGGGCTCGACGGCGGCGACGACGGCGAATTGTTCCTCGAATACCGCCAAGCTGAAGCGTTGGCCTTCGATAATGGCAGGCTCAAACAGGCGACTTATGACACTTCGCAGGGCTTCGGCTTGCGTGCGGTGAAGGACGAGGCGGTCGGCTATGCCCATGCGTCCGACGTTTCCGAAGGCGCGATCGAGCGCGCCGCGGACGCGGTGCGCGCGGTCAAGGGCGGTTATTCCGGCCATTACGCCGCGCCGCCCCCGCGCAGCAATGTCAGGCTTTATGGCGAAGACAGTCCGTTACAAAGCCCCTCGTTCGAAGCGAAAGCGCAACTTCTGCAGACGATCGATGCCTATGCCCGCGCCAAGGACCCGCGCGTGCGCCAGGTTACGGCGAGTATTGCCGCTTCCTGGCAGGCGGTCGAAATCCTGCGTGCCGACGGTGAAGCCTATCGCGACATCAGGCCGATGGTTCGCGTCAACGTCTCGGTCGTGGTCGGCGATGGCAATCGGCAAGAAACCGGCAGTGACGGCTATGGCGGCCGCGAGGGCTATGAACGCTTTATCGCGGAAGGTGCGTGGCAAGGCGCGGTGGACAATGCGGTGCGCCAGGCGCTGATCAATCTCGAAGCGGTCCCGGCGCCCGCGGGCGAAATGGATGTGGTGCTCGGCCGTGGCTGGCCCGGCGTGATGCTTCACGAGGCGGTCGGGCACGGTCTCGAAGGCGATTTCAACCGCAAAAAGACCTCGGCCTTCGCCGGGCTGATGGGACAGCGCGTCGCCGCCAAGGGCGTGATGGTCGTTGACGACGGCACCATTTCACTGCGCCGCGGCTCGCTCTCGATTGATGACGAGGGCACGCCCAGCAATCGCACTGTGCTGATCGAGGACGGCATTCTCGTCGGCTATATCCAGGACCGGCAGAATGCCCGGCTGATGGGAATGAAGCCGACCGGCAACGGCCGGCGCGAGAGCTTTGCCCACGTGCCGATGCCGCGCATGACCAACACATACATGCTGGCGGGAAGTCACGAACCCGGCGAAATTATCGCCTCGGTCAAGAACGGCGTTTACGCGACCTATTTCGGCGGCGGCCAAGTCGACATCACCTCGGGCAAATACGTGTTTCAATGCACCGAGGCCTATCGCATCGAGAACGGCAAAGTTGGCGCGCCGATCAAGGGCGCCATGCTGATCGGCAATGGGCCGACGGACCTGCACCGCATCTCGATGATCGGCAACGATCTTGTCATGGACAAGGGCATCGGCACCTGCGGCAAGAACGGTCAAGGCGTGCCGGTTGGCGTCGGCCAGCCGACGCTGCGCATCGATCGCATCACGGTGGGCGGCACCGGTTGACCAGAGCAGCTCTAGCGCACCACGCCGGAAATGCAGCACGGCCGACGCCGTGGCGGCTTGATCACGTCTTTTAGAAAGCAGCGCGCCGAAGCGGCGCCGTAGCCGGGCCGCCGGTAGGTCCAGGCCCGGCAGCGCGGCTCGGCTTGGCAGGCTTCGGCACAGGCTTTGCCCTTCGCCTCCGGCGGCGTTTCAAACCAGCGATAGTCGCCGCCGAAGCGATCAATGGAATATTCGATCGCGCCGGCTTGCGGCTCGATCACGCCAGCGCCGCGCACACCCGAGACGCAGCAGCTCGATTCCTTGGCCGGCACCACTTCGCGCTTGAGCCAGCACATCGCCGGCGCGCCGGAGGTGGATGGATATGAGAAACTCCAGGCACGGCAGCCTTTGTCGCGCTCGCAACGGGCGGCGCAGACCATCGGATCGCCATTGGCGACGGGAGCGCTGGTGTAATCGCCGCCGGGGCGGTCGTAACCGGTTTGCGCCAACGCGCTGCCGACGCATCCCAGCGTAATCGCAATCAAAGCGGCGACGGCAAAAGTGACCGCCTGTTTGCGGCGCCGTTTGGGCTTTCCCCGATTTCGTGTAGCGCTGCTGGGCACGAGGAACCTTTTCTTCCTCAAGAAATACCACAAGAATTTCCGCCTCCGGCCGGCTCGTCAACGGCGGCGCGGCACCCGCATCAACGGAAATGTTTCGACAATTTGAGCCCCTGGGCCTGGTAATTCGAGCCGATACCGCTGCCGTAAAGCTGGTCGGGACGAGCCAACATTTTCTCGTAGACCAGCCGGCCGACGATCTGGCCGTGTTCCAGGATGAACGGCACTTCGCGCGAACGGACTTCCAGCACCGCGCGTGAACCCAAGCCGCCGGCCCCCGCATAACCGAATCCTGGATCGAAAAATCCGGCGTAATGCACGCGGAATTCGCCGACCAGCGGATCGAATGGGACCATCTCGGCCGCGAAGTCCGGCGGCACCTGCACGGCCTCGGTCGACGCCAGGATGTAAAACTCGTCGGGATCGAGAATAAGGCTGCGATCGGCGCGCGCTGCGATCGGCTCCCAGAAATCGGCAACTTCGTAAGCGGCGCGACGCTCGACTTCAATAACGCCGGTATGCCGCTTGGCGCGATAGCCAACGACGCCGTTTAAACCCGCGCGATCGTTTGCGCCGGAGCCGGCGAGATCGATAGAGACCGCGATACCGTCGCCCATCACCGCTTCGGCGCGATCGACCAGCCGCTCGCGTGCGTGCAAGGCGCGGAGCGCCTCGCCTGAGAGCGCAGCGTCGCCGCGGCGCAAGCGCAGTTGCGATAATCGCGAACCCTCACGCACCAATACCGGAAACGTTTTCGGGCTGATCTCGGCGTAAAGCGGACCGTGGTAACCGCCGGCAATGCGATCGAAGCCGCGGGTCTCATCGGCAATCACGCGCGTGAACACGTCGAGCCGGCCGGTCGAGCTTTTCGGATTGGTTGCCGCCGCGATGTCGGCCGGCAGCGCCAGCCTCTCAATCAGCGGCACGATATAGACGCAGCCGGTTTCCAGAACGGCGCCGGCGGCGAGCGAGAATTCGTGCAGTTTCAGTTCGGCGATGCGTTGCGCTACCGTGGTGCCGGGGCCCGGCAAAAAACTGGCGCGCACGCGGTAGGCAATTGCGCCAAGACGCAGATCGAGACTGGCTGGCTGAATCTGGTCTGCATCGAACGGCCGGGCAGCGCGAATCCCGCCCGCTTCCGCCAGCGCCGCGATCATGCGGTCGGGCAGAATTCCTCGTTCCGAAGTTTTAAAGCTCAAAGCCATTTGCGGACCGGCAGCCATCTTGTCGGCGCTCCGCTGCGATCTAATCCGATGCCCGGTTTGACGCAAAGACGGCCGCAGCGTATACAGCACGTTATCCCGTGGTCATTTGAGCCGGCCGGCTTGCAGCCACGTAAAACAAGTCGCTAAAAGGCCGGGGACGCGTGAGCCCGGCCCGAGGATTTCCCCGGCCGGGTTTTGTTTTGGCCGCTTTTTGAGCGGCCAAAGCGCGTGTTGGCTAAGGAGGGCCACATGTCCGCGTCGGTAAAAAAGAGCTATCGCCCCGAAACGCGCCTGGTGCAATCGGGCACCCTGCGCTCGCCGTTTGGCGAGACTTCGGAAGCGCTCTACCTCACCCAAGGTTACGTTTACGACAGCGCCGCCCAGGCGGAGGCGCGGTTTAAGGGCGAGGACCCGGGCTATCAATATTCGCGTTTCGCCAATCCGACGGTCGATATGTTCGAGCGGCGCATGGCGGCATTCGAAGGCGCCGAGGCGGCGCGCGCCACCGCGTCGGGCATGGCGGCGGTGACGCTGTCGCTCATCGGCCAAGTCAAAGCCGGCGACCATGTCGTGGCGTCCAAGGCGATGTTCGGATCCTGCCGCTATGTGGTCGAGGATTTTTTACCCCGCTTCGGCGTCGCTTCGACGCTCGTCGACGGCTGCAAACTCGATGCCTGGCGCGACGCGGTGCGGCCGAACACCAAGACCTTCTTTCTGGAAACGCCGACCAACCCCGCGCTTGAAGTGATCGATATCGCGGCGGTTGCAAAGATCGCGCACGACGCCGGCGCGACGCTCGTTGTCGATAACGTGTTTGCGACGCCGTTATTTCAGAGCCCGCTCGCGCTCGGTGCGGACTGCGTCGTGTATTCCGCCACCAAGCACATCGACGGCCAGGGCCGCTGCCTCGGCGGAATTATTCTCGCGTCGCAAAAATTCATCATGGAAAAGATCCATGTGCTGCTTCGGCAAACCGGCCCATCGATGTCGCCGTTCAATGCCTGGGTACTGCTCAAAGGGCTGGAGACGCTCGCGGTACGCGTGCGGCGGCAGACCGACAGCGCGGCGACGCTGGCCGTGGCCATCGCCGGTCATCCAAAAGTTTCGCGGTTGATTTATCCGGGCCGCCCAGACCATCCGCAGGCCGCGATCGCGCAGAAGCAGATGCGCGGCGGCTCGACGCTGGTTGCCTTTGAGATCAAGGGCGGCAAGCGCGGCGCCTTCCGCTTTCAGGACGCACTCAAGCTCGTCCGCATCAGCAACAATCTCGGCGACGCCAAGAGCCTGATCACGCATCCGGCGACAACGACGCACCAGCGGCTGACGCCGGCGCAGCGCGCCGAACTCGGCATCAGCGACGGCTTGGTGCGGGTCTCGGTTGGGCTTGAGGACCCCGACGATATCGTCGAGGACGTGCTGGGCGCATTGGAAGCGGTGTGAGTGGGGACTGAAAGCCTAGTCCAGGTCTCGGCAATAACGCCGTGCCGTCAATGCACCAGGTCCGGCTGCGCCGAAATCGCGGCCGGATGAACGGACGCCGCCGCAATCGGCCGCGTCGCTGCTTCCGCGATAGCGCCGCCCAGCAGCTTCGCCAGGCAGGCGTAGCTCCAGTCGTTCATGTGCAGCTGGTCGGGCGACACGAAGGCGCCGAATGAGAGGTGCTGCACATCGTGCCAATCGCGCATCACCGCAAAACGCTGGAACAGGTCCACATCTTCCTGCTTTGCGGCGAGCGCGATCTGCTCGACCATGCCTGGCGTTTCCGATTTGGCGAGCACCGCCGGCGCAAATTGCGGATCGATCAGGACCACGTCGGCGCCGGATGCTTTGAGCTGCTCGATGCCATCGTGCAGCCGCGCGGCATGCGGGTTGAGCGGATGGTCGCGCAGCACCGAATTGGTGCCAATCTGCCACAACACGAGTTGCGGGTGCGCCGCCAGTACATCGGCTGCGAACCGCGCCATCATATTATCGGTCTCTTCGCCGTTGACGCCGCGGTTGAGCACCGTGATCTCACGGCCGGGGAACCGCGCCCGCAATTCGACGGCAAGCCGGCTGGGATAGCTTGCATCCGGCGAACTGGCGCCGGCGCCGGCGGTCGAGGACGAGCCGATCGCGACGATGGTCAGCGGCAGACCGCTGGCCAAGCGCCGCATCGTGTGAACGAGCGGCCGGTCCAACCGCGCCAATTCGGCGGGCGCCCTGCAGATCGCCGCCGCACCAGGCGCGCTCCCGACCATCGGCTTGGCGGGGGCTATGGCCAGTGTCTGCGTCGCGGAGCTGCTCATTTGCGCACGCGCACGGTCGCTGTGCAGTGCAAAAAACTGGACCGCCAAAATGACAGCGGCCACCGCGGCCGGCGTTCGACCGGCGAATATTGTTTGTTTGAAGGACATTAACGCGTCGTTTGCATTCTCACGGCGTCAAGATGTGCAGCACTGTTAATTAGCGACGCCAAGGCCCGGCCAATGCACTCATGAACTTGCCGCGCCATATCATACTTCTTGGTCGCGGCATAGAGGTCGAAAGTACCGATATCGTTCCAATATTGCATGATCGCTAACCGATCAAACAACAACGCGTTCCGCTGCTGGGCGACGTGGCGCATCACATCGGCGTAGGTCGACACGTCGAGCATCGAAGCGGTGCGCGGGCTGTATTGCATGTTCACGAGAATGACATCGGCGCCGACGGCTTGAATCTTATCGATGCCGTCCTCGAGGCTCGTGCGGAAGTCTTCGGTTTCGACGCCATTGATGGCATCGGCCGTGCCGGCCTGCCAGATCACCAGGCTTGGATGGTCCTCGGCGAGAATTTTATCCAGGCCGCTGACCATGTTGGCCGTGGTCTGGCGCGGTTGAACGTGAGCCGTGACCTTGATCTCGTTGCCGGGCAATTCCCGCTTGAGCGCATCCTCAAGCCGCGCCGGATAGGCAAAGTGCGGCCCGTCAGGCCCGGCAAGCGAGGAGGACCCGGTGCCTAGCACGCTGATGTCGAGCCGATGCTTGTCTTTGAGTTCGGCGGTGACGCGGCCGAGATCGATTTCACTTTCCAAAAACGACGCCGGCACGTCGCACGCCTCGGGCTGTGGCTCTGCCACCGCCCCCCAGGCCGGCAAACAGTTGAGCGCAATTGCTGCGACAAGCGCGGTGAAAAGTTTCATGCCTCGCCTCCCGCGAGGTCTGCATCCGGCGGTTTGCTCCGCCCGCTGGGGCTTCGCCCTTCTATCTGTTTGTACCATGATATCAGACTAGCTGTGGCGACCATGATCAAGATACCGACAAGGCTAATAAACGTCTGAATCAAGGGCCCGCCTGACCACTCGCTGATGATGAATTGGCCGGCGAAAGCCAAAAACACGCCGAGACAGAAGATCTCCAGCGAGTGCTGGCCGCAAAGGATTGCCGGCCGCAAATATGGCGATTTGAGCCACGGCCAATCGCGCGGGATGAAATGCACGGTGACGGCCGCGAGCGCGAGAAAATGAGCGAAGCGCAGCACGTCGAGATTGGTCTTGTCGATTGGATACATCCAATCGCTCAGCCAGATCGGTACGAAGCGTCGCAACGATTCGACATACCACGTCAGCGTGACCGCGAAAGCGAAGGCGAGATAAGCGATCGCGATTGCCAGCACGACGCGCGAGCGCAGCGCCGCAGCGAGCCGCTGTGCGCCGCCGAGCGCACACCAGGCGCCGAACACGAACAGCAACTGCCAAGCAAACGGATTGAAGAACCATTGCCCGTTTGGATAAGCGGGCAAATTCCAATCGAAATTCCAGGCGAGCACATAGACCAGCGCCGATCCGGCCAGCGCCAGGGCCGGCTGTTGGATCAAAAGCCAAAGCATCGGCGGGAAGAATAACAGCAACATGATGTATAGCGGCAGCACATCCATGTTGACCGGCTTGAACTTCAGAATGAGCGCTTGAAAAATTGTGACATCCGGCTGCTTGAGGAAATCGAGAATGTTCATTTCCTCGGCGTAGAGCGGATTTTCGAACGTCGCCGCGACATAGGCGATCTCGGCCATGAAGATCGTGAACAGAAAGATATGAGCCACGTAGATCTGCCAGGCGCGCCGCAGCACCCGCGCGCTGGCGACGATGATGCCCCGTTCGCGCATGGCGCGGCCGTAAACGAAAGCGGCGGTGTAGCCGGAAATGAAGATGAATATTTCGGTGGCGTCGCTGAAGCCGTAATTGCGGATCGTGAACCAGTTCACGACATTCTGCGGGATGTGATCGAGAAAAATCAGCCACAGCGCGATGCCGCGGAACAGATCGAGCCGCAGGTCGCGTCCGCCCGGCGGCAACGGCGAAGCGGCGGCCGTTACGGATGTCAGCGCCAATCTGGGCAATGCGAGGTGCTTCACAGCCGCCTTCACGATCGTTGCGCCGCGGCGCGTGGCCCGGCGCCATTGAGCGGTGCGCCCGGCCTCGGCCTGCATGTCGGCCTCTATGGGCGCGCATTTTCCAATCTAGTCATCAAGTATAGCTTGAGAAAGCGTCTTATGACGGCTATGCAAACGCGCCTGCCGCGCAGTTCCCTTGCGGCGGCCGCCGCAACGCTGCCGTATCGCTTGCATGTATCGCGCCGTGACCAGCAATATCGAAGTCGTGGTGACGCCGCGTTTCGTGGCCGATCGCTCCTCGCCCGAGAACAATTATTTCTTCTGGGCCTACACGGTCTCCATCACCAATAAAGGTGCCGAGACGGTGCAGCTGAAAACGCGCCACTGGCGCATCACCGACGCCCATGGACGCCGCCAAGAGGTACGCGGGGCGGGCGTTGTCGGCGAGGAGCCGGTGCTCAAAGCCGGAGAAACTTTCGAATATACCAGCGGCGTTCCGCTGCAGACGTCTTCGGGTTTCATGGTTGGCACCTACGGCATGGTCACCGCCGGCGGCGAACATTTCGAAATCGAGATTCCCGCGTTTTCGCTCGACAGCGGCAACGGCAAGCGCATTATCAATTGACAGCGCGAACGCCAAGACTGAACTGCGTGTTCTTAAAACACGTGGCTCTTAAAACGCGTGCGGGCCGCAGCTCGCGGCCCGTATCCGTTTTTCAACAGAGCAAAGCGATCTTAGCGGTGGATCACGACATCGCCGGCCGGCGCGTCGGCATCAAAGTGGTCGTGATACCGCGGGTGCTCGCGGTCGCGAATGACCACCTCTGAATCCGGGCGCTGAATGCAGCGCCGCAGTTGCCGTTATCGCAAACTTGGCGGCAAATGCGTTCGGCGTTGGCGGCGTGCGAGAGCGCAAACCACAAGGCTGCCGTTGCGACGCCGATCAGGAATTTGGTCATCGTCAGCCTCCGCTCCGCCCCCTGCGGCCAGCTTCGGCTGCGCCCCGCGGTATCAATGGCAGAGCGACGGTTTGGTTCCGCACTTAGCGCACGCCCTGGGCGCGGGCTCAGGCCGGCGCAGGCTGCAATCGCCACCAAGAAAAATAATACGGCGAAATCAATGGCTTGCGCGCCGAGATAGATCGTGCCGGAGCCAATTGGCTATTGCGGCGCCTGGGTGTTCGCGGCGGCAATTTCGCTCGGTGCGAAGACGTAAGTCGAGCTGCAAAACTCGCATGTCACCGTGATGCGGCCGTCCTCCACCATATCGGCGCGATCTTGCGGCGAGAAACTTCGTAGCATGTTTTCGACGCCGTGACGCGAACACGAGCACTGCGCGGCCACCGGCGTCGCGCGGAAAACGCGAACGCCGCGCTCATGAAAGAGCCGATAGGCCAGACGTTCGGTCGACAGTTCCGGATCAAGCAGCTCGATATCGCCGACGGTTGCGACCAGCGAACGGCCCTCCACCCAGGCTTCATCTTCGGGCAGCACGTGTGGCGCGGTCCCCGCGGGCGCGTCGCCAGGATCGAGATCGGCGCGGCGAGCGCGCTCGGGCGAATTGGGCAGAAATTGCAGCAGAATGCCGCCGGCGCGCCAGTGCCGGCGCGGACCGCCTTCGCCGGCGCGGAACTCTTCGGCGACCGCAAGGCGCACGCGCGTCGGAATTTGCTCGGACCGCGAAAAATATTCGTGCGCCGCCTGTTCGAGGTCGCCGCCTTCGAGCGGTACCAGGCCCTGGTAGCGGCTCATATCCGGGCCTTGATCGATGGTCATGGCAAGGTGCCCGCGGCCGAGCAATTGCCCAGGCGCCGCTTCGCCGCCGGCAATCGCGGTCGCGACCCGCGCGGCGTCGAAACGGGCGCAGGCCCGCACGTTGTGGGGCGCGGTGAAATCGACCACCAGCATCCGCACCGGTCCGTCGCTTTGGGTTTGCAGGATGAAACGCCCATCGATTTTAAGCGCCGAGCCAAGCATCACGGTCAGGACGATCGCCTCGCCAAGGAGCTTGGCGACTGGCGCCGGATAATCGTGTCCGGTGAGAATCGTATCGACGACCGCGCCAAGCCGCACAATCCGGCCGCGCAGATCGAGCGCCTTGACCGCGAATGGCAGGATCGTGTCGTCGAGGCTGGTTGCCGCAGGCTGACGAACCGGGATGCTCAAATCAGGTTTGTTCATTGCCGCAATATAGGTCCTGCGTAGGCGATTGTGAGGACTGCGGCCCGATCTCACCGCGCATCGGCTTCCAGGCACCAGCTCAATATGCCCTTTTGTGCATGCAACCTGTTTTCGGCCTCGTCGAAAACCACCGAATGCGGACCATCCATGACCTCGTCGGTGACTTCCTCGCCGCGATGCGCAGGCAGGCAATGCATAAAAATGGCGTCGGGCTTGGCGTGCGCCATCAGCCGGCCGTTGACCTGATAGCGCTTGAGCAGATTGTGGCGGCGACTGCCATTGCGGTCGCCCATGGATATCCAAGTGTCGGTGACGACGCAGTCAGCGCCTTTGACCGCCTCTTCCGGGTCGGCGCCGAGCGTGATTGGGGCGCCGGAGGCCTTGATCCAATCCAGCAGCGGTTTCTTTGGCGCCAGTTCCGCCGGGGTCGCCACCTGTAAATGGAAATCGAAGCGTTGCGCCGCGTGCATCCATGACGTCAGTACGTTCGTCGCATCGCCGGTCCAGGCCACGGTACGGCCGCGGATCGGGCCGCGGCACTCTTCGAAAGTCATGACATCGGCCAGCACCTGACAGGGATGCGACCGGCGCGTCAGCCCGTTGATCACGGGTATCGCGGCATAGCGCGCCAATTCGCTCACGGCTTCCGGATCGAGCATCCGGATCATGATGGCATCGACATAGCGCGACAACACGCGGGCGGTATCGGCGAGCGTCTCGCCGCGCCCGAGCTGCATTTCCTCCGCGGTCAGGAGAATTGCGTCGCCGCCCAATTGCCGCATGGCGACTTCGAAGGATACGCGGGTGCGCGTTGACGGCCGTTCGAAGATCATGGCCAGCGTCTTGCCGGCAAGCGGGCGTTCGCCGCGGTCACGGCGCAATTTTATCGCGCGCGCGGCATCGATCACGCCGCGCAGATCGGCGGCCGGAACCTCGATCAGATCGAGGAAATGGCGGATGATTTTCATCCCGCCGTCTCCTGTTTTCGCCGTGGGGCGGCGGCCGGCCGCTTCGAGCTCCGGCTAAGTTGCGCGCAGGCGCGGTCGAGCCGGGCGACGCCCTCGGCCATTTCCTGCTCGCTGATAATGAGCGGCGGTAGCAAGCGCACCACATTGTCGCCGGCGCCGACCGCCAGCATCTTTTCTGCCCGGATCGCATTGACCAATTCGCCGGCGGGAACGACCGCCCGCAAGCCGACCAGTAAGCCCTCCCCCCGCACTTCGGCGATGAGTTCGGGATAGCGGTCCTTGATCTCGGCCAGGCGTTGTTTGAACAAAATGCCGATCTTTTTCACATGATCGAAAAAGCCCGGCGCCAGCATGACGTCGAGCGTCGCATTGACCGCGCTCATCGCCAACGGGTTGCCGCCGAAGGTCGAGCCATGCGTTCCAGGCGTCATGCCTTTGGCCGCCTCGCTGGTGGCGAGCACCGCGCCGACCGGAAAGCCGGCACCGAGCGCTTTGGCGAGCGGCATGATGTCGGGAGTGACTCCCGCGCGCTGATAGGCGAAGAGTTCGCCGGTCCGCCCCATGCCGCTTTGAACTTCGTCGAAAATGAGCAAGAGGCCGTTTTGGTCGCAAAGCTCGCGCAAGGCGCGCAGAAAAGAGGGCTCGACCGTGCGCACGCCGCCCTCGCCCATCAGCGGCTCGATCATGATCGCCGCGGTCTCTGCACCGATCGCTTTTTTTGCCGCGGCAAGATCATTGAAGGCGACCTGATCGAAGCCTTCCACCGGAGGCCCGAAACCCTCCAGGTATTTTTTCTGTCCGCCCGCGGCCAGCGTCGCCAGCGTGCGGCCATGGAATGCGCCCTCGAAGGTGACGATCCGGTAGCGTTCGGGATGGCCGCTCACCGACTGATATTTCCGCGCCGCCTTGATCGCACCTTCCACCGCCTCGGCGCCGGAATTGCAGAAGAATACGACATCGGCAAAACTCGCTGCGCACAGTCGCTGCGCGGCGCGTTCGGCTTCGGGTATCTCATAAAGGTTCGATACGTGCCACAGCTTCTGGGACTGTTCGGCGAGCGCAGCCGTCAGATGCGGATGCCCGTGGCCAAGCGCGTTCACTGCGACGCCTGAGGCGAAATCGAGATAGCGTTGGCCATTCGTGGCGATGAGCCACACGCCTTCGCCTCGCTCGAAGGCGAGGTCGACACGCGCAAAAGTCGCCATCAGATGCGATGTCACGTCTTGGCTCACGTTCGGCTCACGGTTTGGCTCGCAAAGCTTGCGCGTTCAAAAGCGGCGCGGCTTTAAACGACAAAAGCAGCGCGGCTTAAACGACAAAAGCAGCGCGACTTAAACGAAATGTGCCGCCTCTCCGGGCGGCACGGAACAGCATTCTATTTCCACCCGTCCCGCTGTCAACACACGATAATTGCGCGTTGCGGACCCGATTTGTACCCA
>DATAYT010000153.1:0-5207 GCA_036272395.1 Xanthobacteraceae bacterium
GCGCTGACCACGACGACGGGATCGTGAACCGCGCCGTGCTTGAGCATGAATGACACGGCGATGCCGAGCGCGGGCCAATCGTCAGCCGACCGCGCGGTGACCTTCACATATGCGGCTTTGCGTCCGCCAAGCGGCGGCACCGTCACCGCGGTGATGAGTTCGTTTCTTTCAAGAACGGTCTCGTAATAGCCGGTGTAAAGCTCGGCGAGCGGCAGTTCGCGCATCGCTTTCGGACCGGTAATGGTCACACGCGCAGCGAGCGCCGCAAGCATGGGCGGCAGATCCATATGCGGATCGCCATGCGCAAGGGCGCCGCCGACGCGGGCGACATTGCGAACGCGCGGATTCGACAGCGTGCGCAGCGCGCGTTTGAGCATCGGCAGTCGCGCGGCAATGTTGCGATCGTGTTCGAGCTCGCTCAGCGTCGCGAGCGCGCCGATCCGCAATTCGCCGGAACCGTTCATGGCAATGCGCGCGTGTTCCGGCTCGATCCGCCGCAGACTGACGAGGCGGCTCGGGTTGAATACGCCCGCTTTCATCATCAACATCAGCGCGGTGCCGCCGGCGACCGGCCGGATCGTCGGCTCCTGCGGATCGAGCATCGCCACCGCCTCGCTGAGCGAGGCCGGCTCGGCCATTTCGAAGGGGATCATGCGAGAATTTCCATTCCGAGAATTTCCATCCTCTGTCCCATGCTTTCGTCAGGACGGCATGACGCTCAAGACGTGATCGGCGATTTCGGCGCGGGTGGCGACCCAGATATCAGGCGACGACATCGCCTGCTCGATGATCTTCTCGTAAAAATATGCGCCGCGATGATGGCCGAAAATGTGCGCGTGGCTGGTCACATCGATGATACGAAGCTCGCTGCCGGCGCGCGCAATCTCGATCACCTCGTTATAGGATTCGAGCATCATCCGCGGCGGATGGCCGTACTTCATCGACGGCATATCATTGACGTCGTAGGACAACGGAATGGCGACAATGGCGCTGTTGCCATAGCTGATGAGTCGCGGAAGATCGAAATCGAACACGTCGCCATACCAGCGATAGCCGGCTTCGGCGAGAAGTTTTGGCGTGGAGGGCTTCGAGGTGCCGCGCGGGGAGAGCCAACCGCGTACCGGTTTCCCGGTCGCTTCGGCGAGAAGCCTGGTGCAGCGTGCGATGTTGCGCCGCTCCTCGTCGTCCGAGAGCAGACCCGGGATCACGTCCATCGCATAGGAATGCGACAACACTTCGTGGCCGCGATCGGCCACGGCGCGCACGGTCTGTGGCGAACGTTCGGCGATGATCGCATTCACCATGACGCTCGCCTTGGCACCATGGTTGGCCAATCCGTCCATCAAGCGGTGGATGCCGACCTCGACGCCGTACGCCGCCCAGGAGATTGCCATCGTGTCGAGCGCGCCGGCCGGAAGCGGATTGCCCATCGGACTGATGCCCGGCGCCTTGCCGTCCGACCAGGCTTCGAGACAGACATTGAAGACGACGGCTATGCGCTTACCTGCCGGCCAAGTCCAATGCGGCCATGTCCAGTCGGGTTGTGTCATTTGCGCCTCGGCAGACCGTTCCGGCTTTAGCTTTTTTCCTTAAACATGATCTTTTCCGAAAACCGATACCCACTTTTCGGGATCATGCTTTAGGCGCTGACATTGAAGGCCGCGATGGCGGCCATATTGACGAGCTGCGCATCGTTGGCCGCAAGCGGCACGATCTGCACCGAACGATCGAGCCCGACCAGCATTGGACCGATCACGGTGGCGCCGCCAAGCTCCATGAGCATCTTGGTCGCGATCGAGGCGGAGTGGAACGCCGGCATGATCAAAACGTTGGCGGGCCCGGACAGGCGGCAGAACGGGTAGGCCTCGCGCAATTCCATGTTCAGCGCGATGTCGGCAGCCATTTCGCCGTCGTACTCAAAGTCGACGCGTTGCTCGTCCAAAAGCCGGACCGCTTCTTGCACGCGCTGCGAGCGCTCGCCCGGCGGATGACCGAAAGTCGAGAACGCCAGCAGGGCGACGCGCGGGTCATAACCCAGATTGCGCGCGACGCGGGCCGCCTCGATCGTGATTTCGGCAAGTTCGCCGGATGTCGGCATCTCGGTCACGGCTGTATCAGCAACCAGGACCGTGCGGCCGCGCGCCAAGACCAGTGAAACCCCCATCACGCGATGGCCGGGTTTGGTATCGATGCAGCGCCGGACATCTTGCAGCGCCCCGGAGAAATTGCGGGTCACGCCGGTGACCATGGCATCGGCGTCGCCGAGCGCCACCATGCAAGCGGCAAAGTGATTGCGGTCTTGGTTGATAAGCCGCTGGCAATCCCGCTGCAGAAAGCCGCGGCGCTGCAGCCGCTCATAAAGGTACGCCACGTAAGACGAATTACGCTTGGAGATGGCGGCATTGGTGATTTCGATATTGCCGCCGAGCTCGATGCCAAGCCCTTGTGCGGTCGCGCGCACGCGCGGTTCGCGGCCGACCAGAAGCGCGGTGCCGAGCCGTTCGTGAACAAAGCTCGCCGCGGCACGGATCACCTGTTCCTCTTCGCCCTCGGCAAACACGACGCGGCGCGGCCGCCGGCGCAGCCTTTCGTAGACTCCTTGCAACACGCCGGCGATCGGATCGCGGCGGCTGCGCAACTGGTGGCGGTAGGCCTCCATATCCTGGATCGGGCGCCGCGCCACCTTGGACTCCATCGCCGCCTTCGCCACCGCCGGCGGAATGTCGGAAATCAGCCGCGGGTCGAAAGGCACCGGAATGATGTAGTCGGGTCCGTATTTCGGCCGCGCGCCATAGGCCACGGCCACTTCATCGGGCACGTCTTCGCGCGCCAGCGCGGCTAAGGCCTGCGCGGCGGCAATCTTCATTTCCATATTGATGGCCCGCGCCCGCACGTCGAGCGCACCGCGAAAGATGTAGGGAAAGCCGAGCACATTGTTGATCTGGTTCGGATAGTCGGAGCGGCCGGTCGCCATGATCGCGTCCGAGCGGACCGCCGCGACCTCCTCGACGGTGATTTCCGGATCGGGATTGGCCATGGCGAAGATGATCGGCTTGTCCGCCATCGACTTGACCATGGCCTGAGTGACCGCGCCCTTCACCGAAAGCCCGAAAAACACGTCGGCCCCAGCCAGCGCCTCGGCCAGCGTGCGCGCTTTGGTTTTAACGGCAAAACCCGATTTCCATTGGTTCATGCCATCGGTGCGGCCTTCGTAGATGACGCCCTTGGTATCGCAAAGAATAAGATTTTCCGGGCGAAAGCCGATGGCGCGGAGAAGCTCAAGACAGGCAATCCCGGCCGCGCCGGCGCCGTTGCAAACGAGCTTGGTGGTCGGGATTTTGCGGCCGGTCAGTTCAAGCGCGTTGATCAGGCCGGCGGCGGCAATGATCGCGGTGCCGTGCTGATCGTCATGGAAGACCGGCACATCGAGCAGTTCGCGAAGTTTCTGTTCGATGATGAAGCATTCCGGCGCCTTGATGTCTTCGAGATTGATCCCGCCCCAGCCCTTGCCGAGCAGTTTGACGCAATTGATGAACTCGTCCGGATCCTCGGTCGACACTTCGAGATCGATGGAATCGATATCGGCGAAACGCTTGAACAGGACCGATTTGCCTTCCATCACCGGCTTGGCGGCCAAGGCGCCCCGATTGCCGAGCCCGAGAATGGCGGTGCCGTTGGTGATTACCGCGACGAAATTGCCCTTGGTCGTGTAGTCGTAGGCTTTGCTCTCGTCTTCGGCGATCGCCAGCACCGGAACGGCGACGCCCGGCGAATAGGCCAACGAAAGATCGCGCTGGGTCGCCATCGGCTTGGTGGCGACGATTTCGAGCTTCCCGGGGCGGCCTTGGCTGTGAAACAGCAGGGCTTCCTGATCGGTGAAGGTCGGACGCTGCGCAATGCCGCCGTTTCTGCCGCCGTTTTTGGCCGCCATTTTCGTTTCGCCTGCCGGTGAATGAGCGCTTTAATGAGCGGGTTAAAGCAAAGCCCCGTGGGACTTTAGCGAAAGCCCCGGTCCGTACTCAAGGACCCTCGCCGAAGGGTACGGCAATTTGCCAGGTCCAACCCGGTCCATCGGCCGCAGCGAAATCCGCCTGGCGCGATCTTTCATTGCAGCGCATTGAACTCGTCGGCGTGGAAGGGTAATGGCTGGCGATCAACACCGGTCGTTCTCCGCCAAGATCGCCATGATTAGATTCCTGTTTCGTTTCGTCGGGCTATGCCTTCTGGCGACCGCCTTTGTGCTTTTCGTCTATGACGGGACGAAATCCATCGCCAATCATGATCTCCTTTACACCAGGCTCGACGATGTCTGGGCGATCATCGATCAGAACAGCCTCAATGCCGTCCAAGACTGGCTCAAGCTTAAGCTTTCCTGGGCCTGGGAGCCGTACCTGCAGCGCGGCTTCGACCTGCCGGCTTGGGTCGTCGTCGGTATCATAGCGACGGTTCTGATACTGCTTGGGCGCAAGCGCAAGCCGCTGATCGGCTACGCGCGCGACTAGCGCTCGCACGCATGTCGGCATCGCGCGCGGAGGGCATTTCGTGCGACGGCTTGTCAGGAACTTGATAATCCTCGCGCTCGCCGTCCTGCTCATCCCCTATGCGATCGCGCCGCTTTATCGCTTCGTCGATCCGGTCTCGACGCCGATGCTGTGGCGATGGGCCACCGGCAAGCGTGTCGTGCGCATCGTCGTGCCGCTAAACCGCATCGCGCCGGCGCTACGGCTTGCCGTGATTGTCGCTGAGGATGGCAGTTTTTGCCGCAATCGCGGCATCGACCTCGGCGCCATCCGTGAGGCGATGCAGCAATCGGACGAACTCGGTGAGGCGCGCGGAGCGTCGACGATCACGCAACAGACCGCGAAAAATCTGTTTCTGTGGGAGGGCCGCAGCTTTATCCGCAAGGCGCTCGAGTTCCCGCTGGCGCTGTGGCTCAATCTGGTGTTGCCGAAGCGGCGGGTTCTCGAAATCTACCTCAATATTGCGGAATGGGGACCGAACGGTGAATTCGGTGCCGAGGCCGGAGCCCGGTGGGCATTCGGCAAATCGGCCCGCGACCTCACCCCGCCCGAGGCGGCGGAACTCGCGGCAATCCTGCCCAACCCGGTGCGCCGCAGCGCCCGCATTCCGGGCGTGCTGGTGCGCCGTCTGGCCGCCCTCTATCAACAGCGATCGCTCCAAGTCAGCGGCCTGGACGCCTGCGTGCG
>DATAYT010000154.1:0-15798 GCA_036272395.1 Xanthobacteraceae bacterium
CGCCAGATTTCATCACGCACTAGCGGCGCCAAGCCTTCTGGCGCCTCATCTAGAATCACCAGCCGCGGATTGGTCATGAGGGCGCGGCCGATGGCGAGCATTTGCTGTTCGCCTCCGGAGAGCAAATTGGCCATGCTGCCGGCGCGCTCGGCAAGGCGAGGGAACAGCTCGAATACCTTTTCGAGCGTCCACGGTTCGCTGGCGCGCCCGTAATTCGCCGCGGTCGCAATCAGATTCTCGCGGGCCGTAAGGTTTGGGAACACTTGGCGCCCTTCGGGTACCAGGCCGATACCATTCTTGGCGATGCGATAGGCGGGAAGACCGCGGATCTCGTCGCCGTCGAAGCGGATGGACCCAGCCGCCGGCGGCGTTAGGCCCATGATCGAGCGCACGGTCGTGGTTTTGCCCATGCCGTTGCGGCCGAGCAGCGAAACCACCTCCCCGCGCGCGATCGCGAGCGAAACGCCGAACAATACACGGCTCAACCCGTAACGTGTCTCGACGTCGCACAATTCGAGGAGGGAAGTCGAGTTATCAGCCATCGGCAGCGCCTTCGCCGAGATAAGCTTCGCGTACCGCGGGATCGGAACGAATGGCTGCCGGCTCGCCGGTTGCGATGATGCGACCATAGACCAGGACACTGATACGGTCCGCCAAAGCAAACACGGCATCGATGTCGTGCTCGATCAGCATGACGGTGATGGCGCCTTTGAGTGCCCGCAGCATTTCCACGAGCCGGATCGATTCTTCCGGCCCCATCCCGGCCATCGGCTCGTCGAGCAACAGCATGCGCGGTCTGCCGGCAAGCGCCATGGCGATTTCCAGCTGACGCCGTTCGCCGTGGCTGAGGTCGGCCACCAGAGTGGCCGCGCGCCCGGCAAGACCCACTTTGGCTAGCGCCGTTCGCGCCGGTTCGCTCAATGCGATTTCGGTCCGCGCGTTGCTCCAGAAGCGGAACGAGTGACCGCTATGCGCCTGCACCGAAAGGGCAACATTGTCGAGCGCGGTGAAGTCCGGAAACAGCGTTGTAACTTGAAAAGAGCGCGCTAGACCCAGTTGGCTCCGCCGATAGACCGGAAGGTTCGTGATTTCCTGGCCGTCGAAACGGATGCGTCCGCTATCTGGCGTAACCTCTCCGGTTAATTGACCAATCAGCGTTGATTTGCCGGCACCATTCGGACCGATGATCGCATGCAGCTCACCCGCTGGAAGCATCAGTGAAATTTCGTCGGCCGCGACCACACCGCCGAAACGCTTGGTCAAGGCTTCTATTTCAAGCAGGGCCTCAGCCACGACGCGTCCCCGCAATCAGGCCATCGATGCCGCCTTGCCACGAGATCGCCACCAGAAGGAGGAACGGCCCGAGGATCAGATTGGAATAATCGGTCACGCGCGAAAGCCCTTCCTCCAGCAACAAAAATGTAAGCGCACCGATCAGCGGGCCGAATATCGCCTGCATGCCGCCCAACACCACCATGACAATAAGATCACCCGAGCGGGTCCAGTGCATCATCGCCGGACTGATAAAGTTGGTGTGATTGGCGAGCAGTGCACCGGCGAGCCCACACATCGCTCCCGCGATCACGAAACAGACGAGTTGGTATCGGAATGTAGGAAAGCCGATCGCGCACATACGCCGTTCATTCGATCGGGCGCCTTGAATGACCATGCCAAATCGCGAATTGACAATACGCCAGACCAGATAAATGCTGACAAGCAGCAACCCAAAACAAAGATAATAGAATACGGTGCGGTTGCTGAGATCGATCAGCCCGTCGAACCCGCTACGGCGATAGATGGTGAGGCCATCGTCGCCGCCGTAGCGGTCAAGCCCGATGGCGACGTAATAGATCATCTGCGCGAATGCCAATGTGATCATGATGAAATAGACGCCGCGCGTGCGCAGACTGAGCGCGCCGACGACGAGGGCGTAGAGGGCGGCAGCGCCGATCGCGATCGGCCACTGAACGAAGCCGGAGCCGATGCCTTCCTTGGCCAGAATCCCGACCGCATAACCGCCAATTCCCAAATAGGCAGCATGGCCAAAGCTCACCATGCCGCCAAACCCCATGATCAAATTCAGGCTCAGGGCGGCGATTGCCAAAATGACGACGCGTGTGAACAGGGTCAGCGCAAAGGCGTTGCCCGTCAGCGCGGCGTAGACTGGAACGACCGCGAGCGTTGCAATCACGGCTATGTTCAAGCCGATGCGCGGAGTGACAATCCCGATTGACCAGCCTGTCTTGACGGGCGGCTTGGCTGGGGGGCTCATTTGCCAGCCGCCGGAAAGAGACCTTCAGGGCGCGCGATCAGCACAAGCGCCATCACCAAATAGATCATCATCGAAGACAGCGCCCGGCCGAGGCTCGAGGACGCGCTCTCGCTCAAAAACGAATGGAGGAGATCGGGTACGAATGCACGCCCGACAGTGTCGGCCAATCCGACAAGCAAGGAAGCCACGAAAGCGCCGCGGATCGAACCGATGCCGCCAATAGTAACCACGACAAACGCCGCGATCAGAATGTTTTCACCCATTCCGATCTGGACCGTAAGGATCGGCGCCTGCATTAAGCCTGCGAAACCGGCGAGCGCGGCGCCCAGTCCAAATACCATCGTGTAAAGGAGCTTGATGTTGACGCCAAGCGCGCCGATCATTTCACGATTGGACGCGCCAGCGCGGATAAGCATGCCGAGACGCGTACGCATGATCAGGAAATACATGAGCACGGCCACCGCGAGTGTGACCCCGATAATCACGAGGCGGTAAAGGGGATAAAACAGGCCCGGCAACACTTCGACCGCGTTGAGCATCTCGCTCGGCAACGACAGTGTCATACCAGCCGGCCCCCAAATCAGCCGGACCACCTCGTTAAAGAACAACAGCAAACCGAACGTGCCGAGCACGTGATTGAGATGACCGCGGTCGTATAGCCGCCGCACCGCGATCACCTCGAGCAGCATCCCGGTCACCGCGGTGGCGGCGAGCGCAAACAGTGCGCCGAGGAGGAAGCTGTCGGTCCAATCCGCAAAAGTGGCGGCGAAATAGGCGCCAAGCATGTAGAGCGAACCGTGCGCCAGGTTGACGAGATCCATGATGCCGAAAATCAGTGTCAGGCCCGCCGCCAGCAGGAACAGCAGCATCCCGAGTTGGATGCCGTTGAGAAACTGCTCGAAAAAATAGAGCATGGTTTGACGGCCGCGTTATGCCACTCGTCTATGCCCCGCGCTCCGTGCGGGGACGCCGGCTACGCTTATCCAATCACGCCAGACGCGGATTGGCCGGCCTGGACACGCCGCTTGTCTCGCGCTGCAGCGATGTCAAGCCGGCCATTGCGCTAACCGAGCCGACCGCAATAGCCAGAAGGGTACGCTCACTTCATCGGACAACGATCGTGGAAGCGATCTTGATCATCCTTGACGATAGTCGCGACGGTGTGAAGCGAATAGCTGCCATCGGGATTCTTTGCCGCGTCCTGCAGATAAAAATCTTGGATCGGGATGTGGTTGTTACCGAACTTGAAATTGCCGCGAACCGATTTGAAGTTCGCTTTCTCCATTTCCTTGCGCATGCCTTCTTTATTGCTCAGATCGCCTTTAACCGCGGTAACCGCTGAATCGATCAAGCCCACGGCATCGTAGGTCTGCGCGCCGTAGAACGATGGGGATGCATTGTATTTCGCTTTATAGTCCGCGACATATTTCTGATTGGTAGGATTGGGCAGATCGTTGACCCATTCCTGGGCGCCGGGGATGCCGACGGCTAGATCCTTCAGGCGCGGCAGCGACAAATCGTCGACGGTAAAGGCGGTGTACAGCGGGATCTGTCCCCTCAAGCCCGCCTGCACATATTGGGTGACGAACTGAACGCCGGCACCGCCCGGATAAAAAGCAAAGATCGTATCCGGCTTTGCTGCGCGCGCCTTTGAGAGCTCGGCGGAGAAATCAAGCTGATCGGGCCAGCGCGTAAGCTCCTGTCCGACGATTTGACCCTTGAAGGTCTGTTGCACGCCCGCCAGCATGTCTTTTCCGGCGGCATAATTCGGGCCGATCAGAAAAGCGGACTTCACGCCCTTCTGATTCATATACAGGCCGACCGCGGCCGGCGTCTGATCATTTTGCCATGACGTCGAAAACGCATAGGGCGAACACAATTCACCGGCGAACTGCGATGCGCCTGCATTGGTCACGACCGTCATCGTCTTGGAATCGATCAACGGTTTGAGCGACGCAAGCAGTACGTTCGACCAGATATAGCCAACAATGAAATCGACGTGATTGGATTCGATGAGCTCTTGGGTTTTCTGGACGCCGATTTCGGGCTTGGTTTGGTCGTCGGCGTAGATGACTTCGACCGGTAAGCCGCCGAGTTTGCGGCCATGGTGATCGAGCCCTAGTTCAAATGAATTCTTCATATCATTGCCGATCGCGGCGGGTGGACCGGTGAAAGTCGAGATAACACCGATCTTGATAGTTTTGTCCTGTGCCGATGCCGGTCCCGAGGCCAGCGCCAGTGCGGCCCCCGCCGCAATCCATACTCTTTTCATTTCATGCCCTTCCTTTGGTGCGCAACGGCCCTGCGTCAGAGCATATCAAAGTACTCACGGTGCTCCCATGCGCTGACGTCGGCTTGTTCTGGGTTATTGGTCGTTTCCTTGTGGCACCGCGCGATCTCAGCTTCCTTTAAGCGAGCATAATAGTCCACAAAGTCTTCGCCAAATCCGGAGCGGAAACAAGCACTCGCGCGTAATGCCGCAAGCGCCTCTTCGAGCGTAGCGGGCAGCGCTCGTCCGGAGCGTTTTTGATACGGCGTCTCGGTCGGCGGCCCAGGATCGAGATTGCGGTTTATTCCGTCGAGCCCCGCATAGATCTGCGACGCCATATAGAGATACGGGTTGGCCAGCGGTTCGCCGCTGCGATTCTCAAGATGGGTTCGGGGCTCGCCAACCTCGCCTATGATACGGATCATGACTCCGCGGTTATCCTTGGCCCAACCGGATTGGATGGGAGCCATCGTGTTGACGCCCTGATAGCGCTTATAGCCATTGATGGTCGGCGTCGTGAACGCGGCAGTTGCATTGGCATTAGCCAATAGCCCCGCCAAAAACTTGCGCCCGAGCGGCGAGAGTACGTCTTTGTCAGTTTGCGATATAAAAGCGTTCGCCCTCGATTTCGTATCAAGCAGCGACTGGTGCAGGTGCCATCCGCTGGCGAGCGTATTGGGCAAACCCGGGCGGCACATCAAGCTCACGAGATAGCCATGCCGCCGCGCCACCTGTTTGAGGGCGCTACGCAGCAAAACCATGATGTCCCCGGCAGTGACGCCGGTTTCGGCGGCGAACGTGAGCTCATATTGGCTGGGCCCGAATTCGACTTCGAGCGATTGCAGCGGCAGCCCAAGCGTGACGACGTTCTTACGTAAGATGTCGAGGATAGGCGCGACCTGATCGTACCGGCTTTCCGTCAGGTATTGATAGCCATGCGTCGTGTGGCTCACCAGCGGCGGTTCGGCCGGCCAGCTCAGCGTGTCGGCGCCAAGCCGCGCGTCTTCGATCTTAAACAGGTGAAACTCGATTTCGATGCCGGCGGCATAATCGAAACCGGCCTTTCGGAGCTTGGCGAGCGCATCGCAATAAAGGTGTCGCGTTGCGATCGGGACTTTCCTGCCATTGGCAAAATAACTGTCACATAAGACCCAACCCGTATTGTCGGCCCATGGCAGCGTGCGAAAAGTTTGCGGATCGGCCACCATGATGAAGTTGCCGGCACCGCCCATTTCCGGCACGCCTATTCCAGCGCCGGGCTCGAAGACTGGAAAAACGGTGCGATGAGCGGTGTCCTTGGCCAACAAGGTGCTGGTCATTGTGACGCCGTTGCGCAACGCCTGCGATGCTTCGCCGGCAACAAGCGTTTTGCCGCGCAAGACGCCGTGCTGATCCGGAAACGAAAAGCGCACCAGCTCAAGTTTCTTTTGGACGATTGCTTTGTCGACGGCGGCAGCGGCGCGCGCTTGCGCTTCGCTCCATAAGCCGTGCCGATCGACGAAGCTTCGAGCCAATGACCGGCGTTTGTGCGAAGACATGCTGCTGTCCGATGTGCTCGCGGCTTTCTGCCTCGCGCTGCGCTTAGAGCAAATCGGCCCAGCTGGCGGCGCTGCGCTTGTTGGCATCGGTTCGCTGCCAGTAGCCGCGCCAGTCGTCCGTCGGGCCGATACCATCGATGGCCGGCGGCCCAGTCATCGCCTTTGCGGCGGCTGCATCGAAAGCGATCGGCGGGGAGCCGCCCTTTTCCATGGCATCGATCGCGGACCGCAACAGCCGCCGATAGGCGACGATCGCCTTGTCCGATTGACCGAGGTGCTCCTGGGTTCGGTCGGCGATCGGCCCCATGGACTCACAAGCCCACTGATCGTGAACGTTAATGTCGGCGCCCATCCCGGTATATGTCTCGCGCTCCTGCTCGTGCGGATCGAAACCGTAATTGTTGGTCTTGTTCTTGCGTGGAAGGTAGTCCGGCAATTCATAGAGCTGCAGGCGCTGGCGCCGCATCTCGTCTTTGTCGACGGGAGCTCCGAAGCTGGTGAAGATGGCGTACCAGTAATGCGTGGTATCGTCGATCGGCACATGCCACTGCGTGATGGTCATTTCTCGGCTCATCGGAATGACGAAGGCATTTGGGAAAACCAAATTCGTCACGCGGACATGGGTGTTTTGCGCATCGATCTGACGCAGCGTCAATATACGGAATCCGAAATCAGTCGGCTCGACGTCGATGCGCGGTCTGGGAAACTCACGCATGATTTTTGTCATCGGCATCGCGGAATCGATCGACGTGTCGCGAAACAGTTTGCCGTAACCTTGTTGTGGATCCTCGTCGTGAAAAAACCGATGCAGGAAAGACGTGTGCGCTGGATCAATCCCGACCTCGAGCGATTGAAGCCAGTTACAGTCGATCTTTCCCTTGAACGCAAAGGTGTGCGAATTCGGAGCGACAAAACAATCGAAGCGCGGAAATTGCGGCGGCGTACCGGGTCCCAAATAGGCAAACAAAATTCCGCTGCGTTCGATCACCGGATAGGCCTTGTGCCGGATATTACGGCACAAGTTGCTGTCCGCGGGCTCCGCGGGCGTTTGCAGGCATTGGCCCTTGATGTCAAACAACCACCCATGGAAGGCGCAGCGCAGGCCGCCGTCTTCGAGACGTCCATAGGCAAGGTCGGTGCCCCGATGTGGACAGGAGCGGCCAAGGAGCCCGTAGCGTCCCTCCTCGTCGCGGAAGATCACGAGCTCTTCTCCCAGAAGCTTCACCCCCTTGAGCGGCCGGTTACCGCTGAGTTCGTCGGCCAAAGCCGCCGGTTGCCAAAAACGCCTCAACACCTGTCCAGACGGTTTGTCGGGACCAACGCGGGTGATGCGATCATTCTGTTGCGCGCTGAGCATAGCAATCTCCGAAATCCTGCGCTTCTTGAAACCCGTTCACGGCATGCCCGGCGTTCGACGGGGATGAATAGCCGATTTTTCCACAATTTGCAGTCCCGGTCGTTTGCGCGGTAGCAGCACTGGATTGCAACGGGTGGCGAAGCCGGTGACCGGCAAACCGTGCCCTACCCTGCTATGACAAATAGCGCCGGGCCGGGTAGTCATACCGAAATTGACGGGACGAATTGATGGTGCAACAAATCGAACTTGCCCTTGACACCTTCGGTGACATTCAAGCCGGCGCCGACAGCAAAGTGCTGACCCATGCTCAGGTGATCCGGAATGTGATTGAAGAGTCCGTGCTTGCCGATGAGGTCGGCGTGGACTGCATCGGCCTCGGCGAGCATCACCGGCCGGATTTTGCCATTTCCTCCCCGGAGGTGCTACTCGGCGCGATCGCCTCGCGCACGCGGCGCATCCACCTCGCCTCGTCCGTTACCGTGCTTTCGTCAGATGATCCCATCCGGGTCTTTCAACGGTTCTCCACCGTTAATGCCATATCGAGCGGGCGCGTCGAGGTGATCCTCGGTCGTGGCTCGTTCACGGAATCGTTTCCGCTATTCGGCTACGACTTGTCGAATTACGAAACGCTGTTTGATGACAAACTCGATCTGTTTGCAGCGCTCTTGAAAAACGAGCCGGTCACGTGGCGAGGCCACACGCGCCCTCCCCTCACCAATCAGCGCATATTTCCGCCGATCGAAAGCGGCACGCTCAAGACCTGGATTGGCGTCGGCGGCAGTCCGGAATCCGTCGTTCGCGCGGCCCATTACGATCTGCCGCTGATGCTGGCTATTATTGGCGGCGATCCCAATCGCTTTCGTCCTTATGTTGACCTTTATCACCGCGCCTTTGCACAGTTCGGCAGGCCGGTGCGCGAGATCGGTGTGCATTCGCACGGCTATGTCGCCGAGACCGACGACAGGGCGCGTGAGGAACTCTGGCCGGATTACAAAATAATGCGCGACCGGATCGGCGCCGAACGCGGCTGGCCGCCGATGACCCGCGAACATTTCGACGCCGAAATCGAGCACGGTTCGCTCTATGTCGGCGCGCCGGAGACGGTCGCGTCCCGGATTGCCACGACAGTCAAAGCGCTCGGCATCTCGCGTTTTCACATGAAATACAGCGCTGGAAAACTTTCACATGAAAAAATCATGCGCTGCATCGAACTTTACGGCCGCAAGGTGATCCCGCTTACACGCGACCTGCTCGCATGAGCGCCGGTCAATAGGCGCGACGTCATTCGCGCGCGCCAGCAACCCAGGTGTGATGCACCTCGATAGTTTTGCAATCGATCGCCACGAGGTCGGCGCGCAATCCCGGCGCGATTCTACCGAGCTTGGTGTCGAGCCCAAGGAATTCGGCTGGGTACGTCGAGGCAAAACGAAGCGCATCTGTCAGCGACACGTCCAGCAAGCGCATGCAATTGCGCACCGCGCTCGCCATGTCGAGGCAACTTCCGGCGAGCCGGCCGTCTTGTCGCGTGCAACGCCCATCGCGAAACGAAATTTTGTCGCCGTTGAGAGTGAATGTTGCGCGCGTGCCGCCGACCGGTGGCATCGCATCCGTTACCAAAATTGGTCGGCCACGCCCCCGCAATGCAAGCCGCAGCATGGCTGGCGCAACGTGAGCGCCATCGACGATGAGGCCATACCACACATCGGTGCACTCCAGAGCCGCAGCAATCGGCCCCGGCTCGCGCGAGTCAAGACCTCGCATAGCGTTGAACAGATGCGTGAAGCCGGTCAGGCCGGCAGCGATGGCTTCGCGCGTCTGTTCATAGGTTGCCATGGAATGGCCGAGCGCGACGCGCACCCCAGCCCTTGTCAGCTTTCCGATAAAGTCAGGCGACACCTGCTCAGGCGCCAGGGTGACAAGGGTCACGCCGCGGCGAGGCGAGGTAATGAGATCGAGATCGTTTGCGGTCGGCTGCCTGATCTGCCCCGGCGCGTGAACGCCAGTCTTTTCCGGCGAGAGGAACGGACCTTCGAGGTGAATACCGAGAACGCCGGGCTCGACGGCGCTGAGTTCATCAACAGCGGCTACGGCGGCCTTCATTTTTGCCGGGCTGTCGCTGATCAAGGTCGGAAGCAAGGCGGTGGTGCCGAACCGGCGATGCGCCGCTGCGATCTGGCGTATCGTCTGTGGCGTCGGCGCATCATTAAACAGAACGTCGCCACCGCCGTTGACCTGAAGGTCGATAAAGCCCGGCGCCAGCCACACCCCGTCTGGCATTTCGTGCACTGGTAGATCGGCGGGAAGTTCGGCGCGCTGCGCAAGCCCCTCAATCCGTTCGCCGGAGATTATGACCGCGGCATTGCGATGCGCGACGGCGCCGTCAAAGACGCAGCTCGCGGCGATCGCGTGTGGCCGGCGGCTGGCTTTGTCACTCATCGGGTGCGCGTTATTTTTTGCAAATGCCGCGGCCGATCCGCATCCGTACCCCGCTGCGCCGCGAGTTGAACCAATAAGCCGTAAAAACTTTGGATCATGCAGATTGCATCGGCGTCGGGATGATCGGGCGGCAAGACCGGCAGGCGATCCTCTTCCAGATCTCCGGGCTCGGCGACGAGCACGCGGGCGCCCTTGCGCCGTAGATCGGTCACCAGAGCCGTCAAGCTGGCCGCCGCATCGTCGCACGGATTGAAAGCAACGATAGGCAAATCTGTGGAAATAAGCGCAATCGGCCCATGACGAAATTCGGCGGCGCTGAATGCCTCGGCGTGGAGCTCGCACGTTTCTTTTAGTTTCAAAGCGGCCTCGCGGGCGATCGCAAGCGTGGGGCCGCGCCCAATCGTGATGAGGCTGTCCGCGCCGGTAAGTGCGGCAGGCGCTGCCCCCCAATCGAGTCGCCCCGCTTGCGCCAGACGATTTGGTAACCGCGCATGGGCCGAGCGCATTGCCGGATCATCGGTCCAAAGCGCCGTAAGCTGCAACAGCGCCGCCAGCGATGCGATGAAGCTCTTGGTCGCGGCGACGCTCCGTTCGGTTTCTGCGCCGAGCGGCAGAACGATTTGTGAGACCTTCGCCAGCGGGCTCTTTGCGTCGTTGACCAAGGCTGCCGTGATCGCACCCGCCGCTCGCGCCATCGCCGTGGTTTCGATCAAATCGTCGCTGCGGCCGGATTGCGAGATCGCCAGGAACAATTGACCTTTGAGACTCAATGCGCGGCGATACACGGTCGCGATATTGGGCGCTGCGGCCGCGACGGGTATCCCAAGCCGAAATTCGATCAGGTGCTTGGCAAAGGTCGCCGCATGCGCTGAACTGCCGCGCGCGCAAGTCACGACCACGCGCGGCGGATGACGACCAAGCTCGCGGATCAGCGCCGTTGTTGGCGCGGCCAGAGCATTGGTTTGCCGTTCGACCGCCGCCGCGGCCTCCTGCAAGTCGCTTTCCATCCCGGCGGCAAGTTTCATGCGCATTCCCGCCCCGGCAACATCACGCAACATCTTGCAGCGATTGCGCCACTGCGCGCGCCAATGTCAGCGCACCTTGGACCGCGTCTCCAGCCGGCGCGATGAGCCGCGATGCTGTTTGCTGCGCCAGCCACGGCCGCAGTGGCGCGGCAAATCCGCCAACCAAAGCCAATTGTGGAGCACCAAGCGCCATCAGCCTTGCCGCAAGACTATCGATGTGGGCCGCGGCGGTTCGCATCAATTCAATGGCCACTGGATCGTCGCCGCGGGCATATTCGGCGACGCGCGGCGCGAAGGCGCCAAACTCCCGTGGCGATGCGGCCGCTGTCCAGCCAACGATCGCGTGGGGATCGTCGGAAAAATCCGCAAACAGCTCGCGCAGCAGCGGCGTCCATGCGATCCGGCCGTCATGCGCCCACAACACACGACGCAAGGCCTCGCTGCCGATCCATGCGCCACTGCCTTCATCGGAGATCGGCAGGCCCCAGCCGCCGATGCGATAAGTCTTTCCCTTCAGCAGCGCCCATGCCACCGCGCCGGTCCCGGCAATGATCACGCCGCCATCCCTGCCGCCATGGGCTCCAAGGCACGCGGCGTGCGCGTCGGTGATGATAACGGCGGCACGAAAGGGGTGCCGGTGGCGTTTGGCGGCATCCAAATGCCCCGGCTCGCTGGCACCGGCGAGCGCGAGACAGGCGACAATGCGCGAAAAGTTCTGCTGCGCCATACCGGCATCCTTAAGACACTGGTGTGCGGCATCGAGAACCGATGAAAAACTGGCCTCAGTCCCCAGACGCAGATTGGCCGGGCCGCTTGCGGCCTCGGCAAGCAACCTCCCGGAATAGGCGCATAAGCGCGCCCGGGATTGCGTCCCGCCGCCGTCAACGCCCAAAATCAGGTAATTTCGTTCTGCCATCAACTTCCTAAAGCGATGGAATCGCTGCAGATTGTAAGAACAAAATAGGGCCAATTTGGTTTGATTTAAGGTTCATTCGGGTCGACGGCCAGCGGCCCCGATATTGAATTCATGGATACTGAACGCGCCAGTCCAAGGTTTTCGGATATCGATCGGTGGGAACCCGGCGATATCCTCGACGCATTGGTCGAAAGCCAAATGGCGGCGGTCGCAGCGGTGCGGGCGGCCCTATCCTCGATCCAGCAAGCCGCGGCGGCGATGCAGACGCGCCTGTCCGGCGCTGGAAGGCTGATTTATGTGGGCGCCGGCACGTCTGGTCGTCTCGCCGTTCAGGATGGCGCTGAGCTTATCCCGACGTTCAACTGGCCGCCGGAACGGCTGTTGCTCCTAATGGCGGGCGGCAAGGATGCACTCCTGCGCTCAGCCGAGGGCGCCGAAGACCAGATTGACGAGGCCGTGCGGCTGGTCCGGCAACATCGCATCGAAACGCCGGATGTCATTATCGCGGTGGCGGCGAGCGGAACGACACCGTTCACCCTCGCCTGCATGCGCGAGGCAAAACGGCGTGGCGCCTTCGCCATCGGCATCGCCAATAATCGCGCGACGCCGCTTTTGATCGAGGCGGATTGTCCGATTTTGCTCGAGACCGGTCCTGAGCCGATCGCGGGCTCGACGCGTATGAAGGCCGGCACCGCCCAGCGCGTGGCGCTCAACTTGCTGTCGACGCTGGTGATGATACGGCTGGGCCGCGTGTACGAAGGCCTTATGGTCGATGTTCAAGCAGTCAATGCGAAGCTGGTCGGCCGCAGCCAAAGCATATTGCGCCAGCTCAGTGGCCGCAGCGAGGATGAGCTCCGCGACGCGCTCGAGCGGGCGGGTGGCAATGTGAAGAAGGCGATGCTGATTTTGCACGGCTGCACGCCCGACAAAGCCGCCGCTCTCCTACAAGAAGCCGGCGGGCGGCTGCGGATCGCGCTGCGGCTTGCGGGTTGCTCCAAAGCCGAGATCCCGACTGTGGACGCTGACGTTGCACTCGCCGTGCCGTACAAGATGGAAGAAAAGTGAGCCGCACAGCGGCGCGCTTGTTATTTCAGCCCGTCTTTTTCGCGATCCGGTCGAATTGCATAAGCCGCTCCAGCAGCGGGGACAAATCCTTCAGCGGGATCATGTTGGGCCCATCGGACGGCGCGCGATCGGGATCTTGATGGGTCTCGATGAACAGTCCCGCAATACCCGCAGCGGTCGCCGCGCGGGCCAGTACCGGAACAAAAGCACGCTCGCCGCCGGATGAAGTCCCCTGCCCGCCGGGCTGTTGCACCGAATGGGTAGCGTCGAAAATCACCGGCGCGCCGATCTTTGCCAGGATTGGCAGCGCACGCATGTCCGAAACGAGCGTGTTGTAGCCAAAGGACACGCCGCGTTCGGTCACAAGCGCATTGGGATTGCCCGCACCGGTAATCTTAGCCACGACATTGGCCATGTCCCATGGTGCGAGGAACTGGCCTTTTTTGACATTGATGACGCGTCCGGTTTTTGCCGCCGCAATCAAAAGATCGGTCTGCCGGCAGAGAAACGCCGGAATCTGCAACACATCGACCGTCTCCGCGACGACCGCGCATTGACTTGTCTCGTGCACATCCGTGAGAAGGGAAATGCCAAGCCGCTCGCGCAAATCGGCGAAGATCGCGAGCGCCTTGTCGAGACCCAGCCCGCGTGCGCTCGATGCACTGGTGCGGTTGGCCTTGTCGAAGGAGGTTTTGTAGACAAACCCCAGTCCGAGCTTGCCGGTGATCTCCTTGAGCGCGGCAGCCATTTCGAAAGCATGCTCCCGGCTTTCCAAGGCGCAGGGGCCGGCGATCACGGCAAGCGGCAAGGCATTGCCGAACTTGACCTTGCCAACGGTCACGACCGCATTTGGTTTTGCGCTCATTGCAGCCTTGCTGGCGCTGATCCTAGCTGTGAGGGCAGCGCCTCAAGTTATGTTACCGCGGAAAACGCGGTCGGCTGAAGGATCTGGTTGCGCGCATTCTGAATGATCGCACCGTCACGTTCGCTTTCGGCACGCGCGGAAATCCATTGTGGATCGCCCATAAATTCGGTCCACTTCTTCTCGCGCTCGGCAAGCGACTCCCAGGCCAGCAGATAAGTCAATTCGTGATTGGAATCGCCGATCAGCGTGGTCCAGAAGCCGGCCTGTCGGATGCCATGTTTCTTCCAGAGATTGAGCGTGATCTTCTCGAAGCGCTGCAGCAAAGCCGGAAGTCGGCCCGGTACACAGCGGTAAATACGCATTTCATAGATCATGGGTTTCCTCCCGAGAGCAAATTCTGAGCCGTCGATTTCAATGATTTGAACCGCCCGTCCTGACGGCAGTCTGGGGACTGCGCTTGAAAACTACACCAGCCGGCTCTGCTCCACGGCCGCGCCGATAAATGACGCAAATAGCGGGTGCGGTGCAAAGGGCCGCGATTTCAGTTCTGGATGGAATTGGACGCCGATGAACCATGGATGGTCATCGTACTCGATTATTTCCGGCAGCAACCCGTCCGGCGACATGCCTGAAAAGCGCATGCCATGTTGCGCCAAACGGTCCTTGTACGCGGTATTGACCTCGTAACGGTGGCGGTGGCGCTCGGAAATCTCGGTAGCCTGATAGATTTGCGCGACCCGCGAGCCGCGCTGCAGCACCGCCGGATAGGCGCCGAGCCGCATGGTGCCGCCCATATCGCCCGCGAGCCCGCGCTTTTGCAGCTCATTGCCCTTCATCCATTCGGTCATGAGACCGACGACCGGCTCGGGCGTGGCGACGAATTCCGTGGAGTTGGCGGCTTCAATGCCGCAAAGGTTTCGCGCTGCCTCGATTACGGCCATCTGCATCCCGAAGCAAATCCCGAAATACGGCACGCGGCGCTCACGCGCGAACTGCGCAGCGCGAATTTTTCCCTCGGCGCCGCGCTGACCAAATCCACCCGGCACCAATATGCCATCGACATGCTCGAGAAACGGCACCGGATCCTCGTTCTCGAACACCTCGCTTTCGATCCAATCAAGATTGACCTTGACCTTGTTGGCTACCCCGCCGTGCGAGAGCGCTTCGATCAGCGACTTATAGGCATCCTTCATCCCCGTATATTTGCCGACCACCGCGATCGTGACATCGCCCTCGGGGTTGCGGATGCGCTCGTTGATGAGATGCCAGGTTGCCAAATCGGGTGACGGCGGGTTCTCGATGCCGAATGCCGCCAACACCTCACTGTCGAGGCTGGCAGCGTGATAGGCCTCCGGCACCGCGTAAATGTTGTCGACATCGCGGGCCTCGATTACCGCGCTTTCGCGAACGTTGCAGAATAGCGCCAGCTTGCGCCGTTCGCTCAACGGAATTTCGCGATCGGTGCGGCACAACAAGACGTCCGGCTGAATGCCGATCGCCCGCAATTCGCGGACCGAGTGTTGCGTTGGTTTGGTCTTCAGTTCGCCCGCGCTCGGGATGAACGGCATCAAGGTCAAATGAATGTAGACGGTGTGGCCCCGCGGCAAATCATTGCCGAGCTGACGGATCGCTTCGAAATAAGGCAAGCCCTCGATATCGCCGACGGTGCCGCCGATCTCGCACAAGACGAAATCAAACTCATCGTTGCCGTCGCGAATGAAGTCCTTAATGGCGTTGGTGACGTGCGGAATTACCTGGATAGTCGCGCCGAGATAATCGCCGCGCCGCTCCTTAGCGAGAATTTCCTGATAGATGCGCCCGGTCGTGATGTTGTCCTGGCGCGACGCCGGTCGCCCGGTGAAGCGCTCGTAGTGACCGAGGTCGAGATCGGTCTCCGCGCCGTCGTCGGTGACGAAGACCTCGCCGTGCTGATACGGCGACATCGTGCCGGGATCGACGTTGAGATAGGGATCGAGCTTGCGCAGGCGAACCCTGTAGCCGCGTGCCTGAAGCAACGCACCGAGCGCTGCCGACGCCAGACCTTTGCCAAGGGAG
>DATAYT010000155.1:0-2571 GCA_036272395.1 Xanthobacteraceae bacterium
GTGTGATTGCCGAACACGCGGCAGCACACCATGGTCAGCGCTTCGATCTGGGTCGGATTGACCTTGCCCGGCATGATCGAGGAACCGGGCTCGTTCTCCGGCAGGATCAATTCGCCAAGGCCGGAGCGCGGGCCGGAGCCGAGCAGGCGAATATCGTTGCCGATCTTGAACAAATCGGCGGCGAGCGCATCGAGCGCGCCATGGGCGAAGACCAAAGCGCCGTGTGAGGCGAGCGCCTCGAATTTGTTGCCCGCGCTGACGAATGGCAGCCCGGTCATGCCGGCGACGGTTTTGGCGAACAGATTGGCGAAGCGGCGATCGGCGTTAAGCCCGGTGCCGACTGCGGTGCCGCCCTGCGCCAGCGGGTAAAGCTCGCGCAGTCCGAGCTTGAGCCGGGCGATGCCGGAGGCGACCTGCGCCGCATAGCCGGAAAATTCTTGGCCGAGCGTCAGCGGTGTTGCGTCCTGGGTATGGGTGCGCCCGATTTTGACGATCTTCGCAAACGCCTTGGTCTTGCGGTTGAGGTCGGCGTGCAGATGCTGAAGCGCCGGAATGAGCCGATGCGAGATTTCCTGCGCGGCGGCGATATGCATCGCGGTCGGAAATATGTCGTTGGACGACTGGCTCATATTGACGTGATCGTTGGGATGGATCGGCGATTTGGCGCCCCGCGCGCCGCCGAGGATCTCGTTGGCGCGATTGGCCATCACTTCGTTGACGTTCATGTTGGTCTGCGTGCCCGAGCCGGTCTGATAGACCGAGAGCGGGAAATGATCGTCGCGCTTGCCGTCGAGGATTTCCTGCGCGGCCTGCACGATGGCCTTGGCGCGTCGCGCGTCGAGGAGGCCGAGCGCGCGATTGGTCTCGGCGGCGGCGCGCTTGGCAAGCGCCAGCGCCGCGATCATGGGGCGCGGCATGCGCTGTTCGCCGATCGCAAAATTATGCCGCGAGCGCTCGGTCTGCGCGCCCCAATAGGCGTCCGCCGGCACTGCGATCGGACCGAAGGAATCGGTTTCGGTGCGGGTTTTCATTCTGGAAAAGGTAATCCAATTGTTTTTCCCGGATGCGGCGCAGCGTCAAACGGTGCGCCGCTGATCCGGGATCTTAACGCGGAGATTGTAAAGGTCCCGGGTCTGCAGCGCATCATTTCATGCTGCGCTGCGCCCGGGAAACAATTCTTTACTTCTTCCTGAATCGGTCGAGTCGCACGACTTCACCGCCGCCGTCGGGCTTGTCATCGCCGCCGCTAGGCGGCTCGGCAGTTTTGGCACCGGGCGCGGGTTCAGACTTTTTACCGGCCGCTTTGTTCCCGGGCGGCACGGCCGCGGGTTTCTTTGCACTTTTGTCGTTGCGCGCCGGCGCCGGCTTGACGGCATCCTTTGTAGCATCCTTAGCGGCCTCACCGCGCTCGTCCGCCGCGGCGTCGATCGGCTCGAACTGAAAGCCAAACTGCACCGCCGGATCGTAGAACGCGACGATGGCATCGAACGGCACCGCAAGCCGCTCACCGATGCCGCCAAACGACAGCCCGACCTCAAAGGCGTGCTCGCCGACGGCGAGATCCCAGAACTGATGCTGCAAGATGATCGTCATCGTCTCCGGATATTGCGCGCGCAGCCGATCCGACAGCCGCACGCTCGGCGCCGTGGTATTGAAGGTGATCTTGAAATGGTGCTCGCCCGGCAGGCCCTTTTTGGCGACGTCGGCCAGCACGGTGCGCACGACACCGCGCAGTGCCTGCTGCGCGAGAAGGTCGTAACGAATGTGATGATCAGACATCAGGAATCGGTAATCGGTGATCAGACGATAGATAAGTATAGAATCATAACGCGGCAAATCGCTTCTGTCGTCTGATCACCGATCACTGAATTCCTGGAAAGTGGAGGCTTCTGTTGCCAGGTGCCTCCGAACCCCGCCTAGCGCTGCTAAGACGCTAGGACTTCAAGTCGGTCTTTCGAGCTGCTTACGCAGCCAGAGCAACCGGAGCATAGTTGTCGTTGGCAACTATGAATTTGGCCCGATAACGGCGGAACCATACCGAGCAAAAGCACGCCCTTTACGCCCTCGTCGATCCTATTTCGACCCCGTAACAGGAATCAGTGATCAGTGATCGGTAATCAGAAGCGTCCTCTGATTACTGTCCCCTGATTACCGACTCCTGGATTGGTGGAGTCGCCGGGTACTGCCCCCGGGTCCGAATGGTTTATTACGACGGCCATTTATCGCCATAGCCGGCTTGCGCCGACACCCACGAATATAAGCGCAAATGGTTGTCAAAAAAAGACCAGGGGTCGGCGCGCGCCGGCCCGGCTGGCAGGGAAAACCGCTGTAGGTTAAACGACTTCGATGCATTCCCCGGCAGGTCCTCCCGTTTCGCCCCCCACCCCACAACACGCCACCAACGTTCCGGCCGCCGCCGCGCCGGCGCCCAGCATCGCCGAACTGTTCTTGGCCTTCGCCGCGATCTCGCTGTCCGGCTTTGGCGGCGTCTTGGCCTGGGCGCGGCGCATCATGGTGGAGCGGCGGCGCTGGTTCACCGCGGAAGAATTCAACGAAGCCTTTGCGCTGTGC
>DATAYT010000156.1:0-5233 GCA_036272395.1 Xanthobacteraceae bacterium
GCAATTCGCCGCCGCCGTCGGCGGCCACAACGCCATCGGCGGCGACTTTGGTCCCGCCGGTCGAACCCGTCTGGGCGCCCGGCACCGCCCCAATTCCGGCGCCGCAACCCGTGGCGCCACCACAATCCTCACCGCCGCCGCCGCAATGAGTTGAAGGCGCGCCCATTACCCGCTCAGATGCGGCGAGATGCTGCGCTCCGTCCTCATCGCTAACCGCGGCGAAATTGCCTGCCGCATCGCGCGCACCGCAAAGCGCCTCGGCATGCGGACCATCGCGGTCTATTCCGAAGCGGATGCGGGCGCGTTGCATACCCGATTATGCGACGAGGCCTACCTGATCGGGGGCCCCGAGCCGCGCGCAAGCTATCTCGCGATCGACCATCTGATTGCGGCGGCCAAGCGAGCGGGCGCCGAATGCGTGCATCCCGGCTACGGCTTTCTGTCCGAGAACGCTGACTTCGCGGAGGCCTGCACGAAAGCAGGTTTCGTATTTGTCGGTCCGCCGGCAAGCGCAATCCGCGCAATGGGATTGAAGGACCATGCCAAACAGCTGATTGAGGGCGCCGCCGTGCCGGTTGTTCCCGGCTATCACGGCGAACGCCAAGATGCGAAATTCCTGCGGGAAAAGGCCTACCAGATCGGCTATCCGGTGCTGATCAAGCCCGCTGCCGGCGGCGGCGGCCGCGGCATGCGGCGGGTCGACAAGCACGCCAATTTCGATGCCGCGCTCGAAGGTGCCGTGCGCGAGAGCCAATCGGCATTCGGAACCGGCCGGATCTTGATCGAGAAATTTGTCGCCTCGCCCCGGCACATCGAAATCCAGGTCTTCGGCGACAACCACGGCAACGCGGTTCATATTGGCGAGCGCGATTGTTCGCTGCAGCGGCGCCACCAGAAGGTGATCGAGGAGGCGCCGGCGCCGGGCATGACGCCGGAATTGCGCGCGGCTATCGGCAAAGCGGCGGTCGCTGCGGCAAAGGCGGTGGACTATCGCGGCGCCGGCACAGTGGAATTTGTCGCCGACGGCACCGCCGGACTGCGCGCAAGCGGATTCTGGTTCATCGAAATGAACACGCGGCTGCAGGTCGAGCATCCGGTGACCGAGGCGGTTACCGGTCTCGATCTGGTCGAGTGGCAGTTCCGGATCGCCGCCGGCGAGAAGCTGCCGTTGCGCCAGGACGAGATCGGCTTTGAGGGACACGCGATCGAGGCGCGCGTCTATGCCGAAGATCCCGAACACGGCTTTCTGCCATCCACCGGAACAATCGTGGCGCTGAAATTTCCCGATGATGTCCGGGTGGATAGCGGCATCGAGGCCGGCGGCGACGTGTCGCCATTTTACGATCCAATGATCGCCAAGCTCATCGCCCATGCGCCAACACGCGAAGGCGCGCTCGATCGGCTTGCGCAAGCGCTCGATGCGACAGTGATCGCCGGAGTGCGAACCAACGTGCTCTTCCTCGCCAATCTCTGCCGAGCCGCTGCCTTTCGGCAGGGCAAAGTCGATACCGGTTTTATCGATCGTAATCTTGCGGTTTTGGGCGCCGTGCCTCGGGAGTCCGATTGGGGGGCCGCCGCGCGCGGCGTGACACATTTGGTTAAGGCGATTGCCGTCGCGCCGGACGAGACGCCGGCGCCTGAAGCGGATGCTCCGGAAGACTATTCTCCGTGGTCGGCGCGCGACGGGTTTCAACTTGGCGGCAGGCGCGAAATCTCGCTGCCAATCTTAGTCGACGGCGAGGACGCCGAGGCGGTGATCACCTATGGAGACGACGGTCCGCGGCTTACGGTTCACGGCGTCGAACCGGCGATTGACGCGCACGTGCTCCAGTCGGGCGCGCAAGCTTACGTATTGCGTGGCGGCCGCCAGACCCGCGTCCGCATCAAGGACTTTGCGGCGAGTACCACCGACGCCGGGGGCGGGGACAACGTGATCAAGGCGCCCATGCACGGGCGTGTGCTCGAACTTCTTGCCCGGATCGGCGATCGTGTGGTTGTTGGGCAAAGACTCGCCGTGATCGAGGCGATGAAAATGGAGCATACGCTGCGTGCGCCGTTTGCTGGCGTGGTGAAAGAGGTTCCTGTGAGTACCGGCGCGCAAGTGATAGAAGGCGCCCCGATTATGGTGCTAGAGCCTGTCGAAGGTCTTGCGGCTTCCTCAGAGTGAGAAAAAAAGATGACCGTGCACCTGATCAAGCTTTGCGTCGGTTGCGATTCCATTCGCGAGCTTGAGGGCTGGATCAAGGAGAAGCTCAGGGCCAAGCGCAAGAACGGTGAGAAGCCGGAACACATTCATCGTACGCGCATGGTGCCCAAGCGCGCGGCGGAACTGGTCGATGGCGGCTCGCTGTATTGGGTCATTCGCGGCGAAATCATGTGCCGCCAGCGGGTGCGCGCGATCCGTCCCTTCGTCGATAAAGATGGGATCGGGCGTTGCGGCGTCGTGCTCGAGCCCAAAGTGGTTCTGGTCGAGCCGCGGCCGCATCGCGCGTTTCAAGGGTGGCGCTATCTCGCTCCCAAGGACGCTCCGCGCGACCTCGACAAGGCTGCCAAGGGCGCCGCCGCCATGCCCGAGACGTTGCGGCGCGAGCTCCGCGAGCTTGGCCTGATGTGACGGGCTCCGGCGATTACCGGAATTGCCACATGGCGTCCCCATAAGCGATCACGTAAAGTCCGCGGCCAAAGCGCCGGGCCGCAGACGCCTGGCAGCTCGCGGAGCTGCACGATGATCATTGAAAACGAGAAAGACGTCACCAAAGCGGTATTGAGCGAGATTGCGCGCAGCAAAAATCCGCGCCTGCGCGAGATCCTGTCTGCGCTCGTCCGTCACCTGCATGAGTTTGCCCGCGAGGTGAAACTGACCGAGGAGGAGTTTCAGGCGGCGATCGGCTACATCGTCGCGTTGGGCAAGCATACCAGCGAGACCCACAACGAAGCCGTGCTGATGTCCGGCTCGCTCGGCTTTTCCAGTCTGATCTGTCTCCTCAATAACGGCAATCGCGGCCAGACTGAAACCGACGCCAATCTTCTGGGCCCGTTCTGGCGCATGTATTCTCCGCGCACGCCGAATGGCGGCTCAATCGTACGCTCGGTGACGCCCGGTCCAGCGCTGTTCGTCAACGCCCGGTTCCGCGATGTGAATGGCAAGCCGATCGTAGGCGCCGAGGTCGACATCTGGCAATCCTCGCCGGAAGGTTTTTACGAAAACCAGGACCCGGTGCAGGCGGACATGAATTTGCGCGGCAAGTTCACGACCGATGCGGAGGGTCATATCAGCTTCCGCAGCGTCAAGCCGGCGGGTTATCCCATTCCGATCGACGGCCCGGTCGGCGAATTGCTGCGCGCGCAGGGGCGCCACAATATGCGCCCTGCTCACCTGCATTTCCTGGTCTACAAGCCGGGCTTCAAAACTCTGATCTCGCAACTCTACGTGCCCGATGACAAGCACATCGACACTGACGTGCAGTTCGGCGTCACGAGCCATCTGATCGGCGACTACGTTCGCCACGATGAGCCTTGCCCGCGCGCGGCGGACGTCAAACCGCCGTGGTATTCACTCGAGCACACCTTCGTGATGGAAGCGGGCGAGGCCCGCTTGCCGAAGCCGCCGATCACTGGAAAGGCCGAAGGCGAGCGACCCGAGATCCCGCATCTCGAGGCGGCGGAATGATTCACGCCCGCGCGGGCACGAACATAAGGGGGGAATCACATGCACCGTCGGACAGTGCTGAAAGGAATTGCGGCAACCGGCGCGACGGGGTTTGTGGGCCGCCGGGCGGCCGCGGAGACGCCACTCAAAATCGGCATCAGCATTCCGCTCACCGGCGCCGGCTTCAACGCCGTGGGCCGTCAGCTCCAGGCCGCCTTGAAGCTTTACATGCAGCAGCACGGCGATACCGTTGCCGGGCGGCAGATTCAGATCACGATCCGGGATGACGGTGGTGTCGCCGACAATGCGCGCCGCCTCATTCAGGAAATGATCGTCGATCAAAAGGTCGACATTCTCGGCATCGGGATCACTCCGACCGCGCTTGCCATCGCGCCGCTCGCAACGGAATCGAAGAAAGCCACTCTGGTGATGAGTTCGGGCGCTTCGGTCACGACGACAAAATCTCCGTACTTCGTGCGCGCCGGCTTCATCCTGCCGCCGCAGTCCTGGATCTTGGCCGAATGGGCGGCCAAGAACGGCAGCAAACGCGTGGTCACGCTGGTCAACGATTGGGCGCCCGGCGTCGAAGCGGAAACCTCGTTCACCACACGGTTCAAACAGGTTGGCGGCGAGATCGTCGAATCGATCCGTATTCCTCTCGCCAATCCCGACTTCGCGCCGTTCTTGCAGCGCATCGGTGACATTAAACCCGACACCGCGTTTATTTATTTCCCCGGCACGCAGGCGCCGATTTTCGCCAAACAATTTGCCGAACGCGGCTTGGGCCGATCGGGCATCAAGATCATCGGGCCGGGCGATCTCACCGACGATGACGATCTCAACAATATGGGCGATCAGATGCTCGGCATGATCACCGCCGGACCGTATTCCGCCGCGCACGATTCTGCGCTCAACAAGACTTACGTGGCGGCAATACAGAAGGCGAACGGCTTCCGCCCGGACTTTGTCTCGCTCGGCGCCTATGACGGCCTGCACCTGATCTACGAGGCGCTCAGGAAGACCGGCGGCAATTCCGACGGCGACGCCTTGATCGCGGCGATGAAGGGCATGGCTTTCGAAAGCCCGCGCGGGCCGATCTCGATTGATCCGGATACCCGCGACATCGTCAGCAACATCTACATCCGCAAAGTGGTGAAGACGGACGGCCAGCTCTGGAGCGAGGAATTCGAGACTTATCCGAGCGTCAAGGATCCGTTGAAAGTGGCGGCGGCGAAGTAGCGGCGCGCCTGATTTACACCGCAAGATTGTCGATCAAACGCGTCGTGCCGATGCGCACTGCGGCGAGCAGCCGGATCGGTTCGCCGACCGAGCCTTTAAGCGGCTCGAGCGTGTCGGCATGGCGCGCTTCGAAATAGTCGAGTTGCAAACCGCCGCGCGTGATCGCTTCGCGCGCTTGCTTGAGTATTTCGGCAACGCGCGCGCCGCCGCCGATCTTTGCAGCGGCTTCTTTAAGCGCGCGGGAGAGCATCGGCGCGGTTTGGCGCTCCGCCGGCGTGAGGTTGCGGTTCCGCGAAGAAAGGGCGAGGCCGTCGCGCTCGCGCACGATCGGCGCGCCGACGATCC
>DATAYT010000157.1:0-16110 GCA_036272395.1 Xanthobacteraceae bacterium
TTGTGACCTTGCCATGCATGGGAAATGCCCGCCGGAAAGGCCCTCCTTCTAGCACGAAGTCAGGGCAGGGGCAGAGGTGTAGGTCTGATTGCGGCGGTGGCGCAGCGCGCTGCGAAACGCATTACTGCGCGGTCGTGGTGCGATCGGTGGTCTTGCCCGCGGACGATTTGTGCTGCGCCGGTTTGGTTTTGACGCCGTCCTTCTTGGTTTCTTTCTTGGCCTCGGGCTTGCCCTCGATTTGCTTGGCCTCGGCGGCTTTGGCCGCGCCCTTATGTTTGCTTTTCTTTTTGCTGGGCTCGTATTCCGGCAGAGCAGCGAGCGCGGCGATCTGCTCGGCGGTGCGCGTCGGCCCGGTATAGACAACGACCGGCGTGACCGGCCCCGGCTCGCTCAGCAAGTTCTTTGGCGCTGGCGCGCGCAGCGCGGTGACGAGATTGGGCTTTTGCGAATTTGCGTCCGCGCCGGCGCTGTCGCTGCCATCGCCGGCATCCGGGTCCGCGCTGTCCGCCATGGCCGCTTCGAGCGCGTGTCGCTTGCGATGCGGGCCGCACATGTCGTCCTTTAAGTCGGGCGGCGCCGCCTCGATCGGGGTGAGCGCGTTAACGTTGCCGAAAGCCGGCAACAGCCAGGCCAGCGGGTTGCGCGTAAAACCGCTCTCCAAGAGTTCGGCCGCCTTCTGCGCCCGTGCCGCCGATGTCGGTGCGCCGAGCACGACCGCGATGAGTTGCCGGTTGTCGCGCGTGGCGGTAGCGACAAGATTAAAGCCCGAGGAACAGATAAAGCCGGTCTTCATGCCGTCGGTGCCGGCATAGCGGCCGAGCAGCGGATTGTAATTTCGCACCACGCGCCGGCCGTATTTGATCGCCGGGACGTGCCAATAGGAATTGTATTGCGGGAACTCGCGAATAAGCGCCCGGGCGAGGATGGCAAGGTCGCGGGCGGAGACGATCTGCCCATCGTCGGGCAAGCCGTTGGGATTGACGAAATTCGACTCGGTCATGCCGAGGCGATGCGCTGTCTCGGTCATTTGCGCGGCGAAAGTCTCGACGGAGCCGCCGACGCCTTCGGCGAGCACGACCGCCATGTCGTTGGCGGACTTCACCATCATCATCTTGACGGCATTGTCGACCGTCACCTGCGTGCCGATCGCAAAGCCCATCTTGGTCGGCGACTGGCTGTTGGCGTTTGCCGAGACCGTGAACAAAGTATCGAGCGTGATGCGCTGGTCGCGGATCGCGCTCAGCGTCATGTAGAGCGTCATGAGCTTGGTCGTCGAAGCCGGATACCACGGATAGGTCGCGTTGTCGGCGCGAATCACTTTGCCGCTGTCGGCATCGACCAGAATGAGCGCCATCGCGCCGGCGGCGCGCATCGGCAGCACGGTTACGAGCGCGGCGGCGCCCAGTGCCAGCGCCATGAGGAAAAATCCGAGCGGCCGCCTTCGAGACATACCGTTTATATGCACGTGCTGCGGTCCATCCGCTTGGTCGGGGCCATTCGCAAATCTGTAAGCCCGCGATGACTTAAGAGTTCACGAAGGCGTCATTATCTAACGCAAGCCGGCTCGAAGGCAAAGTCGAATAGCGCTATGCTTAAAGCCGGTTCCGACGTGACCTATCGGACGAAACAATCCTAAAGCCTGGGAAAAGCGACCAAAAAGCGGCAAGCCGCGAGAAATTTGAAAATGGAGACAATATGACAGCGTGCATCGTGGGTTGGGCGCATAGTCCGTTTGGCAAACTCGGCGGCGAGACCGTTGAGAGCCTCATTGTGCGCGTTGCCGGCGATGCGCTCGCCGATGCCGCGATTGCGGCCAAGGACGTCGATGAAATCGTGCTGGGCCACTTCAATGCCGGTTTTTCGCCCCAGGACTTCACCGCCTCTTTGGTGCTGCAGGCCTCGCCCGATCTGCGCTTTAAGCGCGCAACGCGTGTGGAAAACGCCTGCGCCACCGGCTCGGCGGCCGTGCATCAAGGACTCAAGGCGATCGCAGCCGGCTCGGCGCGCATCGTGCTCGTGGTCGGCGTTGAGCAAATGACCGCGACGCCGCCGGAGGAGATCGGCCGCAATCTGCTCAAAGCCTCCTATATGCGCGAGGAAGCCGACATCGACGCTGGCTTTGCCGGAATCTTCGGCAAGATCGCCGCGCTCTACTTCCAGCGCTGGGGCGACCAGTCGGATGCTCTCGCGCGCATCGCCGCCAAGAATCACAAAAACGGCGTTGGCAACCCTTACGCGCAAATCCGCAAAGATCTCGGCTACGATTTCTGCCGCGCCGAGAGCGAGAAGAATCCGTTGGTCGCCGGACCGCTCAAACGCACCGATTGTTCGCTTGTGTCCGATGGCGCCGGCGCGCTGGTGCTCGCCGACGTCGAAACCGCGCTCAAGCTCGGCAAGGCAATCGTCTTCCGCGGCGCGGCGCACGTGCAGGATTTCCTGCCGATGTCGCGGCGCGACGTGCTCAAATTCGAAGGCTGCGCGGTGGCTTGGCAGCGCGCGTTGGCGCAAGCCGGCATCACGCTTTCGGATTTGTCTTTCGCCGAAGTGCACGACTGCTTCACCATCGCGGAACTGATCGAATACGAAGCCATGGGTCTGGCGGGCGAAGGGCAGGGCGCTCGCGCCATCGCCGAGGGCACCGTCAACAAAGATGGTGCGCTGCCGATCAATCCGTCCGGCGGGCTCAAAGCCAAGGGCCATCCGATCGGGGCCACCGGCGTGTCCATGCACGCGCTCGCCTCCATGCAGCTCACCGGCACCGCCGGTGACATGCAGGTGAAAGGCGCCAAACTCGGCGGCATTTTCAATATGGGCGGCACGGCGGTCGCCAATTACGTCAGCATCTTGGAGCGGTTGCGTTAGGTGCCGGAGGGACTGCGAATATCTGATCGCGCGGCGACGGAACTCGACCGTTGTAGAAGCACAAACGCATTAGGATGCGGTGCAATCAATTCGCCCCAGACATCACCTCGCATGGCCACCGCTGAGGCGGCGCTCGGTCCTCGGCAACCAGCGCCGGTGAATGAATAAGGCGCCGCCGGCAAACGCCGCGGGCGGGGTGTGGACGTGCGCTATCCCAGATATGGCAAGGAGTCCCGACCGGTCGACCGGATGCGGGACTCTATGGCCGGGCATGTCATGACAGGTTAAGCCGGCTTGAAATCAACGCCGCGGCGGCACGCCGGTTCCATCCTGATATCGCTATATTTTTGGATACTGCGTCAGGGAGGAGGCGGACCGCGAAGGGTTGCCCCGGTAATTATAGCGGGCTGTTGCCCGGCGCACTAATCGGGCCCGCTACTCGCGGAAAAACCACCATAGCGCGGCACAGAGCAGCAAGAAGCCGAGCAGAAATAGAATTGGTGTTTCGAGCATGGCCGCGTCTGCCGTGCGAAACACTTTCACATGGCAAGTTTAAAGAATTAAGACACCGCCGCGTGCCGCCAATTCTATAGTGCATGCGAACGCGACGATGGGCCCCCGCTTGTTTTCGTCTGGAAAATCTGCACTCGGTTTTTCGCCGCAAGTGCTTTGTGGCGAGGGATTTTAGCGCAATGATCGACATACTCTCATTACCGCTCGCCAAGATCGCGATCTTGCTCGGCGAGGGCAAGCTCAAAGCACGCGACCTTGTCGAAGCCGCGATTGCCAATCACGAGCGGTTCGGCGGCAAGCTGATGGCCTATTCGCAATGGGCGCCCGCGCATGCGCGCCGATGCGCCGACGCCGCCGATGCCGTCTTTGCCGCAGGCCCCCGGGCCGGCCCGCTGCAGGGCATTCCGACCTCGATCAAGGACTTGTTCGCGGTGTCGGGCTTTCCGACCTGTGCCGGCTCGCCCAAACCGCTGCCGGCGAAATTCGAGATCGAAGGCCCGGTCGTTGCAGCGCTGCGCCAGCAATTGGCAAGCGTGATGGGCAAGACCCATATGGTCGAATTCGCTTTCGGCGGCACCGGGCAAAACGCCCACTATGGCAGCCCGTACAATCCTTGGGACGCCAAGGCGCATCGCTCGCCTGGCGGGTCATCGAGCGGCGCCGGCGTGTCGCTGTGCGAAGGGTCGGCTTTGTTGGCTTTCGGCAGCGATACTGCGGCCTCGGTGCGCCTGCCCGCGGCGATGACCGGCAATGCCGGGCTTAAAATCACCAAAGATCGCTGGTCGACCGAAGGCATCGTGCCGCTGAGCTTCACCTTCGACACGCCGGGTATCCTCACGCGCAGCATGGCCGACGCGGCCTTTGCCTTCGCCGCGCTCGATCCCTCTCTGGGCGACAGCTTTGCTTTCATGCGCCGCGTGCCGGCGAGCGTCGGCGGCATTCGCATCGGCGTCGCCGATTCCTGGTTCTGGGCGGATTGCGAAAACGGCATCGATGAGATTATCCGCGCGGCGATCGAGAAGCTCGCCCGTGCCGGCGCAGTGCTGAAGGAAACACCGCTCCCGGAAGCACGCGAGGCTTACGCGGTTTTTTCCGAGGGCGGCGTGTCCGCGATCGAGCTGCGCGCTTTCCTCGACCGCGAACTGCCGGATTGGCTTGCAACGATCGATCCGGTCAACGCGCCGGCGCTCAAGAAAGCGGAGACTCTGTCGGCTCGCGAATATCTGAGCCGCCGCCTGCGGCTGCAAACGGCGGCGCAAAGCGCCGCCGCGCGTTTTGACGATGTCGACGTGATCGCGACGCCGACCGTCATGTTCACGCCGCACGTCCTCGCCGAAGAAACCGGCGCCGAGAAATTCTGGGCGCGCAACCGCAAGATCGTGCACAATCTGGTGCCGGTGAATTATCTGACGCTGTGCGCGGCGACCTTGCCGGTCGGGCTCGATCGGCTCGGCATGCCGGTCGGCTTGCAGCTCATCGCCAAGGGCGGCGATGATGAGCGGCTTGTCGCCATCGCCTGCGCCGCCGAGCGTGTGCTAGGCGCCCCGCGCGACATTCTCGGCGTGCCGCCGATGTGCAGGGGGTGATCGCTATTCCGCCGCGGGCGCGAACTGCGCCGCCACCAGTTCGGCAAAGAAACCGCCGCGGCGCTCGAGCTCCTCGAACGTGCCGCTCTCGACGATGCGTCCCTGGCGAAACACCAGAATGCGGCTGGCGTTGCGGATCGTCGCCAGCCGATGCGCGATCACGAAAGTGGTGCGGCCTTTCATCACTTCATCGAGCGCGAGATTGACGCGGCTTTCGGTCAGCGGATCGAGCGCGCTCGTCGCCTCGTCGAGGATCAGAATCGGTGGATCCTTAAGGAGCGCGCGGGCGATGGCGAGCCGCTGGCGCTCGCCGCCGGAGAGGAGCCGGCCGCGCTCGCCGATCGACGCGTGGAGGCCATCGGGTTTGGCGTCGATGAAATCGACCGCCTGCGCCCGCGTAGCGGCCTCGCGCAATTCCGCTTCGCTGGCGTCGGGCTTGCCGACGCGCAGATTCTCGGCGATCGAGCGGTTGAACAACAGCGTCTCCTGGAACACGACGCCGATATTGTGCCGCAGCCCGACCAGCGTGAAATCGCGAATGTCCGTGCCGTCGATCGAAATCGCGCCCGATTGCGGATCGAAGGCGCGATGCAACAAAGCGAGTGCCGTCGATTTACCGCTGCCGGTTGGGCCGACGAGCGCAATGTGCTCGCCTGGCGCTGCCGTGAAGCTTAAATCCATCACCGCCGGCCGCTTGCCGTCATAGGAAAACGATGCCTCTTTGAATGCGACAAGGCCGCGCACGCGGCCCGGATCGATCGCGCCCGGCCGGTCGCGCACGGCGGAGACGGTGTCAAACACGCCGAAGAAGTCGGCGAGCTTCGGCGCGTCGAGAAACAGGCGGTTGGAGAAGCCGACGGCCTGTTCCAGGCGAGAAATCAAGAGCGCCGCAATGCTCATGAAGCTGACGATCTGGCCGACGGAAGCAAGCCCGACCAGTTTCAAATACGTGCCGAGCAGCAGGATCACGAGCAAAGTGAGCGTGGTGCCCGCGCGGGTGAGCACCGCCGCGACCGCCCACCACGAGAGCACCGGCATCTGCGCGCGAAGCAGCGACGCGACCATGCCCCGCAACCCGGACACTTCGAGCTCGACGCGGGCGTAGCTCTGCACCAAGGCGACGTTGCCGAGGGCGTCGGCTGCGGTCTCGGCCAGATCGGAATAATGCCGCTCGACCGCGCTCTGCAGCGCAAAGGTCCGATGCATCACCACCATCGTGAGCGCGACGAAGCCGATGCACAGCGCGATCAGCGGCAGAGCAAGCCGCCAGTTGAGCGCAAGCGAGGCCGGCAGCAAGAGCGCGATGAACACAAACGCAGCGAAATGCTCGCGAAAGAACGACACCCAAAGCCACCACAAAGTGTCGGTGCCGGTCAGCATCACTTTGATCTGCCGCCCGGAATGAGCGCCGGAATGGTAGGCGAGCGGCAATTGCAGCACGTGCTCGAAATAATCCGCCAAGACCATGTTGCGGCGATTGTGCGCGAGCCGGTCGGCGAACCAGGCGACCAGCGTGCCGGCGATAATGATGAACAGGCCGAAGCCGATCCAGGCGCCGATGAGCGGAGCCAGCACGCGCGCGGCGGCTCCAAGCCCGGCCGGCAAGGTCCCCGAAAGCGCATCGACGATGCGGCCGAGCAGCACCGGCTCGACGAATTGCGCCCCGGCAAGCGCGATGTTGGCGAGCGCCAGCGCAATCGCGAGCTTGGCTTGCGCGCGCAACAGCCCGAGCACGCGCAGATAGAGGCGGATGAATGCCATGCGGAATTCTAGGCGACGGCGGCCGGAAGCACAGCCGCCACTCGCTTGTCTGCCGCGCTTGACGAAAGGGATGGGTTGTTGTATTTAACCGATAAGTTATTTAACCGGATAGCTAAATTGTCGCTCGATACCGCCTTCGCCGCCCTCTCCGACCCGACCCGCCGGGCGATCCTGGCGCGGCTTGCCTTGGGCGAAACTTCGGTGACCGAGCTCGCCAAGCCGTTCGCCATGAGCCTTCCAGCAGTTTCCAAACACCTCAAAGTGCTGGAGCGCGCCGGCCTGATCGCGCGTGGGCGCGAAGCGCAATGGCGGCCGTGCCGCATCGAGCCGCGCGCGCTTAAGGGCATCGACGACTGGCTCAACCACTATCGGCGTTTTTTCGACGAGAGCTTCGACCGCTTGGATGCCTATCTGCAAAAGCTGCAAGCGCAAGACCAAACGCAAGACCGTGACAAAGCCCGCGACGAGAAGCGTATTGAGGAGCGTAGCAATGGCCAGCCAAACGCGAAGAACAGAAAAGATCCCCGCAACAAGCCGCGTCGATCTTGAGCGCGATCCGCGATCGATTATTGGCACGCGCGAATTCGAGGCGCCCCGTGCCCTGGTCTTCTCCGCCTGGACCGATCCAAATCATTTGGCGCAATGGTGGGGGCCGTTCGGCTTCATCACGACCACGTTCAGTTTCGACTTCCGGCCCGGCGGCGTTTGGCGTTTTGTCATGCACGGCCCCGACGGCCGCGATTATCAGAACCGGATCACCTTCGAAGAGATCGTGCCGCCGCAACGTATCGTCTATCGCCATGGCGGCGGCGATGATGTGGAACCGGTGCAGTTCCGCCAAACGGTGATCTTCGAGGATCTTGGCGGCGGCACGCGCATCACCTGGCGCGGCGAGTTCCCGTCGGCGGCGGAACGCAATCGCGTCATCAAGGATTACGGCGCCGACAAGGGCTTGGCCGAGACACTTGCCCGGCTTGGCGATTATGTGGCAGCGACAGCTCAAGCGTGATCAAAAAAATGACACGACGGTTTCCCAAACATTGAACAGCTTGTTTAGTCGAAGGAGCGATTGAAGACTTCGCTCCAACCTCACAAAGCAACAGGAGTGCGTGATGAATGTACAACCGTATCTGTTTTTTGACGGCAAATGCGACGAAGCTTTGGCTTTCTACAAATCGGCGGTCGGCGCCGAGCCCAAAATGCTGATGCGTTTTAAGGAGGCTCCGGACCAGTCGATGGTTTCCCCGGATTCCGCCGACAAAGTGATGCACGCCCAGGTTCAGATTGGCGATGCGACGGTTTTGATGTCGGACGGGCGCTGCACCGGCAACACCAATTTCAAGGGCTTCGCGCTGACCATCGCGGTCAAGAACGAAAGCGAGGCCGACAAGACTTTCAGCGCGCTCGCTGCCGGCGGGCAGGTCACCATGCCGATGGCGAAGACGTTCTTCTCGCCGCGCTTTGGCATGCTGACCGACAAGTTCGGCGTCGGCTGGATGGTGCTTGTTCCCAACACTGAAGCGGTGGCGAATTCATCGAGGGGACGATCATGCTGACCCAAGCCAAAACGGGCGATTTTGTCATCACGCGCGTATTCGACGCGCCGCCCGATCTGTTGTGGAAATGCTTCACCGAGCCGGAACGGATGAAAGAATGGTTTGGGCCTAAAGGCTCGATCGTCGTCGCTGCCAAAATGGATCTGCGCGTCGGCGGCGCCTATCACGGCGCGATGCGCGGCCCTGACGGCAAAGTCATGTGGGCCAAATTCGTCTATCTCGAGATCGCGCCGCCGCGGCGCCTGGTCTGGGAACATTCGTTCTCGGACGAAGCGGGCGGTCTCACCCGGCATCCGCCCAGCCCGACCTGGCCGTTGCGGTTGTTGACGACGGTGACGTTGGAAGACGCGCCGGGCGGCAAGACCTCACTCACGTTGCGCTGGTCGCCGCTCGATGCAACCCCGCAAGAGCAGAGCACGTTCGACGCTGCGCATGAGGGTATGCGCGGGGGTTGGAGCGGTTCGTTCGAACGGCTGGACGCCTATCTCGCCAGTCACAGATAGCGCTCATCACGGGTCAAGCCGAGGTCGACTATTTCTGGCAAAAACTGAGTGACGGCGGCCAAGAGGGCCAGTGCGGTAAATGCTGACCGACGCCCACAGCGCCAAACGCGAGCGGGCCATGAGCGCGCTCATGGGCATGAAGAAATTCGACGTTGAGGCGCTGCAGCGCGCCTTTGCCGGGAACCATGACGGTTCGGAAGGAAGCCCTGGCCACCACAGCTGAAACGAAACCCGCCGAACGCGAAATCACCATCACGCGCGTGTTCGACGCGCCTCGCCTGCTCGTCTTCAAAGCCTGGACGGATGCCAGGGAGCTCGCGCAATGGTGGGGACCCAAAGGCTTCACCAATCCGGTTCGCGAGCTTGATGTGCGCGTCGGCGGCGCGATCCGCATCCATATGCGCAGCCCCGACGGCAGCGTCTATCCGATGAAGGGCGAATTCCGCGAAATCGTCCCGCCCGAGCGGCTCGTCTTTACCAATATCGCCGTGGACGCGGCGGACCAACCCATCATCGAAGGGCTCACGACGGTCACGTTCATCGAACGCGACGGCAAGACGACAATGACATTGCATACGCGCGGCCGCGCTGTGGTCGACTACGCTGTCGGCTACCTGCAGGGCATGGAAATGGGCTGGGCCGGCAGCATCGACAAGCTCGAGATCCTGCTGACGCGCGGCGCTTAGGCCTCGCCCGCTTCATCGCGCCGGGGATAAACTACTGGCATGGACGGAGTGACGGCTGTGCTGCCGGCGTTCCAGGCGCCATTTGCGCCAGCCGACGAAGAACTGGCGGCCGGATTTTTGGCGGACGCGCCGCGCGATGGCGCCGCGGAACGCCGGATCGATGCGCGCGCCCAACACTTGATCGAGGCGATTCGCGCCAAGATCGGCGGCTTGGGCGGCGTCGAGGATTTCCTGCACGCGTTCTCGCTCTCCACCAAGGAGGGTTTGGCGCTGATGGTGCTGGCCGAGGCGCTTCTTCGCGTACCCGATGCGGCGACCGCGGACCGGCTGATCGAGGACAAGCTTGCCGCTGGGCGCTGGCTCGACGGCGATCTCAAATCGACGGCGCTTTTGGTTTCGGCCTCGGCCTGGACGCTTGGCATTGCCGCGCGCGTCATTCATCCCGCCGAGACGCCGGAAACCATCCTCGACAACGTGGTGCGCCGGATCGGGCTTCCCGCCATGCGCGCGGCAACGCGCCAGGCGATGCGGCTTCTCGCTGCGCATTTTGTTATTGGCCGCACCATCGAGGAGGCGCTGCACCGCGCCAAGGCGCATGCGGAGTTTTCCTATTCATTCGACATGCTCGGCGAAGGCGCGCGCACGCGCGCCGATGCCGAAAATTATTTCGAAGCTTATGCCGGCGCCATCGCCGGCATCGGCGCCAATGCCGCGAGCAAAAGGGGGCGTAGCCGTCCGGGAATCTCGGTGAAGCTTTCGGCGCTGCATCCGCGCTACGAGGCGATCTCGCGCGAACGCGTGCTTAAGGAATTGATGTCGCGGCTCGTCGAACTCGCGCGGCTCGCCAAGGATCGCGATCTGCAGTTCACTGTCGATGCCGAAGAGGCCGATCGCCTCGAACTGTCGCTCGATATTATCGCCGCGGCTCTGGGCGATCGCGCACTCGCCGGCTGGGACGGATTTGGCCTGGCGGTGCAGGCCTATCAGAAGCGGGCACCCGCGGTCATTGCCTGGGTCAACGAGGCTGCGGCGGCGAAAAACCGCAAATTCACCGTGCGCCTGGTGAAAGGGGCCTATTGGGATACGGAGATCAAACGCGCTCAGGAGCGTGGCCTTGCCGACTATCCGGTCTTCACCCGCAAGGCGATGACCGATCTTTGCTACATGGCCTGCGTCAAACAACTATTGGCCGCGCGCAACCGGCTGTTTCCGCAATTCGCCACGCACAATGCCTTGACCGTGGCGAGCGTCATCGAAGATGCCGGCGGCATCGACGGCTTCGAATTCCAGCGGCTCTACGGCATGGGCGAAGCGCTTTATCAGGCGGTGCTCGCCGAATTTCCGGATGCCGCCTGCCGCGTCTACGCGCCGGTCGGCGGCCACCGCGATCTCTTGGCCTATCTGGTGCGCCGGCTTTTAGAAAATGGCGCGAATTCTTCGTTTGTTTCGGCGGCTGCCGATCCGAGCATACCGATCGGCGAAATTCTACGCCGCCCGCAAAGCTTTATCGGCGCGCCGGTGCAGGCGCGCAACCGCAAGATTCCGCTGCCGCGCGACATTTTCCAGCCGGAGCGGCGGGCCGCCGCCGGCATCGATTTCGGCGATCGGGGCAGCCTCGACGCGCTCATCGGCGAAATTCGCGGTGCCGCAGCGATGCGCGGAGAAGCCGCGCCGCTTGTCAACGGGGTCGTGCTCCCTGGCATCGCGCGCCAAGTGCGCTCTCCAATCGACGGCGGCGCGATCGGCGTGGTCCGCGAAGCTGACGCGGCGATCGGCGATACGGCCATTGCCGCCGCAGCCGACGGCTTGCCGTCGTGGACGGCCTGGCCGATCGAGCAACGCGCTGCGGTTCTCGAGCGCGGTGCCGATCGGCTGGAATCCGATCGCGGCCGGCTGCTCGCTTTTCTGCAGAACGAGGCGGGCAAGACGCTCGACGATGCGCTCGCCGAATTGCGCGAAGCGATCGACTATTGCCGTTACTATGCCGCCCACGCGCGCATAGCGCTTGCGCCGCGGGCGCTGCCGGGGCCGACCGGCGAAAGCAACGCGCTCCGCTATCGCGGCCGCGGCGTGTTTGTGTGCATTTCGCCGTGGAATTTTCCGCTGGCGATCTTTGTCGGCCAGATTGTCGCGGCGCTTGTTGCCGGCAACACGGTCGTTGCCAAGCCGGCCGAGCAGACCCCGCTCGTCGCTGCGCGCGCGGTTGCGCTTCTGCAGGAGGCCGGCGTACCCAAAAGCGCGCTCCACCTCGTTCCCGGCGACGGTACGGTTGGCGCGCATCTCGTCGCGCATCGGCTGGTGGCCGGCGTCGTCTTCACCGGCTCGACCGAGACCGGGCGCGCCATCAATCGCGCGCTCGCCGCGAAAAACGGCCCGATCGTACCGCTCATCGCCGAGACTGGCGGGATCAATGCCATGATCGTCGATGCCACGGCTTTGCCCGAACAGGTTTGCGACGACGTATTGGCATCGTCATTCCGTTCAGCGGGCCAGCGTTGTTCGGCGCTGCGACTCCTGTGCCTGCAGGAGGATATCGCCGAGCCAATTCTTAAAATGATCGCCGGCGCCGCGCGCGAGTTGAGCGTCGGTGATCCGCGGTTGATCGGGACTCACATCGGACCGGTGATCGACGCCGAGGCCAAAACCAAACTGGACGATTGGGTTGACGAGCAGGAACGCGCCGGACGCCTGCGCTTTCGCTGGGATCGCGCGCTCCCACCCAAAGGCACTTACGTCGCGCCGGCTATCGTCGAACTCGATCGCGCCGGCGCGCTCGACCGCGAGATTTTTGGGCCGGTGCTGCACGTGGTGCGCTGGCACGCGGATCAGCTCGACACGCTGTTGGACGAGATCGCGGCGAACGCCACCGCGCTCACGCTTGGCATCCAGTCGCGGATCGATTTTCGCTTCGCGCGGATCATCGGCCGGCTTCCGCACGGTAACATTTACGTCAACCGCAATATGATCGGCGCCGTGGTCGGCGTGCAGCCGTTCGGCGGCACCGAACTGTCAGGGACCGGGCCCAAGGCGGGAGGACCGGACTATTTGCGGCGGTTTACGGCCGAGCAGGTTGTGACCGTCAACACGGCCGCGGCTGGCGGCAATGCCGGGCTCTTGGCTCTGGACGATTGAGGGGGCGGCAAGATACGCAGAAACCCCGATTTTAAGGTCTATTTGGCCCTCCGCAGGCGGCCTAATAAATTTGTAACAACAAGGAATTAACACAAATCACGACAAGATCAGGTTATTCTGATGAGCCATGACTGATTCGATTTCACGCCTCTATCAGGCCGCCTATGCCTGCCGTAACGACGATCCGTCCACCTCACGGACGGCGCGGCTGTTGCGCTCGAGCCGCAGCAAAATGGCCAAGAAGCTCGCCGAGGAGGCGGTCGAGGTCGTGATCGATGCCATGCATGGCGATCGCGAATCCGTCGTCAAGGAAAGCGCCGATCTCATCTACAATCTCGTGGTGCTGTGGGTCGCCTCCGGCATCAAACCCGATGACGTCTGGAGTGAGATGGATCGGCGGGAGCGGCTGTTCGGCATTGCCGAGAAGGTGCCGAAGAAACTGCCGGAAGAATTTCCACGCCGGAAAGTCGTCGTGCTCGAAGGCCGCCGCGCGCGCAAGCGGCGCTGAGCTTTTCCGTTTCTCCTCATCGATAATGCTCGATCAGGTCATTTCGGCGCTCGCGGCCTGGATCGTCGGGGTGATTTCCGCCACCGGCTATTTCGGCGTCGTCGTTCTGATGGCGATCGAGTCGGCCTGCATTCCGCTGCCGTCGGAAATCATCATGCCGTTTGCCGGCTACCTCGTCTCCATCGGCCAGTTCAGCCTGATCGGTGCCGCGACCGCAGGCGCGCTCGGTTGCAATATCGGTTCGACCGTCGCCTATTACGTCGCGGCCAAAGGGGGACGCCCGGCATTCGAACGCTGGGGCCGCTATGTCCTGGTGAGCGCTGCCGAGCTTGATCGCGCCGAACATTTCTTTGCCCGCTACGGCGCGATCACGGTTTTCATCGGGCGGCTGTTGCCGGTGGTGCGCACGTTCATCGCCTTTCCCGCCGGCTTGGCGCGCATGCCGATGGCGCAATTCCAGATCTATACGTTTCTCGGATCGTGGCCGTGGTGCTTCGGGCTCGCTTATATCGGCATGGTGCTCGGTGCGCGCTGGGACAGCGATCCGACTTTCCGCAGCCTGTTTCACCGCTTCGATGCCGTCATTGTCGTGCTGCTGGCGGCGGGGCTGGTGTGGTTTGTCTGGACCAGATGGCGCGAACGCGCCGGCGCCGACAACAAGAAAAATTAATCCGGCCTGGGCTTTTCTGATTTAATTTCAAAGCCGTAACTCGGCGTTTTTGACCTTGCTGACGCCCAATTTGGCCGCCAAGCTTCGGCTTGAACGGACGACGGGCGGTCGCTTGACTGTCCGCAATCGGGGTCGGCAATAGGCCATGGCGGGGGTGGCCGTGACACCAGGTATCAGTAACAAGACAGCGGTATCAGCAGCGCGAGACCGAGCCTGCGGCGCTTTGCTCGCGGTCTCGTTGCTCGCTTGCGGCTCCGCCGCGGCGCTCGCGCAGAGCGGCGAGCCGGCATCGTCGGCCAGCTCCGCCGCACCGGCGACTTCCCAACCGGAGGCGCCGCAAAGCGCGCCGCAACTAACGCAGCCGTCGCAACCGCCGCCCGCGACCGCCGCCGCGCCGCAAGCGCCGGCGGAGAAGCGCGGCTTTTTCGATGACTTGTCCCGCTGGTGGCACGACTCCGTCACCGACTTCAATGCCAAGCTCAAGGAGCAGCAGTCGAAGATCGACGACTTCAACAAGAAGTCGGCGGAGGCGGCCAAGGATGCGGCTACGGCAACGCAGCAAGCGATGAAGAGTGCCGCGGACGCGATGGTGAAGTCGGCAACTTCAAAAGTGATCGAAATTCACGAGCCCTGTGCAATCGCCGGCAACGGCGCCGCCGACTGCGCGAGCGCTGCGGTCAATGCCTGCAAGGGCAAAGGCTTTTCCGACGGCCAGCCGCTCGATGTGCGCACCGCCGAGAAATGCAATGCCTCGCTCTGGCTGCAAGGCCAGGGACAACAACACTCAGCCGCCGCGGAATGCCCGGTCGAGACCGTTGTGCTGCGCGCCGCCTGCCAGTAGCCTGCGCGCCTTTCCTTTTTCCCCACTGTGCTAGAGTGAATTTTTAGGCCTCGTCATGGCCGGGCTTGTCCCGGCCATCCCGTTCTCCGGGCGCTGCGCCTGTTTAAGCGAGATGCCCGCGACGTAGGCGAGCGAACCGACGCGACGCCGTTCTTCGAACGGCTATGCGCGGGCATGACAATGACTTTTCCGCGGAGAGTACACCCTTATGCTATCCGACGCCGATCGCAGGAAAGCAGCCGATATTCTTGTCGCCGCCGAGAAGGATCGCAAACAGGCGGTGCAGCTGTCGAAGACTTGGCCCGGGATCACCGTGGAGGACGCCTACGCCATCTCGTCTGAGGTCGCCAAACGCAAGATTGCGGCCGGCGCCAAGCTGATCGGGCACAAAGTCGGGCTCACTTCGAAAGCGATGCAGCGCTCGTCGCAGATCGACGAGCCCGATTACGGGCACCTCCTCGACAATATGATGATCGCCGACGGCGCCCGCGTGCCGCACGACAATTATTGTTTGCCGCGGGTCGAAATCGAGCTTGCCTTTGTGCTCGGCAAGCCGCTGCGCGGTCCCGGCATCGGCCTGCCCGACGTGCTGCGCGCCACCGAATATGTCGTGCCGGCGATCGAGATCGTCGATGCCCGCCTGCAAGATCCGCGCAAGATTTTCGACACCGTCGCCGACAACGGCGCCGCCGCCGGTATCGTGATCGGCGGCCGCCCGGTCGGTCCGCTCGATATCGATCTGCGCTGGGTTGGCGGCATGATGTACCGCAATTCCGAGATCGAGGAGACCGGCGTTGCTGCCGGCGTGCTCGGCCATCCGGCGCTCGGCGTCGCCTGGCTTGCCAATAAGCTCGGCCAGCACGGCGTCGCGCTCGATGTCGGGCATCTGGTACTGGCCGGTTCGTTCACGCGGGTGGTGCATGCCCGCAAGGGCGACACACTGCACGCCGATTTCGGCAGTCTCGGCGGCATCGCCGTCCAGTTCGTTTGAGATGGCGGCAGGCATCTTGATTGTTGGCGCCGCCCGGCGCGATCATTGCTCGACCAAGCTCTGGCGCGGGGGCGCAAAGTGTTTGGACAATATTGCAGCCGTTTGCTTGTGGCCGCCCTGGCAATCGTGACGCCGGCCGCGATGCTGCACGCAGCCTTGCCGGCGGAGCCTGAGGTTTCCGGCCGCACCTCCTTTGCCGGCCAGCTGCTGATCGCCTCGCCGAGCTTGCGCGACCCGTTCGATCACGCCGTGATCATGATCGCGCGGCACGATCGCACCGGCGCGCTCGGCATTGTCATCAACCGGCCGATAACGCGGCGGCCGATCGCCACCGTGCTTGCGGCGCTCGGCGCCGACGCCACGGGCGTCACCGACAGCGTGCTGATATTTCTCGGCGGGCCGGTCAGCCCGAACGTCGCCTTTGCCCTGCACAGCACCGAGTATCACGGGTCGCACACGCTCGACATCGACGGCCGCGTGGCCTTGAGCGATGCCGCCGAA